>JBGSSK010000403.1:0-4483 GCA_041737095.1 Parvularculaceae bacterium | reverse complement strand
CGGCGACCGCGCCGCCGGCCGCGAGCAGCCGGGCGCCGAAATGGCGCGCGACATAACCGGAACCGAGCAATAATACCTTGTTCACGATGTCGGCCCTATTCTTTCATCGCGGATGCGCGCGTTGCATCGCGCTCCATAGGCAGGGATACTTGCCTTTTGGACGGACGAAAAGGCGAGGCGGACGATGAAGCGTCTTGGAAAGCTGGCGGCGACGCTCGTTCCGGTCTTTCTTGCAGCGGGCGTCGGCGTCGTCGCGGACGCTGCCGGCCTTTCCGGCGATTTCAATACCGGGCCGTCGCTCGAGAAAGAAGCGGCCGGGGCGTCGCTCGACATCCGTTTTCATCCTTGCAAGGAGGATCAGGCGCTGACCTGCGCGAGCGTTCTCAGGACTGTTGAGCCGAACGGCCCGACCGGCAGGGATACGCTCCCGGGGGGCGAGCCGATCGCCGGCTTTGTCTTCATCAGGGGCCTCGAAGCGCGGAAAGGCGGCTTCTATCGCGACGGAAAGATCGCGGCGATTGACGAATCGATGATCAAGGGCCGCTTGATCTGGTACGGACTGAAGATCGACCCGCAACCGGACGGCGCCCTGAAGGCGACCGGATGCCTCGCTTTCATTTGTCCGCGCGTCATGAAATGGACGCCGCTTTCGCCGAAAAGCGCAGCCGAACCCGCGGCTGACGCCGTGCGCTGATCGCGCAAGGAGGCCCGTCATGCGCCGACTTTTTGTGGCGATTTCATTTCCGGAGGAGATCATCGAGGCGCTCGCCGGGCTGCAGATCGGCATGCGCGGCGCGCGCTGGCTCCCCGAAGAAAATTTCCACCTGACGCTCGCCTTCATCGGCGAAACCGATCGCCACGGCTTCAACGAAATCGCTTCGGCGCTCGCTGGCGTTGGCGCGCCGTCTTTTGACCTTCGCCTCGCCGGCTGCGGGTTCTTCGGTGACCGCAAACCGCGCGCCCTGTGGGTCGGCGCCGCTGCAAGCCAAGGGCTTTCGCATGTGCAGTCAAAAGTCGCGACCGCATTGAAGCGGGCGGGATTCGGCGATGGGAAGCGAAAATTCACGCCGCATGTGACGCTCGCATACCTCAATGGCTCCGCGGCCGATGCGGTCGCCGGTTTTTGCGCCGTCAACGGGCTCTTTTCTGCAGGGCCGGTCAGGGTCGGCGAATTCCATCTCTACGAATCGCATCTTGGATCCGTCGCCGCGCATTACGAAATCGTCGCCAGCTATCCGCTCTTCGCTGCAAGCGAGGTCAGGGCAGGCTGACCGGCGTTCGGATGGAGGGCGCTGGTGCGATTGCCCCCGACAGCTTCGCCGCTTTCAGTCGCCGGACTCGACCAGATGGGACAAGAGGCCGTCGGCGCCGGCCTCGATCAAGTCGAGCACGCGTTCAAAATCTTCCGGTCCGCCGTAATAGGGGTCCGGCGTTTCGCGCTCGCGCGTGCCGGCGAAGTCAAGGAACAGCCGAATATCGCACGCGCGATTCGGCGGCGCCATGGCGAGGAGGTCGGACTGATTGCCAAGATCCATCGCCAGCAACAAGTCGAATTCGTAGAAGTCGGAGAGAGCGACTTGCCTTGCGCGGTGCTGGTCGAGCCGGTAGCCGCGTCGCGCCGCCGCCCGCATCATGCGCGCATCCGCGGGATCGCCGGCGTGCCAGCCGCCGGTTCCGGCCGATTCGACGTGAAGGTCGATATCGGCCGACGACGCCCTCGCGCGGAGGACGCCCTCGGCGGCGGGCGAGCGGCAGATATTGCCAAGGCAGACAAAAAGGATGCGCTTCATCAGCGCTGACTTTTATGTGATGGCGGGCCGCTGTTGCAACATCCGAGAAAGGTCTAATCTTCGCCGGAAAACCCGAAAGGAATTCAGCGATGACCCACTCAGCATCTTCTGTCGCCTTCGCGTCGATCGATCAGTTGTTCCGCGGGATGAGCGGCGGCCTCGACAAGGCGGCCGCCCATGCGAAATTGCAAGGCGTCGATGAGACGGTTTATACGAGCTGGCGCCTTGCGCCGGACATGTTCTCGATGGCGCGGCAAGTCCAGATCGCCTGTGACATTGCAGTGCGCGGCCTGTCGCGCCTCGCCGGCCAGGAGCCGCCGTCATTCCCCGACACGGAGACGAATTTCGAGCAGCTGAAAGAACGGATCGCGAAGGCGCACGCCTACCTCAAGGATCTCGACAAGGCGGCGATCGACGCTGAGCCCGACGCTGACATCACGGTGCCGATGCGCGATACGTCGATGACCATGAAGCGCTCGCAATATTTGCTGAACTGGGTTTTGCCGAATGTCGCCTTTCATGCGACGGCGACCTATCTCAACCTCCGCAACGCCGGCGTGCCGCTCGGCAAGGCTGATTTTCTGGCGCGGTGAAGCGGCCGCCCAATATCGTCATTTTGACGGGCGCCGGGATCTCCGCCGATTCCGGCGTTTCGACTTTTCGCGATCCGGACGGCATCTGGGCGAAATACGACTACCGGGAAGTTGCAACCCCCGAAGGCTTCGCGGCCGATCCGGCGCTCGTGCATTCGTTCTACAATGCGCGCCGCGAAGGGCTCGCGGCCGTCGCGCCGAACGCGGCGCATGAAGCGCTAGCGCGGCTCGAGGAAGTTTTCGGCGACACGCTGACATTGGTGACGCAGAATGTCGATGATCTGCATGAACGCGGCGGCTCGACACGCGTCATTCACATGCATGGCGAGCTCCTCAAGGCGTGCTGCGCATCGTGCAGCGCGGTAACGCGCTGGACCGGCGCGTTGTCGACCCAGTCGCGCTGTCCGGCATGCGGCAAACCCGGCGCGATGCGGCCGGATGTCGTCTGGTTTGGCGAAATGCCGCGCCAAATGGATCGGATCGCAGACGCGATTGCCGCAGCGTCTCTGTTCGCATCAATCGGCACGTCAGGCAGCGTCTACCCGGCCGCCGGCTTCGTCGGCGAGGCGCGAAGAATCGGCGTCCCTTGCATCGAACTCAACCTCGAGCCGTCAGAGAACGCTTTCGCTTTCTCGGAGGCCCGCTATGGCCGCGCCAGCGACATCGTTCCCGCGTGGGTCGACGAGCTTATTGGCAGCCGGTGAGCGGCCCGTAGAGCTCGGGGCGCCGATCGCGGAAGAACCCCCAGCTCGCGCGGCGTTCGTCGCAGTGATCAAGATCAAGCGTCGTGGCGATGAAGCCGGCATCCGTCCGGTTCATCTCGGCGAGGTAGTCGCCGCCTTCATCGGCGATGAAGGACGAGCCGTAGAAAATCTGCCCTTCCTCATCGCCGACGCGATTCGACGCGACAACCGGAACGACGTTGGAGACGGCATGGCCGATCATCGCGCGACGCCAGCGTGGCTGAGTGTCGAGCGTCGGATTTTCAGGTTCGGTTCCGATCGCCGTCGGATAGAACAGCACCTCGGCGCCTTGCAACATCATCGCTCGCGCGGTTTCGGGAAACCACTGATCCCAGCATATGCCGACGCCGATGCGCCCGAATTTCGTCGACCAAACCTTGAAGCCGGTGTTTCCCGGCCGGAAGTAGAATTTTTCCTCATAGCCCGGCCCGTCGGGAATGTGGCTCTTGCGATAAAGGCCCATCAAATCGCCGCCGGCGTCGACCATGACGAGGCTGTTGTAGAATTCCTGCCCGTCGCGCTCGAAAATCGAAATCGGCAGTGCGACATTCAACTCCTTCGCCAGCGGCGCGAGCGCCGTGACGCAGGGGTGATCGCGCCACGGGAATGCCTGGCGGAACCACGCAGTTTCCTCGCGTTTGCAGAAATAGGGGCCCTGAAACAATTCCGGCGGCAGGATCACGTTGGCGCCGTCTTTCGCGGCCGCCCGCGCCAGTCTTTCTATCGTCGCGATATTCGTCTTCATGTCCGGCCCGAAGGCGGCCTGCAGGGCGGCGACGCGCATCTTTCGTGACATCGGGCGGGACTCCTCGCGTATTCTGACTTTTGGCGTTGACGCATAGGGTTGCAGCCGCAAAGATTCAAGAAGCCCGAGAGGAGCCGCCGCCCCGATGCCGAAACCCCGGTCGAAACTTGAAATCTACTGGTCGTTCCGCAGTCCGTATTCCTACCTCGCGATCGACCGGCTCGCTGGAATCGCCGACGCTTACGACATCGCATGCGATTTCCGTTTCGTCCGGCCGCTGGCGATGCGTGAGCCGACATTTTTCGAGCGCAATCGCCCGCAATGGCTGCCCTACCTGTTTCGTGACGCGCCGCGCGAGGCGGCGCGTCTTGGCGTCCCCTTCGCCTATCCACGCCCGGATCCGATCGTGATGGACCTGGCGACCGGCAAGGTCGACGCGTCGCAGCCGCTGATGACGCAGTTGATGGGGCTTGGCGTCGCCGCGGAAGAAACAGCGAAAGCAGGCCTAGACTTCGCGCGCGCCGTTTCGCGGCGCATCTGGGGCGGAACGGAGGCCTGGCACGAGGGCCCGCACCTCGCAGGGGCGGCGGCGGAAGCCGGCCTGTCGCTGGA
>JBGSSK010000361.1:0-5330 GCA_041737095.1 Parvularculaceae bacterium | reverse complement strand
CGCGGCGCAGGCGACGCCGGCGATATGCTGCGCCAGCACGTCGAGCGCGCCGTCGCGCGCCTCGTCGCCGTCAAGCGCCCCAGCCTCGATCGCATCGCGCGCGGCGAGGCATTCCAGGACTTCAAAGCGGTTGCCGGGTATCAGCAGCGCTGCAGACGGCTCTTCCATCCGGTGATTGGCGCGGCCGATGCGCTGGGTGAGGCGGCTTGCGCCCTTCGGCGCGCCGATCTGGATGACCAGGTCGACATCGCCCCAGTCGATGCCGAGATCGAGGGTCGAGGTGCAGACGACGGCGCGCAGCGTTCCCTTGGTCATTGCCGCCTCGACCTTGCGACGCTGTTCGACGTCGAGCGATCCGTGATGCAGCGCGATCGGCAGATTGTCGTCATTGATCGACCACAACGCCTGGAACGTCATCTCGGCCTGGCTTCGCGTATTCACGAACACCAGCGTCATGCCGGCGCTGCGGATCGCATCATAGACGTCGCGCCAGGCGTGACGCGCCGAGTGTCCGGACCACGGAATGCGATTCTCGGCGGCGAGGACGCGGACGACGGGCGCCGCGCCGCCGTCGGCGCGAATGAGCGTAGCGGTTTCCGCCTGCTGATGCTGCGGCGTCAGGAAGGCGAGAAGCGGCGCCGGATCCGGGACGGTCGCCGACAGGCCGACGACACGCATTCCCGGCGACAGACGGCGCAGCCGCGCCAGCGCCAAGGCCAGCAGATGACCGCGTTTCGTCGCATGAATTGAATGAAGCTCGTCGATGACGATGGCTCGCAGGCCGGCGAAGAATTTCGCCGCGTCAGCATGCGACAACAACAGCGACACCTGTTCCGGCGTCGTCAGCAAAAGATCGGGCGGCGCGTGCTTCTGGCGCTGGCGGCGATGCGGCGGCGTATCGCCCGTGCGCGCCTCAAGCGAAATTTCAAGAGCCATTTCGGCGATCGGCCGCTCGACATTGCGCGCGATATCGACGGCGAGAGCCTTCAGCGGGGAAATATACAATGTGTGCAACCGCGCTTGCGATCCGGCGTCGGACAGTTCCACAAGGCTCGGCAGAAACCCGGCGAGCGTCTTGCCGCCGCCGGTCGGCGCGATCAGCAGGTGTGATTTTCCATCGCGCGCTGCGGCCAGGCATTGCCGCTGATGCGGCCGCAGCGTCCAGCCGCGCGCGGCGAACCAGTCGGCGAATTTCGGCGGGAGCGGACCAGCGGGCGGGTTCATCCCTTGAACGGAGCCAGTCTTTGCGCCCTCGGGCAAGCCCCGTTCGGCGCATTGCGGCGTTGCGTCCGCCCGAATTCCTGGTGTTGAAACGCCGCTTGCGCGAAACCGCCGACGGGAGCACACTTGAAGCGTCGCTATGGGCGACGGTTTCGGGGGAAACACCATGCGTTTGTTGGTTCGCGCGGCGTGCGCCGCGATGCTTTCGTCGTCTGCGCCGATATTTGCGCCAGCATTCGCACAAAATTACCAGTTTTCATCGGTGACTGAAACTGCAAGGCAAGTCTACGTCTCCTGCATGAACGTGAGCGTCAGCAATGGCGTCACAGATCCCCGCGCCTCCTGCGCCTGCATCACCGGCTATATGGCCGCGTCAATGAATGATCGCGATTTCGAGGTGGTTAGCATCCTCCTCCGCGTCGGCGAAATGAGCGAAAACGGCTCCGCGAAATCCGAGATCGAAGCAGAGATCACGGCGTTCTTCGAACGCGGCTACGGCAAGGACGATATCGACAGAGTCGCCGCAACCGTCCAGCAGATCGGCGCGCGCGGCGACGCAATCTGTTCGCAATTCGAAAAAACCGGTTCGATCTAGGCCAGGATCGCCGCAAGCGCCTGCTGCTCTGCGGCGGCTTCCTGCTTCAGCCAGTCGATGAAACGCGTGCTCTTCCGGCTGCGCGCCCGGCCTTTCGGCCGGACGATCCAGTAGGAGAAGTCAGCTTCACTGCCGGACTTCGTCGGACAGATTAGCCGGCCTGCGATGAGGTCACGGGCCGCCAGCGCGCTTCTTGCGAGCGCGACGCCCTGGCCCGCAACCGCGGCGTCGATCGCGAGGCTCATTTCGCTGAAGGTGACGCCAGGCAGCGCGCGCTGTCGAACCGGGATTTCGTGTTCGTCGAACCATCGCCGCCACGCTGCGCTGTCCCGATGGTGGATAAGCGGAATGCCGGCGAGATCGTTTGCGGTATTGACCTTCCCGGCGAGCAGCGGCGCGGCGACCGGCAGCCACATTTCCTCGCACAGGCGGATGCTCGTCAGCGCCGGCCAATTGCCATCGCCATGTCGGATTGCAAGATCGATGTCGTCGTCGATGAAGTCCACATGCGCCGCCGATGCGCTGACCCGCAGATCAAAATCGGGATGCAGCGAGGCGAACTCGCCGATGCGCGGCCCGAGCCACTTTGCCGCGAAACTTGGGGATACGCTCACGGTCAAAACGCGGGCGCGCCGTTCCGGATCTCTTAACGCCTCATCGCCGGCCCGCAGCCGTGCAAGGGCTTCGCGCACGAATGGCGCGTAACGCTTTCCGGCCTCGGTCAGTTCGACCATTCGGCCCGTGCGACGAAAAAGGGCGACCGAGAACCGCGCTTCGAGATCGCGGACGGCGTGGCTGACGGCGCTTTGCGTCAGGGACAATTCACGCGCCGCGCTGGTGAAGTTCTCATGTCGGGCCGCCGCTTCGAAGGCGCGCAAGGAGCCGATCGAAGGCGGCGGGGGGTTGGGCGTTTCCGTATTCATGAATGGCGCTCATGAAACATGAAGAGAAAAGGCTTTTATTGATGGCGGATTTTCGCTTCATCTATGAATATCTTTATTGACGGGGCTAGGCAATGCGGCATTCGAGGAAATCCGGGAACGGCGCCCCGTCGATGATCCTGTTCGTTTGTCAGCATGTCTCGGTGAAGAGCGTATTCGCGCGGGAAATGTTGCGTCGTCTGGCGACCGAGAAAGGCGTCAAGGTCGAAGTCTCCTCGCGCGGCATCGACCCGGAAAACCGCCTGACAGACCGACTGGACGCAGCGCTTCGCGCCGACGGCGTCGACCTGCCGCGCGCGCCTTCGTCGGCGCTCGCACAGTCTGATCTCGATGGCGCAGATGTCACAATTCTATTTGACGCGCTTCCTGACTCCTTCCGTCCGAGACGCGTTGTCGACTGGACGGACATACCGTCAATAATCGAGAACCATGAAGCCGCCCGCGCCATTTTGGCCTCGCGACTTGAACGATTTATTGGCGACGCGATCACTGGCGAGGCTAATCCATTCGATGCGCAACGCGGTGCGCTTCTTCACGACCTTTTTGGCGATCGCCGCCCGTCGCGGTGGGTGACGCGCGAACGCCCGAAAATCGACCGCATCGCGTGCCCCTGGCTCATCCGGCGATTCATCGACCGTGACGCCGAATTCCTGTTCGCTCCCGCAAGTGAGGTATTTTCCTCGGCGGAGCTGGAAAAAGCTGTCGCCTTCGACGTTCCAGGCGCGCCGTTCGCGCATGTCGGCGAGCGTTGCAGCTTTGATGCCTTTGTCGATCGGTTCGGGATCGACGATCCCGGCGTTCGGACGCTTCAGCCGATCATCCGCGGCGCGGACACCGACCGGCATGATCTGGCCCATGAAGCGGCCGGGCTCCACGCGCTATCTCTCGGGCTCAGCATTACGCACGAGGACGATCACAAACTGCTCTTGCAGGGTCTCGTGATTTATGACGCGCTCTACGCTTGGGCGACCCGGGCGAAGGCTGAACGACACGACTGGAAGCCCGTGTGACCGGCGCGCAAACGCTTGTCCTTTCGCGAAGCGATATCGCAGCCCTCGCCACTCCCGGCGATTACGTCGGCGCGGCGGCCGAAGGCTTTCGCCTTTACGCCGAAGGGCAGACCAGAACGCCGGCGCCGGTTGAACTGTCGGCCGCGGGCGGCGCATTTCATATCAAGAGCGCCGTTACGCAAGGAGGCGTCGCCGCCGTCAAGGTCAATGGAAATTTCCCGGATAATCCGGCGCGCCGAGGCCTTCCGACGATTCAGGGCATGCTCATGCTTCTCGACGCGGAAACGGGCTCGCCGCTTGCGATCATGGAGTCAGGCGAAGTCACGCTGCGACGAACCGCTGCGGCGAGCGCCCTCGCCGTTGATTTGCTTGCGAGCCACGCCGCGGCGACTCTCTTCATCTGGGGCTGCGGCGTCCAGGGCCGCGCGCACGCTGAAGCGATTGCGCCTCTCCGGCGATTTCAGCGGTTGCTCTTTTACGATATCGACTCCCCGAAAGCGGCGCGGCTCGTCAGGGAATTCGGCCCGGCCGCAACGACGATCAGCGATCCTGCGCACGCTGCATTCGAGAGCGAGGTCATCATTACGACAACGACGGCGCATACGCCGCTTGCTTTCCCGAAGGCGCTGAGGCCGGGCGCCGTCGTCGTCGCGGTCGGCGCCGACAATCCGCACAAGAACGAGATTCCGCCGGCGCTGATGGCGCGATCCGCCGTGGTCACGGACGTCACCGATCAATGCGCCGTCATGGGTGATCTCCGCGCCGCCATCGCCGCCAATGCGATGAGCCATATGGACGTCCGCGCCGAACTTGGCGATATCGTCGCCGGGCGAACGCCGGGAAGGCTGCGGGAAAACGAGATAATGATATTCGACTCGACGGGCGCAGCCTTTCAGGATCTCGCCGCCGCCACCATGATTTACGAACGGGCGACGTCAGCCGGGATCGGCGCATGGATGGATCTTAAACGGTAGAGCGAAAAACCGATGCCGCCGAGTTTTCGCGAACTTGCCGCCGCTTCCGCCAGGATTGGCTGCCTGTCGTTCGGTGGGCCAGCAGCGCAGATCGCGTTGATGCACCGGATTTTCGTCGACGAGAAGAAATGGATCGACGAAGCGCGCTACCTCCACGCGCTCAATTACTGCATGCTGCTCCCCGGTCCCGAAGCGCAGCAGCTTGCGACCTATGTCGGCTGGCTGCTGCACGGCGTCAAAGGCGGGATCGTCGCAGGTGCGCTGTTCGTCCTGCCGGGCGCGCTCATCGTGTTTTTCCTCAGCTGGATTTACGCGGCGTTCGGCGCGACGCCGCTTGTCGAGGCGGCGTTCTTCGGCGTTCGCGCCGCGGTCCTCGCCTTCGTCATCGAGGCGTTGTCGCGGATCGCGCGGCGGACTTTGAAAAAGCGTTCGGAAATCCTGATCGCGGTCGGGTCTTTTTCGGCGCTAACGCTGTTTGCTACGCCTTTTCCGGCGATCATCCTCGCAGCCGCCCTGATCGGAGGCTGGCGCGCCGACGGCGCCGTCGCAGCAACAGCGCCGCCAGCGACAGCGCCGCCAGCATCAGGCG
>JBGSSK010000437.1:0-1687 GCA_041737095.1 Parvularculaceae bacterium | reverse complement strand
GCCCGGCGCTCCTCGCGCTTCATGGCGCGCTGCTCGGTCGCGGACAGTCGATGCTTGAGCGCGGCGAAGGCGGCGTCCGCCGGCGCCGAAAAATTCTGCGGCAGGAACTCGCTGTCATGCGCGGCGAATTCCCGGCGGTTCGGCACCTCGATATTCTCGACGCCGCGGCCGGTGAGGCTGCGCGCCGTCACCCGTTCAAACCCGCCCCAGATCTGTTTCAGTCGTTCAGCCATTTGACGCTCCTGCAAATCGGGCCCTACAAATCGGGCTTGTCGCGTTTCATCTCAAGACCGCCATTGCGGGTGATGACGGCGACATCGATCGGTCCACCGACGGTCTCGACCGAATGCATTACCTTTTGCTGAAATGAATTCAGCTTGATCAGCGAGGCCGCCGTCTCGCCAAGCTCGCGCTTCGGCAGCGAGCCGATCGCGCGATAGATCGGCCGCGTATGCACCGCATACTGATAGGCGTCGATCGACTTGAAAAACTCACGGAGTGCGTGGCCCATATTGTTCTCGGAGTAATCGCGGAACAGCGCCTGCCGCTGCTGGTCGGAAATCGGCGCGCGGCCGATCACGTCCGACACGAGGTTCATCGACAGCTTCAGCGTCTCGCCATACATGAACATCCGCAGATACTGGTCCATGCCGGTCAGGAAGGTGCGGATCATCCGGTCCTGCGCGAAGGGCTGAACGACCGGCCCGCCATCCGACGACATGTCAGCGGCGCGGTCCTGCTTGCGCTTCAATATGCCGAGGATGACGCTCGACGTCAGGTAAGACCGCATCGACGGAAACTTGTCGCGCGCGCCGAAGCCAGCGAAGACGACGCCGGTGTAATGCTCGAAGAAGGCGTCCCGCGTCGCCGAATAGACCGCGATGTCGCGCAACCGCTCGACCGTCGAGTCCGATACGGCGAAGGCGCCGTAATCATTGCGCAGCGACGCGATAAGACTCTGGATCAGCTGTTCGATTTCGTTGCGATAGCGGCGGCGGACCTGTTCGGCCATGCCGCCCGGAAAACAGGCGAGGTCGCCGCGCGCGCTGTCATCGGGATAGCGCTGGTAATCGGCGTGCAGCTGGCCGACGACGAATTCGAACACGGCGCCCAGATGATCCTTGGCGCGCGCGCCCGGCGTCGAGGACAATTTCTGGATTTGCACGTCGAAGTCCTCGGCGATCACGGTGAACACGACCGCCATCAGCTTGAAGAACTCCGTGTCCTGATGATCGGCCGGGAAAAGGTCCGGATTGCCCGACAGGAAATTCATGAAATCCTCGGCGTAGTCCTGCACCGTATCGAGCGAACGCCCGCGCGCCGCGTCGCGGTAGAGCGAGATCACCGTCTCCCACGGCGTCGACATGATTTCGGCGTTGTTGTAGATCATCACGGCGATCGGCTGCCCGTCGACCAGCGGGAACAGCTTGTCGACCGACTGATAGGTCTTCAGATATTGGTGGCCGGTGATCGTGACGGCGCTGTCCGCAGCCATCGCCACCGCCTGGCGGTTCATCAACACCACTTCGGAGGTCATTCGCCCCTCTTCCTCCAGATACCCCGGGTCATGCCGAAGGGCAGGATCCCGCCGGCCGCAGACCCTCCCCATGGGGGCCGCCGCAAGATGTTAACGTTAAAACCAGGCCTTGGAAACGCCGGGCGCGCGGCCGGCCGGCGGCGGCCGGGC
>JBGSSK010000430.1:0-1616 GCA_041737095.1 Parvularculaceae bacterium | reverse complement strand
CCGCCTCGCTGTCGGCGCGCGGGATCGGCGCCGCGCGCAGCGCCTTTTCAAGCGCTTTCATGAAGTCGCGGCGCGGCAGATCGGGGCTGATCGGCGGCAGGAAGCGGATGGTGATCAAGCCGGGCGTCTTGAGCCCGCTCGGGTGGCGCCAGACCCTGCCGCTGTCATGGACAAGCGGCGTGACCGGCCTGTTCGCGGCGAGATACATGCCGGCGACGCCGGGCTGCAGGGGGCCGAGCGACCCTGGGGCCCCGCGCGTTCCTTCCGGAAAGACGACGATCTGGTCGCCGCGCTCAATATGGCATTTGGTTTCGCGCTGCAGTTTGCGCAGCGCCTTGGCGCCGCCGCTGCGGTCGATCGGAATGCCGGTTCGATGCGCCCACCAGCCATAAATCGGGATTTGCAGCAATTCGCGCTTCAGGACCATCGCCGGGCGCGGCAGCAGCGCTAGAAGCGCGATCGTCTCCCACATCGATTGGTGATTGCCGGCGACGATCGCGCCGCTGGTTGGAATGCTTTCGGGCGAAACGACCTCGTGGCGAACGCCGCAAATGATCCGGAGCCCCCCCAGCATGAACTTCGCCCAAATGCGGGTGATTGCGCGCGCCGAACGGCGGTCGGCGAGCGCCGGCAGGAAAATGACGCCCATCACGACCGTCGTCGCGGCCATGAAGAAACTGAAAAGATAGCTGCGCGCCGCGATCATCAAGCAACAAGGGTGAAATACGCCGCCGGGATGCGGGTCAAGTGACAATCGACTTGGCGCGGGCGGCGAGATATTTCGTATACTCCCCGCCGAGCCGTTTCCAGTCATCGAAAGTCTCCGGGCGACCGCCCTGGTCAAGAGCGGCGGAAGCGACGGGAAACGGCGTGATCGCCACATCGGGAAGCCGGTCGCTCGCTTCGACGAGCGCGCGCGGCATGTGGTAGTCCGAGGTCACGAGGATCAGCGACCGAAAGCCATGGTCGCGCGTCCAACGGTCGAGTTCGCTGGCGTTGCCGCGCGTCGTCCGCGCTTCGAGACCGAGATCGACGCAGCAATCGAACAGCGGCGCGTCGCCCGGCCACAGGGCCGCCATTTGGGGGCGGGTGACGCTCGGGTTGACGCCGGAGATCAGCAGCCGCTTGCCGGCGCCGGCGTTGAAGAGCGCCATCGCCGACGCGATCCTGTCCTCGCCGCCGGTGAACACCACGACGCCATCGGCCGGCGGCGGCTGTTCGCTGCTCGGCCTTGGCAAATTCGAAATGAACACCAGCAGCCCGGCGCCCCACGCCAGCGTCAGGAACACTATCGCATAAAGCAGTCGCTGCACGCTTCCCGACCCTCATCATTCCCGACCCGGCGACGATAGCCTTTTTGCGGTTCGCCGGTCCAGCCGTCGCCGCAAGGCGGCTTTGCGGCGCCATTGAGCAGGCGCCGCGTCAGTAGGTCTCCCGCAAGGTGCGCAGCACCGTCAGCCGGGCGGCGACCGCCGTCACAAGGCAGATGATGATCGGGACGGAAAGGAGGGGGAGCGCGAGCCCCGGCTCGATCGCAAGGCCGGGCAGCAGGAACCCTTCGGGGCCGCGCGCGCGGGTCGCCAGCGCGAAAAGGCCGAGCAGGAACAGCGCGGCGG
>JBGSSK010000429.1:0-3620 GCA_041737095.1 Parvularculaceae bacterium | reverse complement strand
CGCACCGGCGGCGTGCGCGATGTGATAGAAGCCGGATTTCCAGTCGCGCGTCGCCGCGCGCGTCGCCTCGGGCGCGACCGCGAGCACCATGCGCGCAGAGGCGCTGAACGCCTCCTGCATCTGCCTGACAAGATCGGAGCCGCCCTTGCGGTCGACGGGAACGCAGCCGAGCAATTTGACAATCCCGCCAAAGGGACCGGCCGTGAGTTCCTTCTTGCCCATCCAGCGCAGGGGAATTCGGTAATAGCCGGCGGCGGCCAGCATGTTGATCCCGTCCCAGTTCGAGGTGTGAGGCGCGGCGATCAGGACCATCTTCGCAATGTCGCGCGGCCAGTCGCCGCGCATCTTCCACCCGGCGAGGGCGAGATAGGCCGTACACAGATAACGCCAGAGTTCAGAGAATACCCCACGAAAGGCGCCGGGCCGCGCGGTCGAAGGGTCGAAACGGATCTGGGTCGGGTCGCTCATGGCGGCGGACAATCAGCCAATTGGCGGCGGAAGGGAAGCCGAAGCAGCGGTGAATTTAGGCGGGCGCTAGATCGCCCGCCGAAATTGCTTTCTGTTAGACTTTCGGGCGATAAATATGGATCGCCCGAAAGTCTATTCTATTGTTGGCCGCGTCGGGATTGCGAAAAACCGGTGATTCCACTTTATCGCCCGACGCTCTAGGCGCCGACACCGCTGGCATCTCTGCCAGGATCGATGATCAGCGGGTTGCGAGATCGCCTTGCTTTACCACGACCCCGAGATTGTATTCAAATCGGCACTGGCCGAGCGACGTCGGCGCATTGAACCGCACCGCGAGAAGCCGCGGTTTGCCCGAAACGCGCTTGGCGGCGCTGAACGGATTGTAGCGCTGACCGCTCTTCATGGAGAACGCACTGGTCGGATCGCTTTCCCATTCCCATGCGCCGGGTTCGAGCTGGAAAGCGATGACGACGTCGTCCTCGCCGCCGGAATCGAAGGGCGTGCGAGCGTTCGCAGGCGGCTGGTGTTGCGCCAATTCGCGTTGCATCCTGTCGATCTGCCAGCCGTAATCGGCGACGCCGTTCGCGCGCTTCGCCGACCGGATATTGAAAGCGCCATTGGCGTCGAGGCCGATCGACATCAACACGAAATCCGCCGCCGGGCGACTGACATCATTCGCGGGCGGAACGAAATTCGGGTCGTCTAACGCGCAGGTTTCAGCAAAGGCTGGGGGGCGAACATCAAGGCGAGCGCGGAGGCCGCGTTGAGGCGGAGCTTCATCATTGTTTTCCTTTTGTCTGGAGTGATCGGGGAAAACAAACGCAAGAAACGATATCGACCGAAGCGTAGGTCAAAGCATTAGTTTCGGCAAATCAAATAAAGTCGGCGGGCGCCGCATGCGCGCCCTCCGCTTTTCGAATTATTTGTTTCCAACGCCTCTGCTTTCTCGGCCGGGGTCGGAAATGAACGGATATTCCGAACCGTTGTTGCCAAGCGGGTCAACAACCCAGACGCCGAAATGATAGTCCCTTCCCGTATTATCCCGGTCGGTGAAGGTGAGCGTCGTGAAGTCGGGTGAAAAGGCGAAGTTCGAAAACTCGTTCTGTTCGTTCGGCGACAGTCCGGAGATCGGCCAGACCGACAATGGCGTGTTGACGCGACCCTTGTTGTTCACTGTGCCGAAGACGACGGCCCTGGCCGCATTTGGCGCACCGTAGTTCTGGTCGGCGTCGGTGAAGCGGATATTGAGGCCTTGCGGATCGTGGATGGTGATCGAGAAGGTGATCGGCTGATTGCCGACGGGCCCCAGATTGAACGCATCTTGAGTTGAATCCCAGCAATTGCCGTTCCATCCCTCATAATAGGTCTGGATAAATTCGTCGGGGCCGATCTGAACCTGTTCGCGGGTGATCGACACGCGGGCGTTGATAGTCGTCGTCGTCTCGTCGCAAGGGTAGGGCGGCACGACCGGGCCGGCCTGCGCCAAAGCGGCGGAGGCCGCGAGCGCAAGCCCCGAGGCAAGAATTATCGTTCGTAACATTGTCTTTTCTCCTTTGCATGAATTGGTTGGTTGTCAGTTGCCGCGCGACGCGCGATCTCTCCCTTCCAGCGTCGCGAGTTGCGCTTTCAGCCTGATGAAGTCGGGATGACGATAACCAGCGGCCTCGAGATCATGCGCAATCGCGGCGGCCTTGTCCCCCTCGCCCGCGAGCATCAGTATATCCAGAAAGTCCGTCTGGTTCTCAAAACCGGATTTTGGCAACATTCTGATTACAGGTTCTACCTGTTCCCGAGCGATGTCTTTCGCTTCGATTTGGCTGCCCGAAACTTGCGACAGCTTCGCGAACAGAAGCTTCGTGCGGACCGTTAGTTGGCCGATGTTAAGTTTATCTTTGGAGTCCGACAAATCATGAGCGAGCTTTTCGGCCCTTGTGAGATACGCCGCCGCCTTCGCTGTCTCGCCTGACTCAAAAACGCATCGCGCCGCAAGCAGCAACGCTCGCCAGCGATTCGTGGTCGCCCATTCAATTGAGGATGGATCAAGAGCAAGCAGGCGCTCAGCCAAGCCCAGTGCGGCGACCGCCGAAAGGCGCCCCGCTTCGGCGTCGCCGAGCGTCAGCTCCGCCGCGCCGATATCGATTTGCAGCAGGCCGTAATAGTCGAGCCATCGGCTACTCTTCGGTTCGCGAGCAAGCCGATCTTCATGAAGCGGTACGAGCGCCAACAGGATTTCGCGCGCCCGCGCCGGCTCACCACTCGCCATCATGATGCGGGCGTGCACCCGCCCGTTGACCGACTGCTGACGGAGAATGCTGTCGTCTTCGGCGTCCATTGCAAGCAGCGCCGCATAGATGGCCCCCGCTCGCGCATTCGATTGCTCCGCTGCGGCGAACGCGCCAAGCCGTTCTTCGGCCTCCGTCAACCACGCATAATCCTGCGCCAGCGCGATCTGCATTTCCCTGTCGTCAGGATGTCTAGCGGCGAGCGCTGCGGAAATTTCAAGGGCGCGACGAAAGCCCGTTTCAGCGGCCTTCAGATCTCCCTCATCCAGCGCCAGCGACGCCAGATTGCGATGCCCATAGGCCAGCTCCGTCCGCCATTCGTCCTTGTCCGGATCGAGTTCGACCAGACGTAAGCCGAAATCGCGATATTGCGTCCAGTAATCCGTCACGGTCGCCATGTCGCCGCGTTTCAGGGCGATGTCGCCAACCCAGTAAACGCTCTGCGCGTGGTCGAAGATGCGCTGCTGATTGTCGGGGTCGCGGCGCAGCAGTTCTTCCGTCGTCGCCGCCGCTTCCTTGTAGCGGGCGAGCGCGGCGTCGAGTTTGCCGCGCGTTCCCTCGACTTCGCCGAGGAGGAGAAGGACCCGCGCGCGCCGGCCCAGCGCGTCCGGGTCGAGCGATTGAATATCCTGCTTGGCGTAACTCTCCAGAAGTCGGTTCGCCACGCTGTCCAGAATATCAAGCCGACCGACCGCGTCGAGGCGCTGGCGCAGGTCTGTTAGCATGAACTCGACGAGGCTTTGCGCTTCGTCGCGCTGGAACTCGGCGTCGGCTTGCGCGAGGCGCGCCGCGTCGCGCTGGGTGAAGGCGAAGACCGAAAGGCCGCCGAGCGTGACCGATAGAGTTGCAAGACCCGCATAGACGAGGCGC
>JBGSSK010000424.1:0-3852 GCA_041737095.1 Parvularculaceae bacterium | reverse complement strand
CGGCGCTCTTGCCGCCGGCGGGCTCAGCGGCTGGGGCGCCGTAAAGCCGGTCGGCGCGCTGCTTGGCGACGGGTCGGTGATCGCCAGTCTCGCCGCCTCGGCGGTCATCGCCGTTCTGATGTTTTTCCTCGCCTATCTGCTGTTGCACAAGCTGATGCTTCGCATGAAGCTTTCAAAGCGCGCGCGGCGCTTCGACAGGATCGGCGGCGGCGTCTTCGGCCTTGTCCGCGCGCTGGCGCTGATCGGCCTTGGTTTTTTGGGATACGGATACTATCTCGATGAAGCGAATCAACCCGACGCTGTCCGCAAGGCGTTGCTGTTTCCGGTCGCCTCGGCGTCGGCGCGTTTCTTCGAGCGGTTTGCGCCGGAGAGCGGCGACCTCAACGCCGAAGAAAAGAAAAAAGCGGCGAACGCCGCCAAGGACGGGTATGACGGCCGCGACCGATCGGGCCTCAAGGAGATCGTGACGACCGTTACGACGACCGATGCGGCGGCCGACCGATTGGCGGCGCCGGCGCCGACCGATCCGATCGCGGACATTTTGACGGAGGAAGCGACAAGCGATGGGCGACCCGACTGACGCCGAATTCGCCTTGGAGACGGCCGCGCGGCTGAAGCGCCTCGGGTCGAAATATCGTCGCCGCCGGCACGCGCTCGACGCCATCCTCGGCGGCCCCAAACTCAACGAAGAATGCGGCGTCTTCGGCGTGATCGGAACGAACGACGCGGCGACGCTGACCGCCCTTGGCCTTCACGCCTTGCAGCATCGCGGCCAGGAAGCCGCCGGCATGGCGAGTTTCGACGGCGAGAAATTTCACACCGAACGCCATCTGGGGCTCGTCTCCGACAATTTCTCCGACGCCGACACGCTGCTGCGGTTGAAGGGCGTCTCGGCGATCGGGCATACGCGGTATTCAACGCAAGGCGCGACCGTCCTGCGCAATGTGCAGCCGCTTTACGCCGATCTCGATCGCGGCGGCATCGCGCTCGCGCATAACGGCAATCTCACCAATTCGCGCAAGCTGAAAGCTGAACTCGTGCAGCGCGGCGCGATCTTTCACACGACATCGGATTCAGAACTCTTCCTCCAGCTGACGGCGCGGTCGCATCAATTGTCGATGCTCGACAAGCTGATCGACAGCCTTAAACAGGTCGAGGGCGCCTATGCGCTGGTCGTCCTCACAAAGGACGCGCTGATCGGCGTGCGCGATCCGGTCGGCATCAGGCCGCTTATTCTCGGCGATCTTAACGGCGCGCCGATCCTGGCGTCCGAGACCTGCGCGCTCGATCTCATCGGCGCGACGTTCGTGCGCGACATCAAGCCCGGCGAGGTCGTCATTTGCCGGGCGACCGGCGAGGTCGAAAGCCGGCAGGTGTTTCCGCCCTCGACGCCGGCGCGGCCATGTATCTTCGAACTCATCTATTTCGCCCGGCCGAATTCGATCGTCGACGGCAAGAGCGTTTATCAGCTTCGGAAATTGCTCGGCAAACGGCTGGCGATCGAGGCGCCCTGCAATGCCGACATGGTCGCGCCGATCCCCGATTCCGGCGTCCCGGCGGCGATCGGTTTTGCGCAAGCCTCGGGCCTGCCGTTCGAGCAGGCGCTGATCCGCAGCCACTTTGTCGGTCGCACGTTCATCGAGCCGGAGCAGGGCATTCGCGAGGCGGGGGTCAAGCGCAAACATTCGCCCAATCGCGGCGTCATCGAAGGCAAGAGCATCGTCCTCATCGACGATTCGATCGTGCGCGGAACGACGTCGCGCAAGATAACCCAGATGCTCCGGACGGCGGGCGCCCGTGAAGTGCATATGCGCATCGCCTGTCCGCCGATCCTCTATCCGGATTTTTACGGGATCGACACGCCTTCGAAGGACGAGCTGATCGCCAGCAAATTGTCGGTCGAGGAGATGCGCCGCGAAATCGGCGTCGACAGTCTCGCCTTCCTGTCGCTCGACGGCCTTTATGAAGCGTTCGGCAAGGGGCCGCGCGACCAGTCGGCGCCGGCCTTCACCGATCACTGCTTCACCGGCGATTATCCGACGCGCCTCACCGATATCAACGACGCCAGTCGCAGCGCGATGATCGAGCAATTGTCTTTCCTCGCGGAATCGAGCTGAGGCGCCGGCTCAATCTTCGATCGCCAGCTGTTCATCGACCGCGCGAAACGCTGCGTCGAAGGCGCCGTTGACATAGGCGAGCGCGCTCGCATCCGAATTCGCGATTGATATCCGGCCGATGGCGGCGCGCGCTTCGAGATGCGGGCCCTTCTCCGGCGACCAGTCCGGCGGATCGAACAGCTCGTTATATTCGTAGGCGTAGCCATGCGGCCAGCGATTGACCGTGATCCCGGCGATGTCGCGTTCGGCGTCGAATCCGAACGGCCCAAGCGTCGCCGTCACCTGATCGATGATCGCGCTTTCGAAATCATCATAGCTTAGGGCGTATATCTCGCGCCGCCCGGCTCGGTGCTGGTCCTTTTCATCAAGGCCGCGGCCCGGCGCGATCGGGATTTTCTGGAGATGCAGGATGATCGGATCGTCCGGCGTCTCGGCGAATTTGTAATCTCCGATGCTGACCGGGAAATCGAGCGCCATCGATTCGTAGAATGCGGTCGGCGCGTAGAAGCGGTGACAGCCCGACCTCTCGAAGGCGCGCCAGTTCCGCAGCGCGACATTCACGTAAACGAGCGGGATCTTGGTGAAGAATTCGATCGCCTTCTTCTGTGCCGCCGGCATTTCCTGAATCAGGTATGGCGCCATTGCCATGTAGCCGGCCATGACAGCGTGGCGCGCCCGCACGCGCTCGGCGCCGCCGTTGCACACATAGACGACATCGACCGCGCTTTTGTCGTCGGTGTTGCGAATGTCGACGACGGTCGCGTTGAGGCGGATGCGCGTCGGCGCGCCGTCGCGGTCGAGCATCGAAAAATCGACGCGCGCGCCGATGATCTCTTCCGCCGAGCGGCCGTTGATCGCGTCCGGAATGAGCTTCCTGACGAGCAGCCGCGCAAGGCTCGCATTGCCGTCGGGAAAATGGAAAATGTATGGCTCGTCGGACTCATGCGAATTGGCGAGGCTTTCCCGCAGCCCGAGCCCTTGCGTTCCCGGCATCCCCCAGCGGGTCGCTTCGAGCGCGGAGAGGACATCCCATCCGGCGCCCCAAAGCCCGATGATCGTCTTTCGCAGGATGGTGATGACCGTCTCGCCCGCCGCTGCGTCATTGCGCAGGAAGGTCTCGAAACTGATCGAGCGGAGGTAGGCGATTTTCTCCGACGCCGACTTCTCCGCAAGGATGTCGCTGTCGTCCAGCACCAGCCGGCGCAGAGACGACTTCGACGCGTCATCGATCGGCATGGCGCCGAGCGCGCGATCGACCGTCGCCGCGTCCGGCCGCTCGCCCCAATAGCCGAACGGCGTTTCGACCAGCGCATCGGCGCCGAAATTTTCGGCGTCAAGAAAAAGCCCCTGGCGCATGCCGCGGCGCGCATAGAAATCCTGGTCGAAATATTTGTGGAATTTCTTCGTCCTGACGCCGATCGATTTCATCAGTTTTTTCGCACGGTCGGAATAACCGGACGGCGCGTCGATCGACTGGCTGCCGCCGTAGCCGATGAGGCGCTTTCCATCGACAACGAATTCGTTGCGCTTGGCGTGGCCGCCGAAATCGTCGTGATTGTCGAGGAGGAGAATGCGCGCCTTGTCGCCGGCCCGCGCGCGGAATTCATGCGCGGCGGCTAGGCCGGAAAGGCCGGCGCCGACGATTACGAGATCATAGGTATCGTCGCGTTGCGCCGCCGGGCGCGGCCATCGCTTGCCGTCCCAGGCGAGTGCATGCGCGACTTCGAACGCGCCG
>JBGSSK010000420.1:0-4022 GCA_041737095.1 Parvularculaceae bacterium | reverse complement strand
CGCGATGGCGGTCGCCGGCGGCGGCGCCGCGCCGATTGGCGCGCGGCTCGCCCATCGCGTCAAGGGCGAGCTGCTTTCAATCCTCTTCGGTCTTTACATCGCGCTCGCCGCAGCGGCGATGCTGATCGACGTTTTCTCCTGACCCATCATTGAACGCGGCGAACGTCGAAGCCCTTATCCTCGAGAAGATCGATGACGCTGCCCTTGCCGACAAGATGACCGGCGCCGACCGCGATGAAATAATCGCCGTCGCCCTTCATCATCTTGTCGATCTCGGCGACCCAGTTGCGGTTGCGATCGGTGATCAGCGTCTTGAAGGCGCCGGGCGCGGATTTGCGCATTTCGACGAGCGTCTCCTTGTCGAGCGCATCGACATCGCCGCTGCTCCAGGCGCCGAGAACGCGCGCGGAATAGTCCTTGAAATCGGCGAGCTGGCCGAGCGAGTTGTCGAAGTCGCGAAGAAGTTCTGCCTCGTCGAGGCTGGCGAGCGCGCGCACCTGGTATTCCGCCGATTCAAGATGGGCGATCTTGTCGCCTTCGCCGGCGGCGCGCGTCAGGATGATCTCCTCCGCGCCGCTGTTGGCGGTGTACCCCTCCGCCTGCATCACCAGGACCGACAGGGAAATCATGGCGAGCCACGGCTTCAACGGTTCAAGCGACGCCATCGGCACGCCGTATTTCGAAATGATTTGTTCAAGTTTCTTCGTGCGGTCGGGACCAAGCGTCGATGACAGCGTGACGCCCGGCGGGTTGAGGCCGAGCTCCTGCACCAGCGCGACCATTTTCGCCTGCGCTTCCGGGCTTTTTGTATCAACCTCGGTCACCGTCGTCTCGGTCGCCGCCATCGCGGCGTCGAACGCCGCCGTCGTCCAGCTGATCGACGCGGGGAGAATGTGAAAGGTCCCAAAGAGATAGATTTCGGAATCATCGTCTGCAAGACGCCACATCGCGGGACCGGCGCCGGCCGCCGCTGCGGATGCAGCGCCATCCGCCGACGGCGGGACGGCCGCGGCGTCATCGCGCGAACAGGCAAGCGCGAAAGCGGCGATGCATGAGGTGATCAAGAGTCGTTTCATGAAGCTCGTCTGGTTGCCCATCTTGGTGATCCTTTGCTGTGTGGTCCGTGTCATTGAACTAGAAGAATTTCGTCATCATGTCGGCGATTAGCCGGCCGAATGTGATCCCGGCCGCAGAAATGCCGAGCATCGCCGCCCAATTCGGCGAGGATTAGGCGCCGCCCCCGATTGTCGGCTCAAATTTCCACTCCATCCTGAAAGATTGTTTCAATCGGCAAGTCGAAGAGTCGGGCGATCCGGAAGGCGAGCGGCAGGGACGGGTCATATCGTCCCTTTTCAAGGGAGTTGACGGTCTGGCGCGACACCTGGAGTCTTTCGGCGAGATCGCCTTGGCTCCATCCGCGATCGGCGCGCAGGGTCGGCAGGATATTTTTCACGAGTTCTTCCATGCGGCGATGAACCAGGAGATCGAACTGACGATCGCAGCGAACAGGAAAACGTGGATCATCTTGACTTGGGGGAGGGCGAAAAGAAGCTCGAGGAGCCCGTAGACGCCGGAACAGGCGAGCACGACGAGGCCGGCGACCGCAAGGCTTGCATTCAGCGTTCCGCGGACCATTTCGTCCGAGTGCTGATAATAGCGGAAATATTCATAGGCGATGAACGCCGCGTAAAGAAGCGTCATTGCGGCGAGCCCATAGGCGGGGCCGCTGGCGACCGGCGTTACGCCGACATCGAAAGCGCCGTAGACGAAACCGGCGACGATCGAGGCGGCGCTTACTCTGAACGCCATGCGGCGGAGGAAGGGCTCCTTGATGTCCCCGCCGAAAAGCAGGAATGACCACCGGCTCATGAAAAAGGCTCCTTGCTTGACAAGGAACCTTTACAGGTTGGCGGCAAGCCTGTCAAGCACCCTTTCCAGCCCGCCGGATCACAGCGTCTGGTTATAGGCGCCGACCTCCGGATGCGCGCGCAGCACGGCGTCGAGTTCCTTGAACATCGCCCGCATATTCGCTTCCGATGTCGGGCTTTCGACGACGACGACGAGTTCGGGCTTGTTCGACGAGGCGCGGATGAGGCCCCAGGTGCCGTCTTCGGCGGTGATCCGGACGCCGTTCACGGTGACGATGTCGCGGATTTTCTGGCCGATGATGCCGCCGCCGTCTCTCTCGCGCGCCTCGATCGTTTTCACGACCTTGTCGACGACGCCGTATTTCGCCTCGTCGGCGCATTTCGGCGACATCGTCGGCGACTGCCACGTCTTCGGCAAGGACTTGCGCAGGTCTGAAAGTTTCTTGTCCGGATTGCGGTCGAGCATCTGGAGAATCGCGATCGCGGCGACGAGCCCGTCGTCATAGCCGCGGCCGATCGGCTTGTTGAAGAAGAAGTGCCCGGATTTTTCGAAGCCGGCGAGGGCGCCGGTCTCGTGGCTCTTGCGCTTGATGTAGGAATGGCCGGTCTTCCAATACAGCGTCTTCGCGCCGTTCTTCAGCAGGACGGGATCGGTGACAAAAAGGCCGGTCGATTTCACGTCGACGACGAACTGCGCGCCCGGATGCAACGATGACAGGTCGCGCGCAAGCAACACGCCGATCTTGTCGGCGAAAATTTCTTCACCCTCGTCATCGACGACGCCGCAGCGATCGCCGTCGCCGTCAAAGCCGAGCGCGAGGTCTGCGCCATGTTCCCTGACTGCGTGCTGCATGGCATGCAGCATTTCGAGGTCCTCCGGATTGGGATTGTATTTCGGGAAGGAATGATCGAGCTCGGCGTCCATCGGAATGACTTCGACGCCGAGTCGCGCCAAAGCATCCGGCGCAAAGGCGCCGGCGGTGCCGTTGCCGCAGGCGGCGACGACTTTCAGCTTGCGCTTGATTTTTCCCGCACTGGCGATGTCGTCGATATAAGCCTCGCGCAGGCCCAGAACCCACTTATAGGCGCCGCCCGGAACGCTTCGGCCTTCGCCGTTGAGGACGATCTCCTTCAGCCGCACCATCTCGTCAGGCCCGAAGGTCAGCGGCCGCTCATAGCCCATCTTGACGCCGGTCCAGCCGTTTTCGTTATGGCTCGCCGTCACCATTGCGACCGCCGGAATGTCGAGCGCGAATTGCGCGAAATAGGCGACCGGCGACAGCGCGAGGCCGATATCGTTGACCTCGATCCCGGCGGTCATCAGCCCGACGGTCAGCGCCTGTTTGATCGAGGTCGAATAGCTGCGGAAATCATGGCCGACGACGATGCGCGGCGGCTTGCCCGCCTCGCGGATCAGCGTGCCGAGCCCGAGCCCGAGCGCCTGAATGCCGAGAAGGTTGATCTCCGGCCCGAATATCCAGCGCGCGTCATATTCGCGAAAGCCGGTCGCCTTGACGAGCGGCGTCGTCTCGTAGGCGAGCGAATTGGGTTTCAGATCCGCGCGCGGGACCGGCAGGGTGTTGGTCATTCCTTGAACTCTCTTTCGGGGCGATTTGTTGCGGCGCAGAATAGGGATGTTGCGGCGGCGTGCAACCGGGCGATCGCCGTCGGCGATTTCGGGCGCCCTTTCGCGAGGCGCACCCTCTTCCTTTTTCGGCCATTTCTGCCGCGTGCAGCCGCAAAAGGCGCCCTTTTGCACCCTTGAAAAGGGCGCCCTTTCAACGCCGCGCAAAGGCGACGGTGCGCCGCCGATCATCAGGGTCTTATGTTCCGTCGCACGCATGATCCGCCTCATTTCATCGCCCGCGGCGAAGACTCGCCGGGACGCAATTGCGGCCATTGTAAACCCTCCGCGGGGGAGGGGGACGGATTTATTTTCCGCTTACGGATCAATGGGAAAGTTGGTTAATCCCCGGAAAGGCGAAAGCCCGCCCGGAAATTCCCCCGGGGCGACTGATCTTAACCATCAAGGCGAGCGTAAGCACCTCGTGGCTTGAGAAAAAATCAGGAGTTACGCGATGCGATATCTGGCGTTGGCGCTGCTGGCGGCGCCGCTGGCGGCGTGTGCGAGCCGTCCCGCGATCCCCGACAGCG
>JBGSSK010000372.1:0-42098 GCA_041737095.1 Parvularculaceae bacterium | reverse complement strand
CGGTTCCGACTTCTGCGCGTCGAGGACGAGGGCGCGGTAATCGTCGAGGTCGCCGTCGAACGGGCCGACGGCGCCGCCGCGGACCAGCCACAAGCGGTCCGCAACGCCGCTCGCAAGATGCGCGTCATGGGTGATCATGATGACGGCGCCGGAATAATCATTGAGCGCCTGCGCGAGGCTCGCCCGCGCGTCGATGTCGAGATGGTTGGTCGGCTCGTCGAGGATAATGAGGTGCGGACCATTGAAAGTGATGAGGCCGAGCAGCAGCCGCGCTTTCTCGCCGCCCGACAATTTGTCGACCTGCGTCTCGGCTTTCTCGAAACCGAAGCCTAGCGCCGCCGTCGCCGCGCGCACTTGCGATTCGGTGCTGCTGTCCGGCATCAGGCTCCGCACGTGATCGAGCGGCGATTGTTCGGCTTTCAGTTCGTCGAGCTGATGCTGGGAAAAATAGGCGATATCGAGCTTTTTGTGCTTGAAGATGTCCCCGGCGAGCAGGGGAAGCCGCCCGGCGATCGACTTGACGAGCGTCGACTTGCCCTCGCCGTTCGGACCGAGAATGGCGATGCGGTCGTCCTGGTCGATGCGCAGATTGACCTTGTTGAGGATCGCATTTCCCTCCGTATACCCGAGGTCGGCCTCGGCAAGCCGTATGATCGGCGGCGCCATCTGTTTGGGGTTGCGGAAATTGAAGCCGACGGAACGCTCCTCGATCGGCTCGGCGACGATCTGCATTTTTTCGAGCGCCTTGATCCGGCTTTGCGCCTGTTTGGCTTTCGTCGCCTTGGCGCGAAACCGGTCGATGAAGGCCTGCATGTGGCGCCGCTGCGCTTCCTGCCGCGCCCGGAACGAAAGCGCGTTGGCGCGCGCCTCCAGCCGCTTGCGCTCATAGGTGTCGTAATCGCCGGCCGAAACTGAGAGTTTGCGATTTTCCAGCGCAAGAATATGTGTGACGACGCGATTGAGAAAGTCGCGGTCGTGACTGACGATGAGGCAGGTATGCGGATAACGCTTCAGGAAACTTTCAAGCCAGATCGTTCCCTCAAGATCGAGATAGTTGGTCGGCTCGTCGAGCAGGAGGAGGTCCGGCGCGGAAAAAAGAACGCCGGCGAGTGCAACGCGCATCCGCCAGCCGCCGGAGAAATCCGACGCCGGCCGCTTCTGGTCCGCGGCGGAAAACCCGAGGCCGGCGAGGATCGAGGCGGCCCGCGCTTCCGCCGAATGGGCGTCGATGTCGGAAAGGCGCATGTGAATATCGGCGATCCGCCCCGGATCGGTCGCGGTCTCGACCTCCTCGAGCAGCGCCGCGCGCTCGCTGTCGAATTCGACGACGATGTCGATCAGACTGCGGCCGGATGACGGCGCTTCCTGGTCGACGCCGCCGATCCGGCAGCGCTTGGAGATCGAAATCGACCCGTCATCGGGGTGGATATCGCCCCTGGCGAGACGCAGCAGCGTCGATTTGCCGGCGCCGTTGCGGCCGATGAAGCCGACCTTCCAGCCCTCGGCGATCGCCGCCGTCGCCTGCTCGAAAAGCGGCCGGCCTTCAATACGATAAGTCAGATCATTGATATGCAGCATAGGGGCGCGGGTTAGCCGGGGGCTCGGCCGAACGCAACCGCTCAATTTTCAGGCGTTGAACGGATGATTTTCGGCGGAAGGTCGCCGACGGCCGCTTGCCGCCAAGCCGCCCCGTTGATAGGGAACGCCGCAACCATCGACCGACGATCAACAGGAGCTGACAATGGCGCTAGAGCGCACTTTTTCCATCATCAAGCCGGATGCGACCCGCCGCAACCTGACCGGCGCCATTATCGCGAAGTTCGAAGAGGGCGGGCTGCGCGTTGTCGCGTCAAAACGCGTTCAAATGACAAGAGCGCAGGCGGAAGGCTTTTACGCCGTCCACAAGTCGCGGCCTTTCTTCGGCGAGCTCGTCGACTTCATGATCTCCGGCCCCGTCGTTCTGCAAGTTCTCGAGGGCGACAACGCCATTGCGCGCAATCGCGAGATCATGGGCGCGACCGATCCGAAAAAGGCGGCGCCGGGAACGATCCGCGCGGAATTCGCGCTTTCGATCGGCGAGAATTCCGTGCACGGATCCGACGCGCCGGAAACGGCGGCGGAAGAAATCGCGTTTTTCTTCGCCAAGTCCGATATCGTTGGCTGAGCAAGCCGCCCTCATGACCGGGAACACCGCTGTCGACCTCGCGATTTCTCTTGGCGGCGTGGTCGTGCTCGCACTGGTCTCATGGATGCTCGGCGGATGGCGGACCGTGCGGGTCGATGCGGCCAATGCGGCTGAGCGTCTGGCGCTCGACGAACCGGATTTCGCGGCGGCGGGCTGGATGATCGGCGCCGACGGCGCGGCGGCGGCGGCGACGTCGGCGACCGGCAGGGAAACCGTGCTGGTCTTCAGGATCGGCGACGGGCTGGCCAGTCGGCGGTTTCGCCATGGCGCGGTCGGCATCGAACGGCGGGGTCTGACGCTGGTCTTTCGCGTCAATGAACCGTCGCGTCGCGAGGTCCATCTGACGGCGTCAAGCGATGCGCAGGCTGAGCAATGGCTTTTGCAGCTCGCCGGGCAACGGCTATAGTGCGCCAATGAATTTCCCCGATGTCGTGACGCTGGCGGTTCCGGTCTTCGTCCTGCTCATCCTGATTGAGCTCGTCGCCTGGCGCGTGACGGGCAGGGGACGTTACGAGACGCGGGATATGGCCGCGAGCCTCGTCATGGGCCTCGGCAACCAGATCGCGCCGATGCTCGGCGGCGCAGCCATTCTCAGCGCCGTATGGGCCGCCGCCTATCCGCTTCGCCTCTTCGACATACCGAATGCCTGGTGGGCGCTGGCGATCTGTTTCGTGCTCGATGATTTTCGCTACTACTGGTCGCACCGCATCGCCCATGAGCGCCGCTGGTTCTGGGCGAGCCACGTCGTCCACCATTCCTCGCAGCACTACAATCTTTCAACGGCGCTGCGTCAGACATGGACGGGCGACATCCTTGGCGGCATCTTGTTCAAGACGCCGCTCGTGCTGCTCGGATTTCATCCGGCGATGTTAGCGTTCGCGTTCGGCCTGAACCTCATCTATCAATTCTGGATTCACACCGAGATGATCGGGCGTATGGGCGCCTTTGAAATGATCTTCAATACGCCGAGCCATCACCGGGTCCATCATGCGACGAACCCGAAATATCTCGACGCCAATTACGCCGGCGTTTTCATCATCTGGGACAAGATGTTCGGAACGTTCGTGCCGGAGGACGAAAATGAGCGGCCGCGTTACGGCATCATCAAGAATCTCGGCTCGTTCAATCCCTTCGTGATCGCCTTCAACGAATGGCTGGGGATCGCCCGGGATCTCGCGTCGGCGCGGTCATGGCGCGAAGTCGTCGGTTACACGCTCGGGCCGCCCGGCTGGTCGCCGGACGGATCGCGGCTGACGTCGGCGAGGATCAAGGAGCGCTGGGCGACCGTGAGCGCGACGGAAGTCCCGGCTGCTGCGGAATAAGGCGAAACCGGCCTAACCGCCCGATTGCCGCCCCAATCGCCCGAACAAATCCCAGATTTCTTCCTGAATAGGCCAAGGTGCGTCGCCATTCTCCCGTCAAACGCAGCAGTCCGGGAGAGCATCATGGTCATGGCGATTTTTCACAAGGCGGCGCTGTCGGGCGTGGCGGCGGCGATCGCCGCCGGGGCGGGCCTTGTCAACAGCGCCGAAGTGGCGCCGGCGCCGGCCTATGGCGCTTATGCCAACTCAATCGATCTCGACATCGCGACCAGGCACGCCGCCGGCGTTTTCGATCGCGCCGACCTCAACAATGACGGCGTCCTCGGCGAAGATGAATTTACAGTGCTGGCGATCGTCACCGCCGAACTAGCGCTGTTGAACGGCTTTATCGCCGTCGACGTTTCGGATGGCGTTAAGGTCGTCGCAGCCCCGCGCCGGGGAAAGGAAGAGCTTTCGAGCGGGGACAAGGCGAGCATCAAGAATCGCGCCGAACGGGAGTTCTTGATCGCCGCCGGCGATGATCTGCGTCTTTCAAAGGACGAGTTTATCGGCGCCAATCTGGAGCGCTTTCTTGCAAGCGACGCCGATCGAAACGGAGCCCTGTCTGGAGCCGAACTCGCCGCCTACGCGCAGGCGCAGTCACGGCTTGCGTTCGTCTCGAGTTGAAATCAGGCTGACGCCGCGTCATCCCAGGCGATCGCTTCCTCGACCCATTTGTGAAGCGTTTCGTCGAGCTGCGGCTTCCTGATCGGCTTGCCGATGAAATCATTCATGCCGGCGAGGCGGCAGCGATCGCGGTCTTCCTCAAGCACATGCGCGGTTGAAGCGATGATCGGCGTCGCTTGCAGGCCGCGTTCGACCTCGATCTTCCTGATCTCGCGGGTTGCTTCAAGGCCATCCATTTCCGGCATCGAAAGATCCATCAGGACGGCGGCGGGGCGGTGTTCGAGGAACATCTGAACCGCTTTGCGTCCGTTGTCGGCGATGATCACCTCGTACTCCTGCGCCGAGATCATATTGGTGACCACGAGCTGATTGACGACATTGTCTTCGGCGACAAGTATTTTCGGCCGGCCGTCGGGGACCTGCACCCGCTTGTCGTCGACATGTTCCATGGCTTCCGCAACACGGCGCAGCGATAGGGACGCATCCTCGACCAGCAGGCGGGCCAGAATATCCATCAACTGGGACGGCCGGACAGGCTTTGAAATCGACGTCACAAACTTCGCCGCTGCGCCGCTTTCGCTCGGCTTCGGGTTGTCGACCGACGACAGGAGAATGACCGGGATTGATTCAAACCGCGGGTCGGTCTGAATTTTTGCGGTCAGTGTTGCGCCGTCCTCGTCCGGCATCTGATAATCCATCAGAATGACATGGTAACGCTCGCAGTCAGCAACCGATCGCTCTAACGCTTCGAGCGCCGCCCTCGATCCGTCGACAACCGTCGCCTTGAGGCCCCAGGCGTCCGCCAGCTCCTCGATGACGCGGCGGTTCACCGCATTGTCGTCGACCGCCAGCATCCGCGCGCCGTCGAACGCGGCGGAATTGACCGATGGCATCGCCTTGATCTTGTCGTCGGCCGGAGCGCTCACCTTGAACCAGAAGCGTGATCCCTTGCCCGGATCGCTTTCCGCGCCAAGCTCGCCGCCCATCATCGAAACGATGCTTTTGCAGATCGCAAGGCCAAGCCCGGTGCCTCCGAAACGCCGCGTATTCGAGCCGTCCGCCTGCTCGAACTTCTCGAACATCCGCGGAATATCGTCCTTTTGCATCCCGATGCCGGTGTCAACGACATTGAAAACGAGATCGACCTGATCGCCATTCCGCTCGCCGGTCACGTTGACCATGATATAGCCATGATCGGTGAATTTGACCGCGTTGCCGATCAGGTTGCCGAGCACCTGGCGCAGGCGTGCGCCGTCAGCGATCACGCCCTCCGGCAGGTTCGGCGCGTAGCGGACGATGAGCTCAAGATCCTTTTCGAGCGCGCGGGCCTGCATCAAGGTGGCGACTTCATAAATCATCTGGCGGAGATTGAATGACTGCGGATTGAGGGCCAGCTTGCCGGCCTCCATTTTCGAGAAGTCCAGAATGTCGTTGATGACGGTCATCAGCGCCGTGCCGGACGCGACGATGATCGAGGTCATCTCGCGCTGGCGCTGGTCAAGCTTTGTGTTGAGCAACACTTCAGCCATACCGAGGACGCCGTTCATCGGCGTACGGATTTCATGGCTCATCGAAGCGAGGAATTCTGATTTCGCCGCGTTCGCCGCATCGGCGGCGACGCGCGCTTTCTGCAACGGGCACACGAGCAGGCGGTGAATGACAAAGCCGAGAACGAGGACGAGGAAAGTCATCGCCAGAATCGCCGCGATCAACGCCGAACGGCGGAACTCGGCGAGGCCCTTGAAAGCGGCCTCCTGATCGACTTCGAGGACAAGACGCCAATTTACGCTGGGATTTTCCGAGGCTTTCGCGAAAGCGATGAATTTGTCGCCGTCCCGCGCTTTGACGCTCTGGACTTCGGTCGATGTCAGCGACGGCGCGGCCGCAAAAAGATCGCCGATTTCGGCGCCGATCAGCCGGTTGTCGGGATGGGAAAGCACCCGTCCATCGGCGGAAATGAGGAAGACGCGTCCAAGGCCGCCGATATCGGTCTCGGCGAGAATGCGGCTTAGTTGCTCGGTTGTGAAATCCGCCCCGACAACGCCGGCGAGCTTGCCGCGTCGCGTCACCGGCATCGTCGCGGTGATCGTTTCGACATTCGTGGATATGTCACGGTATGGCTCGGTGAGGGTCGCGCGACCGGCGGCGATCGCATCGAGATACCAGGGCCGCGTCCTTGGGTCGTAGTCGCCCGGCAACTCCGGATCGAGCGGCCAGATATGATAATGGCCGTCGGTCTCGCCGAAATAGGTCCAAACGAAGGTCGATTGATAGATCGATTCCTGCAGGTATTTGCGGACGGCGCCTTCATCCTCATTCCTCGACAATTCATTGGCGAGGCCAGCGATCAGGTTCAAGCGCTCGGCGAGCCATTTGTCGACGCCCCATGCGGTTGTCGCGCCGACAGCCGACATGTAGTTGGAAATCTCCGAGCGCCTGACGCTGCGGGCGCTTAGATCATAGCTGTAGGCGAATGCGCCGAAAATGACCGCGACAACCGCGACGCCGACGGCGAGCGCGGTCGCCATCAACCGCGCCCCGGATTGCTGATTGGATGGCTTTCGCCCCGCCATTGTTCGCGCCATTTTGACCTGCCATGCTCCATTCCCCTCGCCGACAAGCTAATCGGGCATAGTTAATGACGAGGAAATCCCGGAACTTGATCAATGTCGCCCGCTCGGCTTGAGCGGATCAGCCTTGCCGCCGCGCCTGCTTGAATGGCAGGTCGCCTGATCTGCGTCCGGAAATGGAAACCCAGACATCCACCCACTGGTGATCTATTCGGCGATGTCCTTCGTAAAAACGGCGGTCGAAAAGCGTCCTGCCAATAAGTAATTGAAATTCCGAAGGTTTGGTTCAAACGGCCTTGATGACGCCGGCTCGCCTGGGTGCGACGTCGTGCAAGCTGGTTCTGTCGCCGGGTCGCACCGCCGCGAAGCAAATGTTGACGGATAAGGGAGACCGATTTCGATGGCTTTTGAAGGATCAGGAGCGCTCAAGAACGCTTTGGAAGAGCGGGTTCAGGCCGTTCGACACTGGACGGACGAATTATTCTCCTTCCGACTGAGCCGACCAGCCAGTTTCCGGTTTCGCTCCGGAGAGTTTGTCATGCTCGGGCTGATGGTCGAGGGCAAACCGCTTTTACGCGCTTATTCGATGGCGAGCCCGGCCTGGGATGACGGGCTCGATTTCTATTCGATCAAAGTCGCAGAGGGGCCGTTGACGTCCCGCCTTCAGAACATCAGGCTAGGCGACGCAGTTCTCCTCGGCAAGAAACCAACCGGTACGCTTGTGCTCGATGCGGTAAAGCCAGGGCGCAGGCTGTTCCTGGTTTCGACGGGAACGGGCGTTGCGCCTTTCGCCAGCCTTATTCGCGAGCCGGAGACCTACGAAAAATTCGAGCAGGTAATTCTTACGCAGACCTGCCGGAACATCGCCGATCTTGAGTATGCTGAGCATCTCGTCGCCGGCGTTCAGAATGATCCGCTTGTCGGCGATTTCGCCCCGGCGCGCCTCAGGACGTATTTTACGGTCACCCGTGAGAAGTATGTCCATGAGGGCCGAATTACTGACCACATTCGAGGCGGCCAGTTTTTCGAAGAGCTCGGAATAGAAGGATTTTCGAAAGAGTCCGACCGGGTGATGATTTGCGGGTCGATGGCGATGATCGCCGATATGCGCGAACTGGTTGAGGCGGCGGGCCTCGATGAGGGATCCAATGCGACACCAGGCGATTACGTTGTTGAAAAGGCGTTCGCGGGTTGAATGGCTGCTTCATGGGGCGAGCGGGCTAACCGAGGAACCTGGGCTGGCGCAGAGGCGGCGGACGGTCGTAAGGCCGGCGAAAGAAAGAGGCGCGCACAAAGACCTAAGGCGCCAGCTGATACGAATTTGAAGCGACTGGATTAACGGATCTTGGGAGGGAGCCATCAATCAATCGCGTAAAACGCCCTCATCCGGGCCCGGCGGACCCAAGACGATCAAGGGCGCCAGCGTCAACCCGATCCGATCGCGCAGGGATTGGGATGAGATGCGCGCCGCGTGCGCCGCAGATCCCGGCGCATTCCACGGAACCATCGCCAAATCTGCGATTCACTGGTTTTCGGTCGCGGACAATGCATGGATTAGCTGGAACGTCGACGCCGGAAATTGGTCCGGCTGGCGCGTCGATACGCTTGAACCTGTGGCGATCGACAGGGAGCTAAAATTCGAACCCTGGAGGCGCGCTTTCAATGACGATGCGCCGCCGTTCTGGAAATGGTTTGAAAGCGGACTAACCAACGCGTCGTTCAATGAAGTCGACCGACATGTCCTCGCCGGCCATGGCGATGAAGCCGCGCTGATCTTCGAGGGCGATCGCTGGGACATGTCGCTGAATGATGCGCGCGGCGGCCCTGTCGACGGGTATGCCGTTACTCGAAAAGCGCTACTTCTCGAAACGGCGAAACGCGCGGTGGCGCTCGAGAAGCTCGGACTGCGCCCAGGCGACCGCATCGCATTCAATATGCCTAACATTCCGGCTCAGATCTACTGGACGGAAGCGGCGAAAAGGTTGGGCGTCGTCTATACGCCGGTTTTCGGCGGCTTCAGCGACAAGACATTAAGTGATCGCATCCATGATTCCGGTGCGCGCGTCATCGTCACGGCCGATGGCGGATTTCGCAACGCGCAAACCATTCCCTACAAGACCGCCTATACAGACCCGGCGCTCGACAATTTCATTCCGGTGGAGATTGCAGAACAACTTGCCGCCGGTCGCCTTGCGGCGCTGCGCCTTCCTTCGGAAGTCGCAACACGCATAAGGGACGCGGTCAGCGACGCCGTGGCGGGCGAGACGACGGTCGAGCGCAGCGACGTCATGCGAGGCGTCGGCCGTGCGCTTGCAGCGCTTACCGCCGACCAATCGATGACCGCTGCCGATGCGTCGCGTATTCGTACGGAGATTGCAGAAGCGATTGTCGCCTCGCCGCCCCGTGTCGAGGCGGTCATCGTCGAAAGGCATGCAGCTCAGCCGGACCTTCTTTGGAGGCAAGAGCGCGATCGCTGGAGTCATGAACTGACGAACGAGGCGCTTGGCGAAATTCTGGAGGCGGCGAGGGAGATCGGATTTTCGGCGACGAGCGAAGCTGATCTGCTGGCGCTGCCTGACCTGGATTTCGTCAAGGCCATTTGGGCGCGCAGCCGGCCGTTGCCGGTCGACGCCGAGTTCCCGATGTTCATCATTTATACTTCCGGGTCGACGGGTAAGCCAAAGGGTGTTGTGCACGTCCATGGCGGCTACACCGCAGGAATCGCACACACCATGAAAGTCGCGTTCGATGCGCGGCCAGGAGACGTCATTTATGTTGTCGCCGATCCGGGCTGGATCACCGGCCAGAGTTACCTGATTTCCGCTCCGCTAACGATGCGCGTTACCAGCGTCATTGCGGAAGGCGCACCGGTTTTTCCGCACGCCGGACGCTTCGCCTCGATCATCGAGCGCCATCGCGTCAATATTTTCAAAGCGGGCGTCACATTCCTGAAGAGCGTCATGCTCGATCCGCAAAGCGTCGAAGACATACGCAAATATGACCGCTCGAGTCTTCGAGCTGCTACATTTTGCGCAGAGCCGACTTCACCGACCGTACAGGAGTTCGGCATGCGCGAAGTCACGCCATGGTATGCGAATTCCTATTGGGCGACGGAGCATGGCGGGATCGCCTGGACGCACTTTTTCGGTAATTCAGAATTTGGCCTCGAGGCGAACGCTCATGCGTTTCCGCTACCCTGGATCTTCGGCGACGTGTGGCTTGATGACGGCGGGGAGACGACGTCTTCCTCGCCTGCGCGTCATCGCGCGCCCCCGGTAGCGTACCTGCGCGATGACACCGGCGGCGCGCCTCGCCGCGGCGCGGATTTCGGCGAAAAGGGCGAAATCGTCATCACAGCGCCTTACCCCTATTTGGCGCGCACAGTTTGGGGAAGGGCGTCATCGGTTTGTGATGACAATGGACATTACAATCATGATTGGCGCGGCGACGGCGAGCGATGGACGAATACCTATTGGCGGCGTTGGCGAGATGCTTACGCCTACACCCAGGGTGATTTCGGCATGCTGCATCCGGACGGATCATTTTCGATCCACGGCCGCAGCGACGACGTCATCAATGTCTCCGGGCACCGTCTTGGAACGGAAGAAATCGAGGGGGCGATTCTTCGCGACAAATCCCTCAACCCGTCAGGATCGCCGGTCGGGAACGTCATTGTAGTCGGCGCGCCACACCGCGACAAGGGTTTAACGCCGCTCGCATTCGTTACGCCGACGCCCGGCCGCCGCCTAAGTCAGGAAGACCGCCGCCGGCTGTCGGACCTCGTACGGCAGGAAAAGGGCGCGCTAGCGATTCCGAGCGACTTTATCGAAGTCTCGCAGTTTCCGGAAACCCGGAGCGGCAAATACATGCGCCGAATGGTCAGGGCGCTGGTCGAAGGGAGTGAGGTCGGCGATGCGACGACGCTGAAGAATCCGGAGTCGCTCGAAGAAATCCGCACCGCGCTCTCAATGTGGAGCCGTCGCCAGCAAGCTTCCGACGAGCAGCAGATATTCGAACGACACCGGTATTTTCGAATTCAGTACAATGAAATCGCGTCCGAACGCCGGGTGGCGACCGTAACGGTCGATAATCCGCCGGTAAACGCACTCAACGAACGTGCGCTGGATGAACTCAATATCATTGTCGAGCATCTCGACCGGCGCCGCGATATCGCCGCCGTCATTTTCATCGGTGAGGGATCCCAGTCCTTTGTCGCCGGCGCGGACATTCGTCAGTTTCTTGATGAAATCCATACGCTCAGTGAAGCGCGCGCACTCCCGAACAACGCCCATCTTGCGTTCCGTCGCATCGAAGCGATGAACAAACCCTGCATCGCGGCGATTCAGGGGTTGGCGCTTGGCGGAGGCATGGAATTCGCGCTCGCCTGCCATTTCCGCATCGCCGAGGCTCATGCCCGGTTCGGTCAGCCGGAAATTCGCCTTCGGCTGCTCCCCGGCTATGGCGGAACGCAGCGCTTGCCGCGGTTGCTTGCTTCTCGGCGTGGCGAGGCTGGTCTCATCGATGCGCTAGAAATGTTGCTCGGCGGCCGCTCGATTGACGGTGAAGACGCAAAGGCCATGCAATTGGTCGACGAGTTGGCGGTTGGCGGTTGTGATGTCCTCTCGCTTGCCCATCAACGCGTTCGCGAATTTTGTCAGCGCGGCGATAACAGCGTCCTCGGCGCCGCCCTGATAGCGCACGGAGCGATGATCGCAGATTGGCGCACGCCTTCATCGGTCGATCTCGGCGCGGCGCTGGCTGACCCGCATTTGAAAATGATCGAGACGCAATGCGAAGCGGCGGGCCGCAGCGTCGCCTATGCCCGATGCGTCGAGGCGGTCAAAACCGGTTGGCGTGAGGGCATAGATGCGGGTCTTTCGCGGGAAGCGACGCTCTTCGCTGAAGCGGTTATTGATCCGGAAGGCGGCAAGGCCGGCATCGCCGCATTTTTGGAGAAGCGCGCCGCGCCATTGCCAATCCGTCGCGGCGGCGTGCGCTTTTGCGAAGACGAGAGATCGTTCGTCGACGAAATGATCGCGCGCGGCGATCTCCTGCCCATGGGTGCGCCGTTTTATCCGGGTGTGACCGCGATTCCGAAATGGCAGTTCGCCTATGGCGTCGCTCGCAGTCCGAAGACCGGCGCGCCGCTTTTCGGGACCCCGCTACAGGCTGAAAAACTGCTGATTGCGCGGACGCCGAGACCGGGACCCAATGACGCGCTTGTTTATGTCCTCGCTTCGGAGGTCAATTTCAACGATATCTGGGCGATCACCGGAATCCCCGTGTCTTCCTTCGACAGTCATGAGGAGGATATCCAGATCACGGGGTCGGGCGGCGTCGCGCTCGTCGCCGCTCTTGGCGAGGAGGCGCGTCGTGAAGGCCGCCTAAAGGTCGGCGACCTCGTCACGATTTACTCAGGGACCAGCGATCTCCTTTCGCCCGTCGCCGGACGTGATCCGATGCACGCCGACTTCGCCATTCAGGGTTACGAGACCCCGACCGGCTCGCATGGGCAGTTTCTGGTGACGCAGGCGCCGCAGCTTCATCATGCCCCGTCGGATCTGACGCTTGAGGACGCCGGCGCCTATACGCTCAACCTCGGAACTGTTGTTCGCGCGTTGTTTACGACGCTCGAAATAGAGGGCGGCAAATCGATCTTTATTGAAGGCGCGGCGACCGGAACCGGCCTTGATGCGCTGAAGTCATCCGTAAGCGCTGGATTGAGAGCGGTCGGGCTTGTTTCAAGCACCGAGCGAGCGGACGCGATCGCCGCTGCCGGCGCCGTCGGGGCGATCAATCGAAAGGCGATGGCGTTCGCCGATCTTTTCACCGTTGTACCGGAAGACGAAAGAGCCGCGCGCGCATGGGAAGCCGCCGGCGAGCCGCTCGTCGACGCCTTCCGGGAAATGAACGGCGGCGCTTGCGCTGATTTCGCTGTTTCACATGCCGGCGAGACTTCCTTTCCGAGAACCTTCCAGCTGCTTGCCGAAGGCGGCAGGTTGACGTTTTATGGCGCATCCTCGGGATATCATTTCACCTTCATGGGCAAAGCCGGATCGGCGACGCCCGAAGCAATGCTCCATCGCGCGGGCGCGCGCGGCGGCGAGGCGATCCTCGCATTTTATGGTCCCGCGACGATGGCGCTCGTTGATCCGACAGGCCTTGAGATCATCGAGGCGGCCCGGCTGATCGGCGCCCGCATCGTCATTGCAACAACAACGGATGCCCAGCGGGAATTCATTCTGTCGCTCGGCTTCGAAGACGCGGTCGCCGGTGTCGTGTCGCTCGAGTCATTGAAGCGCCGGACCGGCGCCGAGTTCGACTGGCCGTCTTCTATGCCGCGGCTTCCCGACGCCAAAAAGGATATCGAAGCGTTCAAGTCAGCAGTGCGCGATTTCCAGGACAGGACCATGAAACCGTTCGGCGCGGCCGTCGGGAAGCTGATGCGTACGCCCGACAATCCGCGCGGCGCGCCGGACATCGTTTTTGAGCGGGCGGGTTTCGATTCGCTCGGGATCTCCAGCGCGCTGGTCAAACCATTCACGGGTCGGGTCATCTATTGCGAGTCGGTGAAGGGCCGTCGCTTCAGTTTCTACGCCCCGCAAGTGTGGACGCGTCAACGCCGCATCATCATGCCGTCCGCCGAGATCCGCGGGACGCACCTGTGCAATGCTTACGAAGTCACCCAAATGAACGACATGATCGCTGCTGGGCTTCTCAGCGTTACGCCGCCGACCGTTGTTTTATGGAGCGACTTGCCGGCGGCGCATCAAGCGATGTGGGATAATGTTCACGCCGGCGCGACTTATCTCGCGAACCACGCATTGCCGACGATGGGCCTGCGCGGGAGGGAAGCGCTATTCGAAGCATGGTCGTCGAAGCCGGCTGATGCCGGATAATGGCGCCTGAAAGGGCGCAAGGAGGAGTAGACTATGTCGTCAATGACACCGCCGAATGGCCGTCTTGCGGGAAAAGTCGCGCTGGTCACCGGCGCAGCAGGCAATCTCGGCGGCGTCATTGTGCGTCGCTACCTTGAGGAGGGCGCGAGCGTCGTTCTGACCGGACGCAGCGCGGACAAACTCGAAGCCGCACGCGTGGGGTTGATTGGAGAATTTCCTGAAGATCGCGTCTTGACCGTCGTGATGGACGGCGGCGCGCCAGGGGAAGTCCGGGCGGCGATTGAAGACGTCATAAATCGCTGTGGAAAACTGGACATTGTTGTCAATAATGCCGGTTCCGCCGGTCCGAAACAGACGCTTGGCGAGTTGCCGTTCACCAAAGATGAACTTGCCGCCCTTCGCGCCGCAGGCGGAACCGACAACGAAACTGTCGGCGACGCCATGCGCAATATTCTCGGCGTAACCTGGAACGTGACGCGGGCGGCCGCTCCATTTCTCCACGCGGGCTCGTCGGTCATCAACATCTCAACGATCTTTTCAAGGACCAAATATTTCGGGCGAACCGCCTATGTGACCCCGAAGGCGGCGCTGAATGCGCTGTCGCAAATCCTTGCTGATGAGCTCGGGCCGCGCGGCATCCGCGTTAATACGATATTCCCCGGCCCGATAGAGAGCGAACGCATCCGCACGGTCTTCGCCGCCATGGACAAGTTGCGCGGCGACAAGAGCGGTGCGACCGCCGATGAATTCACGAATCTCATGTCGCTCGCCCGCACCACGCGCGGCGCAGACCAGGAGAAGACCCTGCCGACGCCGCCTGACATCGCCAATACCTGCGTGTTTCTTGGAAGCGACGAGGCGGCCGCCTTCAACGGTGAGGAATTCGACGTGACGCATGGCATGAGGGTTGAGAGGCAGTCTCATTCGACCTGTATCGCTCGCCCGAGTTTGCGCGTTGTCGACGCTGGCGGCATGCCGGTTTTTATTGCGGCCGGCAATCAGGTCGAAGAGGCGCTTGAGATCGCCCGTATTCAGGCGGGGATCGGCGCTGAAGTGATACTCGGATTCACACTTGAGGGCGACGTTCAACAAGCGCGCTCGCGCATGCGTGACGACAGCGTCGACGCCCGCATCGCTGTTGTGCGATGCGACCGGCTGAATACGAAGGAGACGGCGTCGGTTCTCGTCAAGGGCGTCGCGTCCGGCGATCCGATTTCGGCGGCGATCATCCTCCCGGCATATGGAGCAGGATTGCTTGCCGGGCCGCTTAGCGACGCCAAGGACAATGATGTCAAGGTATTCCTTGATCATGAACTTGTCGGGGCGATCGCGCTTGCGCGCTCGCTGACGCGCTACTGGCGCAACCATCAGGACCTGCGCCACGAGCCGAGATTTGTTTTCATGTCGAACGGAGCAGCCGGCGACAACGCCTACGCCCGCTGCCTCAGCGCCGGCATGGAACAGCTTACGCGGATCTGGCGGGATGAGACGGAGACCGACGTGCGCAATAATCGCAGGCGGCATGTCGAATGGGGCAATCAGGTAATCCGGTACACCAACAAGGAGTCTGAAAATATTCCATTCGCCGCAGCGCAAGCGGCAAGCCTGTTGTTTTCCGAGCGCAAGATCCCGGAGGTCAATTTGACGCTGCCGGAGTCGATCGCCGAGATTACCGGCGCCGGGAAGGCGATGACCGGCTTCACCGAAAACATCACCGGACTTCACCTTGGCAAGGTCGCGCTTATCACGGGCGCATCGATGGGGATTGGCGGGCAGATCGCGCGACTTCTCGCCTTGTCGGGGGGCAAGGTCATGCTCACGGCGCGCCGCGACGCTGAACTCGAGGCGATGCGTACACAGATTATAGGAGAGCTTGAGGATATCGGGTATTCTGGCGCAGAGCGCCGAATCGACACTCTTGCCGGCATTGATGTCGGCGACTTGCGCACATTGCGGCGCGCAGTCGAGGCGACCTTAAAGGCGTTTGGGCGCATTGACTACCTTATCAACAATGCCGGTGTCTCAGGCGCCGAGGAAATGGTTGTTGATATGAAGCTCGAGGATTGGCGTTTTACGCTCGACGCCAACCTTGTGTCGAATTATGCGCTGATTTCCGAAGTCGCTCCGATCATGCGCGCACAGGGCTCCGGCTATGTCGTCAATGTGTCATCTTACTTCGGCGGCGAAAAATACGTGGCTGTCGCCTATCCGAACCGGGCCGACTACGCGGTTTCCAAGGCGGGCCAGCGCGCGATGGTTGAAACGCTTGCGGAATTCCTCGGCCCGGAAATACAGTTTAACGCGATTGCGCCTGGTCCAGTGGACGGCGTCCGCCTTCAGGGCGTCCGCGGCCGTCCTGGTCTCTTCGAACGCCGCGCGAAACTGATTCTGATGAACAAACGGCTCAATGCGATTCACGCCGCGGCTGTGAAGTCGGCGCGACGCGGCGCCATCTTGAACAATTTTCTTTCGCGGCTGGCGGTCAACGATACGTCAGTACTCGAAGGCGATCCGAAATCGCCGATCGAACTCCGCGAACTCGCCAAAGCCTGCAGGGCGGAGGCGGACACGGACTGCACTTGGGGCGATTATCTCCTCACGGAGGATATGGCTCGCCGGCTCTGGTTGCGCCTGAGACGTGGAGGGGGCGAAATCGACGGCGGTTCAAAGCAGGCGGATGATGAGTCTTACCTGTTGCGCACGCCGCCTGACGATTTGCCGTTTCTGCCACCCTCAAGAATTAGGAAGACAGCGAGAAGCGTTGGCGAGGGGGTGCTGTCGCTCTTGAACCTCGGCCGGATGCCGACCGAAGAGGAGGTGGCGCTGGCGACGGTCTTTTTTCTCGCCGATCGCGCCGCAAGCGGCGAAACGTTCCAGCCGTCGGGCGGACTAAATCTCGAACGCTCTATCACCGAACGCGAGTTGTTCGGGTCGACCAAGCCAGAACGTATCGAAGCGATGCGGGGCAAAATCGTATGGCTGATCGGCGAACACCTCGTCGACCATATCGCCGCCGCCGCGAAAATGTTCATTTCTCCCGGCGATGTGTCGAAAGTCGTCGTCATCACACGCAGCAAGGCGGCCGCCGCCGCGATCAAGGATGCGCTTGCAGATTGCCCGGCGAAGCTTGTCGAGGTGCGCGCGTGCGAAGGCAATATCGAGGCGGCGATGGATTGGGCGCTGCGCACTCATGGCTCGCCGATGACAGTCGTCTCAACGCCGTTCGCTGAACTTCCAGATGTTCTCTTTGGAGGGCCCGGTCAGGATCGCCTCGATCCAATGCAATTCCGCGAACTCGTGGAAGACAATTTGACTCATCATTTCCGGATCGCGCGCAAGGCTGTCTTGCTCGACAACACCCAACTAGTTCTGGTGACTCCTGACGTGAAGGAGGGCAGCCGGGAGGCGGCGTTCGCTCTGGCGAACTTTTTCAAGACGTCATTGCACGCATTTACGGCGACGCTGGCTGTCGAATGTGAACGCCTCGTCCACGATACGCCTGTAAATCAGATCAACCTGACGCGGCGCGTGCGCTCGGAGGAACCGCGTGACAAGACCGAGCGCGATGAAGAAATACGGCGGTTTGCGCGCGCTGTGCTCCTGGCGGGCGCTCCGCTCCCCGATGCGGAAGATTCGCGCTATCGCGCGCGCATCTATCGCGGCATGGCGATAACTGTTTAGGTCGGCGCAAGGGATCCGCCTGCACCGATAACATCCGGGTCGGCGAATTTAGCCGCGCGGCGCACCGGCGCTAGGATAAGGTTCGCCTTGAATGGCGCCTTCCGTCGCATTTTGCGCGGGACGCTTCTTGCAGCGGCCGTCGCGCTCAAGCAAGCCGCGGGCTATGTCGGCTCGCGTTCTCGAAGGATCCGGCAAGCCGCTGCTATTGCGTGGTCCGGAGATCGGAGCGCAAACGCACAGGCTGATCGCTGTCGATCGGCCTGAAACGCCTCGCGACCCAAAAGCGACAGTCAAAACAGGTGACAGCAGCTGAGTCGCTGATTTTAGCGGCTCCCATTGTGCCGTAGGTATCGAACGGATTGCCAAGCCGCGAGCACTGAATTCTGGGCGATTTCGCAGGAGATAAGGGGGCTTTGATCCGGCCTTCTTTCTGCACTTGCGAGGGCCTGTCCTCACGGGGCTTGGTTCGCCTAACCTAGGAAAGTCGCCAAGGAGCATGTTCCCGAGCGGGAAGAAATCAGCGTTCGCGGGAAAATTACCTGAGGCAGCTCCCGATCCGGCATAGTTTCGTAGTCCTGCCGTCGCTGAACTGCGCGCTGCAAATGCGTCTCCAAAAAGTCTTGCCGCCGGTTCAGGCGTTTGCATGGACGGCGCTAGTAGGCTGCTCCGGGTACGGTTGATCATGAAATCCCGTCGCGGTTCACGATTTTCGCCAGGTTGCGCGCGACGTGCGTTAGCGGCTGGACGCTTCGTTCAAGTCGAGACTGGACCAGCGCGCCCTGGATCGCGGAGACAGATAGCGACGCTAATTCTTTTGCCTCGCTTTCGGGCCACCCGTCCTCGATAAGCCGCTCGGCGAGAATTCGCCTGCGCTCGGCGAAGGCGTCACGTGCAGCCGCTGTGACCGCCCGATTCTGCGGCGCGAGTTCCAGGACAACGGTGGTGATTGGGCAGCCATCCCGGAATCCAGATTTTGTGAGCCATCCCCCCAGCCGGGCGGCGTAAGCTTCGAGCAGCGCGCCTGTGGTCGCTGATTGAGCGCCGAGGTCAGTCAGTGTCGCGACCGCGCGCCGGCCGGCGAGTTCGATAGCCGCCACAGCGATCGCCGCCTTGCCATCCGGGAAGTAGTGATAGACAGATCCCTTTGGGGCTCGGCTCGCCTCGACAATGTCGTTCATGCCGCTCGCCGCATAGCCATTTCGGCGGAAGAGGCGAAGGGCCGCTTCGACGATCGCATCGCGATGCTTGGGAGCAGCGGGCAGGGGGACCTCGAAAACAGCGGGCTTCGCGGAGACAGGAACCGCGACGAAAACTATATTGACTGGTCTATATCATACCGCTAACGACCGGAAAAGCAACGAAGTCGGAGACCGGAATATGATCTCCCCAATCGAATTCAGGATCGCCGACGGCGTCGCGTCAGTCGTAATGAATGACGGCAAGGTCAACGCCATGACCTTTGATATGTTAGATGCGTTGACGGACGCAGTCGGCCGGGCCCGGGAAGCAGGCGCCACAGTGGTCATCCGCTCGGGTTCCGCAAAGGCGTTTTCGGCGGGATTCGACATGAGAGTGCTTGGCGCCGGAGATCTGGATGCGGCGCGACGGATGCTGAAGGCTGGCGCGCAGTTGATTCTCGATCTCCTCGGCCATCCGCATCCGGTCATCGCGATCTGCGAAGGGCACGCCTATCCGATGGGCGCATTCCTGCTGCTCGCTTCTGACATTCGCATCGGCGCCACCGGCGAATACCGGATTGGGTTGAATGAAGTCGCCATCGGAATTCCTGTGCCCGATTTCGCTCTGGCGCTCGTTAAATCCCGCGTGCCGGCCAATCGCCTGACAAGTGTAACGTCTCTCGGCCGGATGTTGACCCCGGCGGAATCGCTCGCGACGGGGTTCCTCGATCAACTGGTCGATCCAACTGAGGTCGAGGTGACTGTGAACGCTCAACTCGCCAGCCTTTCAGCCATCAATCGCGCCGCGCACGCATCGACCAAGAGACGCCTGCGCGCCGAAACGATCGCCGCGATCGAGGCATCCATCAGCGATGAGATACTCCCTGTATTCTGATTGGAAAGGGGGGGCATCAGGGCGTCAAGATCGTATGCGGACCGCAAGGCGACGCAATGAAGGGGATGAGCTTTGATCCGGACAATCGTGTTTATCTTGTTCGCTTACGGAACGTCGTGGGCGCTATGGTATGCCGGGGCGCCCTTGGTCGATGGCATGGGGCGCATCGCGCTCGCGACGGTCTACATGTTCGGCCCGCTTGTCGGCGCCCTTGTCGCTGCAGCGATCTTTGATCGCGGCCAGCGCGCCGAAGTGATCGGTTGGCGCTGGCACGTTAATATCTGGTGGCTGATTGCGTGGGCGGCGTCGCCGATCCTGGCGATCAGCGCGGTCTATTTCAGCGCACTTGCCCCAGGCGTCGAACTGCAGTCGATCGAGGCTGGCGCGCGCAAAGCGATCATCGCCGCCGGACAGACGCCGCCCGCAAATCTCGCCGAAACGCTGCCGACTTTTCCTGTCCTCGTCGCGCTCGCCATGCTGGGGGGCATCGTCCCGAACGCCATCGCCGCTTTCGGCGAGGAGGCCGGCTGGCGCGGCTATCTCTGGTCATCCGTCCGAGGCCTCGGCTTCTGGAAAGCAAGCCTCGTCGTTGGAACGATCTGGGGGCTCTGGCACGCCCCCTTGATCTTATCCGGCCACAATTACGGAACCAGCTATGCCGGCTTTCCCTGGTCCGGGATCGCCATGATGACAGTATTCTGCATCGCTCTTTCGCCGTTCATGGGCCTCCTCCGTGACAGGACAGGATCTTCGCTGCCGGCGGCGATTTTTCACGGCACGATCAACGCCATTTCAGGCGTCACCGTTTTTCTCCTGGCAGGCGTGGATATCTGGACGATGGGAATTATCGGTATTCCGGGCCTCGCCATTCTCGCCGTTCTCTCGGCGTCAGTCGCCCTGATGAGGCCCAACGGTTCTGTAAGGTGAAACGTCAAAAAGCGCGCGACTCGGTTGACGACAAAAAGTCTAAAAAAAGTCCTGGGTATTAGCCCGGTGCGGCCCGCCGCTTGAGAACTTCATCAAGGTCGGCCGCCAGAATAAAATTTTCGTGATTCTGGCAGGATCCAGGGCCTCCAAGCTTGAATGGTCTAATTCGCCAGTCGCAGGCTTTCAGCAAAGAGTCGGTTAGGGAGCGGAATAGATGAGAGCAGCAGCAGCGCTGATAGCCATGGCGACACTGTTGGTCGGTTGCGCATCGACCGAGACTTACAAGGTATCGTCGCAAAAGCCGAGATCAAGTTTTCCAGCCGAATACGGCGTCATCGCTGGCGCGTTCACGACGCCTGATCGATGGCGTCTTGATCGTACGGCTTTCATCCGGAACGTCGAGACCAAAAAGGACTACAGGATTTCGCAGTCCTTTGCGTTTCACGCCGGCGACTATGAACATCCTGACCGAAAGGGCGTCGTCTTCGCATTGGCGCTGCCGCCGGGGCGCTACGAGTTCTACAATTATCTGATCTACAGTGCGAACGGCGCTTATGAGACGCGCTGGTATGCGAAGGACGACTTTTCTGTTCCATTCGAAGTGTCGCATGGGTCGATCACATATGTCGGCGATCTTCAGTTTACGCCTTATACTGGGAAAAATGTTCTCGGAATGAACGTCGCGGACGGCGGCCACTTCAGGATTATCAATTCGCTTGAGCAAGATCTGCCGCAGCTCAGGGCAAAATTTCCGGACGTTGATTGGTCTACGGTAGAACTCGGTCCTCTGTTCGGGCACACATTGCCGCCCCTTCTGTCCGCGCCGCGCGAGGAGGGCGTCGACCAGGTTATGCCTCCGGCGCTTCGAGTTCAGTAAGAGCGTAGGCTTTCGTGGCGCTTTTCGCGCGAGACTAAATGGATCTCCGGCAATTTCGGGTCAAGACTTCTCTGGCGTTTGTCGTGCTCGCCGCCTTACTGCTTCCTACTTCCGCACGTCTCGCCGCCTATGTCAGATCCGCTACTTTTGACGCGGATGAGTCCGTCATGTCCTGTCTTGAGGACCTCGTTCGGTGGGTAGCCGACGCGGTTGTGACGTTCACCAATCGAAGGACCGCCGCGGCGAACCGACTTGGCCTTGCCGCTGACGACGAGCCGTGCAGCGTCAAGACTTTTGGTCTTGAAGCCCTGCCTCGCGGGATGACTCTGGTTGTGAGCGTAGCTTTTTGCAGCGAAGGCGGCGGGCACTATCGAAGGCTCGTTCCGTATACGAAAAAATCTATCGCGGCCGACATTGTGGAAGCGAGAGCGTTTCTCGAACGTCTGGAGCAAAGCGCCGCCGCGAGGTGCGGCGTCCCAAGTCTCGCTGAAAGCGTCAAAGAGACCTGTCAAAAACCTGCACTCTGCAAGGCGCCGTCCAATCAGTTGTGACCGGCTTTTTTTAGCCCGCATTGTGGCCAACCCCACGACCCTGTCGCCGCTTCGTTCGCCAAGGCGGAGAGCGCCGGTTGTTTCCGGCGAACATTAAGCAGATTTCGTTGCCGGCAGGATCCCGTAGGCGGGCTTCGCGCCAACCCCATCGCTGATCTTTCGGCAAGGACTCAATTCTGATCCCGCTCTCCATAAGCGCCATCACTGGCGATCGAGCGCCTCGGCGGAAGCGTAGTCGAAGTAGAGGATGCAGCCGGTCGCGGGAGCCCTTTCGACCAAATGAAGGGATAAAGTAGCCCCGGATCCGTCGGGACTTTCAAATCGGGCATATCGCGGCGGCGCATCGACAATCTGAGTGAGGCCAAGCTGTTTGTAAAACGACGTTTATGCGGAATATTCCGTACAAGGGATCGCTATCTGTTTGAGGATTATGGCCAACCTTTCCCGGGATTTCCGTAATGCATCGCAGTTCGCCGACTCCGCCCGCGATGCGCAGGCGAGGCCGGCGGGAGGATCGCGCGCGGGTCTATTTCGACGGTAGCTTGCGCCCTAAAAAGTCGCGGATCAGGGAGGCGATCTCACCGCTGTCAGTCTCGAGCGCGAAGTGGCCCGTGTCAAACAGATGGAGTTCGGCATCTTTCAAATCGCGCTTGTAAGGCGCCGCGCCGTCCACAACGAAAATTTCGTCATTCTTTCCCCAGAGCACAAGCGTTGGCGGCTGGTGGCGTCGAAAATACGCATGCCATTCAGGGTAGAGCGCCACATTCGTTCGATAGTCATAAAACAGATCGAGCTGAATTTCCTGATTGCCGGGGCGGTCGAGAAGCGCCTGGTCCATCGTCCACGTATCCGGACTGACCAGGGCCAGATCGCGAACGCCATGGGCGTATTGCCACTTCGTCGCGTCGATTGAGGTCAGCCAGCGAATCGCCTCGCGATCTTCACTGTTGCCGGAGGCCCAGTATTTTTTGATCGGATCCCAGAATTTTTGAATGCCCTCATTGTAAGCATTGCCATTCTGCACAATAAGCGCGGTGACGCGGTCCGGGTGTTTGGTCGCCATGCGGAATCCGACGGGTGCGCCATAGTCCATGACATACAGCGCGTATCGGCTGGCGCCGAGTTTCTCCGTCAGGCCGAGCATCAGATCCGCATACGCCTCGAAGGAATATTTGAATTTCTTCCGATCCGGTGCAGCGCTCTGGCCGAAACCCGGATAATCCGGCGCAATGACGCGGTATTTGTCCGCCAGCGCCGGGATCAGATTGCGGTACATGTGGGATGACGTCGGGAAACCATGCAACAAGACGATGGTCGGCGCGTCAGGACGTCCTGCTTCGCGATAGGCGATGTCAATGCCTTTAATGGTCGCCGTTCGATATCGTACTTGATGCGGCGCCGGGTCGGCGACTATAGGCTTGGTCGCCGCGAGGGCCGGGTTCAGTGGAAGCGCGGTCGCCTGCAACGCGCCGGCCAATAGCAGAAGCGCGGGCAGGCGGAGTCGGGTGGTCTTCGTGAATTTCATGACTGTGAACTCCTGTTGTGTAGCAGATTGTTGGGAATGGGACGGGCGGGCGTGCCTCGGTGAACATTGCTGAACACTCGTTCGTGCATGATCATCAACGCGGTCAAATTGACGTGACGGCGGCGCCGCGAAGCGGCGCCGCCGCGCGAACTAGAACGTCACCAGACGATCGCCGCGATCGAGATAGCGCGAGAGATCGAGAATACCAGCCGTGCCGGGAATCGCTTTTTCGCGAATGAGCTTGAGGCCAGTCGCCTTTGCGCCTTCCGTCGCGCCGAACACGTCGGCGCAGCCGCCGCAAACGCCGTCGATCTTCTCTTGCACCGCCTGATAGAGCGCATTCGCCGGATGGGTCGGCTTGACGAGCTCTTCCGGCCAGCGAGCGCCGGCGCCCTGAAACGCCAGCGCGACGTCTTCTCCTTTCTCTTGCAGTTCCAGCGTCAGGAACAGGGCGTTGAACAAGCGTCCGAGCGCCTCCTCGCCGCCCGACTTCGGATCCGAGAACACGATAATTGCGGTGCCTGCCATGATGACCTCCTTGGGATTGACAATACCGAACGATCGTTTATTAAAAGAGCAAGTCCTGCCGGTCAATCATTATCGAACGAACGGTCTGTAACATCTGCGAGAGGAGGGCCGACATGGCGCGTCCCCAAAATATTGATGACGAGGCGCTCATTGCGGCGCTATCCGGCGTTTTTCGGGACTATGGATTTGAGGGCGCTTCGCTTGCGCGCCTTGCGGACGCCGCGGGCCTGCAAAAGGCGAGCCTTTATCATCGATTTCCAGGCGGCAAGGAGCAGATGGCGAGCGAGGTGCTTGCAGCGGCCTATGCATGGCTTCAGGAGAAAATCATTGCGCCATTGCAAAGCGATGCGCCGCCGATTGAGCGATTGAAAACTGTCTCGGCGGAGTTTCGCCGGTTCTACGATTGCGGGCGGAGGGCCTGTCTTCTGAACATGCTCGCCTCGCCGAAAACAGCCGACGGACCCTTCGCGGCTCCGATTCGAAGCGCGCTTCAACTCTTGATCGACGGTTTTGCAAAGCTCGCTCGCGAAGTCGGTGCCGGCCGGCATGTCGCGCGCCGGCGGGCCGAAACAGTCGTAGCGCTCCTGCAGGGCAATCTCGTCTTGGCGCGCGGCCTTGGGGATGAACGCGCCTTCGAGCGGTTTCTTGGCGAACTTCCAAGTCTCGTGCTCGAGGGCGCTTCCGACTAGCGGTCGCCGATGCGAACGAGGAGAAAGCGATGACCGCAAGATATCTGCAGACCCTGTTCACGAATAGCGTCAAGGCAGCGCAAGAGGCGAATGGCAGTCGCGCCGCTTATGCGCGTCTCGAGGCGACGCCCGCGGCGGCGGATGTGCTGACCGAACGCGAGGCGGCGTTCATTTCGGCGCGCGACAGTTTCTACCTCGCCTCCGTCGCGGAGAACGGCTGGCCTTACCTGCAGCACCGAGGCGGTCCACGCGGTTTCGTCAAGGTGCTCAACGAGAAGCGCCTTAGCTTCGCGGACTATCGCGGCAATCGCCAGTATGTGAGCGTCGGCAATGTCGCCGCCGATCCGAGAGTTTCTCTTTTCTTTATGGATTACCCGTCGCGTGCGCGACTCAAGGTGTTAGGGCGCATGCGGATGATCAGCCGCGCGGCGGCGGAAGATCTCGCAGAAGCGCTTGCCGACGACGCCTATGGCGCGAAGATCGAGCGGTTTCTGCTCGTCGACATCGAGGCGTTCGACTGGAATTGCCCGCAACACATAACGCCGCGTTACACGATGGATGAGATTGAACCGATGCTGGCTTCGCTGAAGCTGCGCATCGAAGAACTGGAAGCGCAACTGTCAACCCACGCCGTCGCGCCCGAATTGAAAGAAAGGCTTTAGTGACATTGGAATCAGCTTCGGCAGAAATGCGTCCGCCCTTGCCGCCATTCACACAAGAATCCGCGCGCGCGAAGGTGCGGGCAGCAGAAGACGCGTGGAACTCAAAGGATCCCGCGCGCGTTGCGCTCGCCTATACAGTCGATTCCATCTGGCGGAACCGCGCTGAATTCCTCCGCGGCCGTGTGGAGATTGAGGCGTTCCTCCGGCGCAAATGGGCGCAAGAGCTGGATTATCGCCTGATCAAGGAGCTCTGGGCGTTCACCGGCGACCACATCGCCGTGCGCTTCGCTTATGAATGGCGCAACGACAGCGGCCAGTGGTTCCGTTCCTACGGCAACGAGAACTGGGAGTTCGCGCCGTCAGGGCATATGGCGCGCCGTATCGCCAGCATTAACGACCTGCCGATCAGGGAAACCGACCGGAAGTTCTTCTGGCCGTCGGGTCCGCGTCCCGCCGATCATCCGGGATTGTTCGCGAGCGGGCTTTGACGGCCGCCAACGCAATCGCGGCGCTCATTTCAGCTTTGTGATTCGCCCAGAGCGAAGCTTATGCCACATGATAGCGACGGCGAAAGGATTTGACGCTGCGGCGGCACGAGGTTCGTCCGCTTCAGAACAACACCACATTCATCCATGGAGAAGTAAAATGAATTATAAGGTTCATGACATTGCGTCCGCGCCGGAAGGGGCGAAGCCGACGTTGACGGCGGCCCAGCAGGCCTACGGGTTCTTGCCGAATCTTCTCGGCGTCATGGCCGAGGCCCCGGCGCTGCTCAAAGGCTATGCGACGCTTTCGAAAATCTTCGAGGAATCGAGCTTCTCGCCGGCTGAGCGGCAGGTCGTGCTCCTCACGACAAGCTATACGAATGAATGCGGATATTGCATGGCGGCGCATAGCGCGATCGCGGGCATGCAGAAGGTGCCGCAGGACGTCATCGACGCTCTTCGCAATGGTGCGCCGATCGGCGACGGCAAGCTGGAAGCCTTGCGCAAGTTTACAGCGCGTGTCGTTGCGACGCGTGGCTGGCCCTCGGAAGCTGACGTCAATGCCTTTCTGGGCGCCGGCTACGGGAAAGCGCAGGTGCTGGAGGTTGTGCTCGGCGTCGGTATCAAGACGCTTTCTAACTACGCCAATCACATCGCCGATACGCCGCTAGACGGGGCTTTCCAGCCGCTCGTCTGGACAAAGCAGATCTGAACGCAGAGGTCGACGCGCATCGATCTCGATTGAGCTGGCGGCGCAACGCCTTGCGGGCGCATGCAATTGTGCGCTGACGGCGCGGACGAAGTCAGGAACGAGGTCGCAAACCGCTTTCCGCAACGCTTGGCTCAAAGCCGGCTTGCAATGATGTCGCCGACGCGCAGGGCGTTTGCGACGCAGGTGAGTGCCGGGTTCACAGCCGCGCTTGACACGAACACGCTCGTATCGGAGACGTAAAGATTGTCTAGGTCGTGCGCCTTGCAGTTTGCATCGACGACAGAAGACTTTCGATCGGTGCCCATGCGCAGCGTACCGCACTGATGAGCGGTGCCATAGAGCGGCAGAATGCCGTCAAGGCGCGCTTCGTAACCGCGCAGGCAGCGACACACGCGGCCCGACCGGGTCATGTAGTGATGAAAGCGGCCGATCAACCGCTTATGCGCGGTCAGATTGTTGCACCAGTAGTCAATACGGATCTGTCCGTCGCGGGTGAGCCGGACGCGATTGCGTTTCTCCGGCAGGTCTTCCGTCATCACAAGAAAGGCGAGCGCGCGATCGCCGAGCGCATCGGCGAACGGCTTCGGCACCAGCCAAGGCGGAATGCTGTTCGACAGCTGGCCGCGAAGCACGTCACCATGGAGGTATTCCAGAAGCTGGACATGCCCCATTGGAAAGTCGAAGCCGCCATCGGGGTCGCCAAAATACCAGTCGTTTAGCGCCATCGTCTTTGGAAAGTCGGTTTCGATTTTCGCCGGTGAAAACGTGAGCGACGCAGACGAAGTGTGAAACATGTAATTGCGGCCGACCTGGTCGGAACCGTTAGCAAGGCCGTTTGAATGGCGCCCTTGCGCCGAGGTGAGCAGCAGCGCCGCCGAATTGATCGCGCCGGCGGCGAGGACGACGATATCACCCCTAATGCGATGTTCGCCATCAGCCGTTTCATAAACGATTGTCGAAACACGGCGCCCTGCGAGGTCAGTCTCAAGCTTTCTGACGCGCGCATTCGCAAGTAGCTCGACATTCGCATACGCCTCGGCGCGCCTCACGATCTTGCGCCCGTCGGATTTCGCCTCACGCAGGCAGGGATAGCCGCCGCAAGTCCGGCAACGGATGCACGCGCTCGTCGCCGGGTTTTCCTCATCGCGCTCGACGGCGACCGGCATTTCGAAGGGCTTCAGCCCCATGCCGGTCAGTTGCGCCTTGAGGCGGGCGATCGTCGGATCATGCTTCAGCGCCGGAAACGGATAGGGCGGGGCGCTGGGATCGTCCGTCAAATCTGACCCGCGCGCGCCATGGACGCCCCAGAGGGTCTCGGCTTCTGTATAATAGGGCGCGAGATCGTCATAGGAAATCGGCCAGGCTGGCGACACGCCGCCGCCGTGATGGTCGACGCGCTCGAAATCCCGCTTGCGAAACCGGTATAGCGCGGCGCCGTAAAAGATGGTGTTGCCGCCGACCCAGTAATGCATGTTCGGCGAGAAAGAGGCGCCCTTGCGATCCCGCCATTTCTCGCGCGTCCGGTAGCGCTGATCGATGAAGACGGCCTTCGGGTCCCAGTTCTCCGGCTCGACCGGCAACCGCGCACCGCGTTCGAGAATCAGGATCGACTTACCGGTCGGCGCCAATCGCTGCGCAAGGCTCGCGCCGCCTGCGCCCGAGCCGATAATTACGATGTCGTAGCTTGCGTCTGCGCGCGCATGCGCCATCCTTGACCCCTCAATCTTGCTCAGTCGCCGACATAGTATTTTTTCGCAGCCGACCGCGTCAGCGGCGTGACGATCTGCTCAGGCACCAGTTTCATCGTCGCCGCCGCGATTTTCGGAAGTAAGCCCGGGACGACGACCTCGACGCCGCAATCGTTCCGCCTCCAGGCTTCATCGGCGACTTCCTCCGGCGTTTGCTTCAGAATCTTCGGTGTCGACGCCATCTTGTCAGCCATGTTGTTGGCCTGCTGGAACTCCGTATCGACGAAGCCCGGGCAGACCGCCGTGACGAAAACGCCCTTCTCGGCGACTTCCGCATTCAACGACTGTGAGAATTTGACGATGAAGCTTTTGCTTGCCGGATATAGCGTGTGGCCCTTGCCGCCGCTCGAAAACGCCGTGATTGAAGAAATGTTGATGATCCGGCCCCAGCCGCGGCGCATCATGCCAGGCAGGACATGATGCGTAAGAGCGACCGGCCCGGTCACCGAAAGTTCAATGTACTTCAATTGCTGCTCAAGCGTCGTTGCTGCGAAGGATTGCGGGATTGTATACCCTGCGTTGTTGATCAAAACGTCGACGGAACGATCTTCTGCCTTGATCCAGTTGCAGATCGAATTTGGAGCTTCCGGATCGCAGAGGTCAGTCGATCGGAAGCGGACGGATACGCCGTAGGTCGACGCCAGCTCGATTGCGAGCAAATGAAGGCGATCTTCCCGCCGCGCGACAAGCGCGACATCGAAGCCCTTCGCGGCGGCGATACGGGCGAAAGCAGCGCCAATGCCTGATGAGGCGCCGGTGATCAGAACAAGCCGTCGTGAATCGGTCATTTTCGGTCAGCGTCAGTTTGCATTGGTTGGCGACCATGTCTTCGCGTTCGCCCGAGTGCAAGACATGTTTGATGCGGCGGGGGTGAGGGAAGGGCTATTTTCGCCAGACGCCGTCCGGCGTGAAGGCATGAAAAGCGAACGCAAAAACGATATCGTGGAGCGTATCTGTCCAGGTTCCGTCCGGACTCCGCTTCTCGACGATCACATTGCCGACGTCACGCCCATCCGCGATCGCAGCGGTATCCAGCGCAGACGCCTGCCCGGGACGCCAAGTCAGCCGATATTCTCCTTCGACGATCTGCCTTTTTTGCTGGAGGAGCGCCAGGGAATAAGCAGTCTTTTCAACGACGACGACGCGGGCGAGAGGTTTTATTCCTTCAGGAAGCCCGCCGCGATAGAGGAAGGGACGGCGCGCGCTGTCGTAATTTAGATAGGGATTACGGCCATAGGGCGCGGTCGCCAGCTCGTCCGGCATCAGTACGCGTCCTTCTGGAAATCGCTGAGCAAAGCTTTCGAGAGATTCGAGGCGCGCTGCGAGGCGCTCGAGACGGCGACCAGCATATTCGCCCACAATTCCAGCTCCGGTGTATTGTTGCCACCATGAATGCGTGGACCTGTCATACATTATGAGGTCGGAGTGACGAAGCTTGCCTGTGGTCCCGAATTCAAGCGTGCGATCATCTATTCGGCGGTCGAATACGACAGCCGCATTGCAGAGCGGACAAAACGTGACTGCGACCGGGCGCCCGCCGACGTCGTCGTTGACGATTTCATGGAACATCATGATGCGAAGAGGGTATGCGCGCGCATCGCCGTTCTCGACGAAACTGATGACGGGTTCGCGCTGCGACAGCGGAATATCGCCCGAGCGCATTCTGCGGGAATATTTTCCGCTGCTCGCTAGTGCGCCGCCATCCTCGATCTGTATGTCAGACAAAGGAACGAACCGCGGATCGTCGATAGACGGAATTGAATCCCGGAAGATGTTTGAATCAATCTCGCGTAAGTCGATTTCAACTTTGGTGAAATCCGTTCTAGGCCACTCTTTTTTCCAGGCCGCCGGCGTCTCGTCGGCGCCGGCTGGTCCAAGAAGCAGTAATGAGGCCAGCAGACCGATCAGCAATCGCATGTTCTGCGTTTCCTTTCTTCCAGGCGCATTCGTCGATTTAGCTTCGGAGGCGTTGCGGCGCCCAATCACGTTTTTGAAAGTCACGAATTTTGCAACGCGTTGGCCGCGGCGCACGCGTCCGATGAAATATCTCGGCGATCCCACGATCTCGCTCGCCCAACCGTTTCTGGAACGGGTGCGCCAGCGGGTTCATTTCTCTATCACGATCTGTTCCCCGAATTCAGCGTAGGACCGCATCCGGCGAAAATCTTGCTTCTTCCTTGTTCTGCGGATGCGCATCATAGCGAAGGAGACGCCGGCGCTGCACGGTAGCTGGTTAGATCCTAGAGCAGTCGCTCCACACGGTCCGGAATGCGCCGATCGACGTCCGCAAGATGCGGCATCGCCGGCAGTGACGAAAATAGCTTCTCACTCACTCTCCAATTTCCGAGAAGTCGACTTGTCAGTGCCTGGCCGCGCGCGCCTGGATCAACACGAACGCCGCGACGACGAAGGAGCCGACGGCCATAAAAAACAGCATGGGCGTCGGCGCTGCGCCCGGCGCCATGGCGACACTGATCCCAAGCCAAGGCGACAGGTGAAAACCGATGGCCCCGCCGATGATTGCCCCTGCGCCGAGAGCGCCGAAGACCCGCGTCCGCGGCAGAAAGAGCAACGCTGCGGCAATAAGTTCCGCAACGCCCGTTGCCATACGTACGAGCGGCTCGAAGAACGAAAATCCTGATCTCTCGGCTATTGTTACAAAAATCACATTCTCCGCGCCGAATTTCTGCGCACCCATCATGATGAGAAACGCCGCCAATACGAGCGCCGGCGCATGCGCAATAATTTTTGACATGTACTCTCCTGTTGCTATTTAGTTGACCACCAATTGCGGTGCGGGCAAGCGCCGCGGCTCGTTAAAGTGCGAGATCATGGAGCGTGGCGCATGAAACTGAGGCGGGTTCTGTCCATAGCGACGATCTGCGCAGCGTTTATCTCTCCCGCTGCGGCGGCATGTACCGGAAAACTCGCCATTGAAGTGCTCGGTTCGGGCGGGCCGCTTGCTGACGACGCGCGGGCAAGCTCCAGCTATCTGGTATGGATTGACGGCGAATCGCGCCTTCTCGTCGACGCCGGCGGCGGAATGTTTGTCCGATTCGGCGAGGCAGGGGCGGACATGACGACGCTCGACGCGGTGCTGATCAGTCATCTTCACGCCGATCACGTGAGCGATCTTGCGGCGCTTTTGAAGAGCGCATCGTTCGATGAAAATGGCGAGCCGTTGATGATCGTCGGGCCGTCCGCCGCCGCCGCCTTTCCCGGGATCAAAGAGTTTCTCGCCGCCCATTTTGATCCCGTCGTCGGCGCATATCGGTACATGTCGAAGCTTCTGACCGGCGAGGGCGCTTCGTTTCGCATATCGCCCGTTGAAATCGATGCAACACAGGACGCAGCGGCGCTGATCATCGAGGAGGCAGACATCAAAGTGGAGGCTGTGCCGGTCAATCACGGTGACGTCCCGGCGCTCGCTTATATTGTTTCGACCAATGAGGGGTCGGTCGTCTTCGCAGGCGACCAGAGCCTTTTCAGTGAAACTTTCGACCGCGTTCTCGCAGGACATCGACCAGATCTTCTGGTCGCGCACCACGCGATTTCCGGAGGGCGCGGCCAGCCGCGCGGGCTGCATCGCGATCCTTCGTCCATCGGTGAAATGGCCGCCTCGGTCGGTGCGAGGCGCCTCATACTCTCGCACAATATGAAGCGCGCTCTTGATGACTGGCGCGCCGGCCGGAAGGCGATCCGCGAATCGTACAAAGGCCGGATCGATCTTGCCGCAGACGGGATGTGTGTCGACGTCGCACGCTGAGGGGTGTCGTTTCGGTTGATCGAAGCGCCGTCGCCCGCATTGTTCCCGGTGCGTCACTTGCGGCGGCCGAAAAGGGCGTCGATTGACAATGCCCCGGGACCGCGTTGCAGGACGACCATCAAGGGCGCCGCCCATTGCAGATGCATCGCCCAATTGCCGTTGGGATTGAGCAATTCTTCCGGAAACACATAGAACTGGATGACAGCGGTCATTATCAGAAGACCGAGCGCGCCAAACCGCGTCAACACCCCCAGCACCAGAAGCGGCGGCAACAGATTTTCGCCAAGCGCCGCCAGTTGGGCCGCGGCGGGCGCAATTGCCTCGGGAAATCCGAACTGTTCCTGAAAGAGGTAGACCTTCGAAGCCTTTAGCGAAAACAGTTCGTATTTGACGCCGAACATATCGGCGCCTTCAAGTTTGGACTGGCCGGATCGCCAGAACGGAATCGCCGCCGCGACGCGGCAGGCGATCGCGATGACGGAATATGGAACTTTCGAGCAAAGCGCCGAGAAACGCCCATAAAGATTGCTGAACATCAAGGTCGCCTTTCCTGGCCGACTTCCGCTGAAATGATAATGCCATGGGACAAGAGGTCCTGCAGTACTTCTGTGGGCGATGCGACCGGCCGCTCGCCCAGTGCTACATCAATAACCTCACCCAACGTCGCGCCTGTGGCAAGCGATTCAAGTGCTCGCCAGGTTGCGGCGGTCACCGGCGCAACGATGACCTCGGCATCCGGGCGCACGACGAGAACGCGTTCGCCGGCAGAGGGTAATTGAAGATTCCCCTCCCGCCGCTCGTGATTGTGCCGCCAGACGGAATAAAATGGGTGGGGAGAGCTTAACAGCGAAATCGATGGATGCAGCGTCAGGCGTGCGCTCTGCGGATCGGCGCCGATGCATTCAAGCAGTTCATCAGGCCTTAACGACCGCGCTTCGGCGGCGTGATAGGCGCGAAGCCAGGCGATCTCCAGGCGCGCGACATCGGCGAGATAGGGCAAGCTGGCGGCGTGCTCAAATCGGGTAATAAACGCCGGCAATTGATCGCCATAGCAGGCGACAAGCCGGGAGCTCGGCGGATGCGCGTGAAAGTACTCATGCGCGAGAAATCTGAAAAAGCCGTCGCCGACGAGCCGGGCGACGACAGGAAACGAGTCCTTAAGCGCCCGCAGATAGGCGGCGCGCACATTGTTGCGATAAACGGCGACGCCGGCGGCGATTCTCGCCTCGCTGCCTTTCGCCTGCACCAACGCTCCGATCTCGGTCACCGAAAGCAGCGCGCGCGAAAAGCCGCCATAGACGCGCATGAGGTCCTCGCTTTCAGACCGCAACACGGAGCGCCCCCTCTGGAGTTGCAGTCGCCATCCGCCGCACCGCCTCCGCCGATTCGCCTGCAAGAATTTCGAGCGAGGGTGTGTTCGTATCCCACTCGATCAGTGTCGGACGCGGCCCGGCGCGCCGCACGAAACGCTCAAAGAGCGACCACACCTCGCCACAGACATGATCGCCGTGGTTATCGACACGCATCGTCACGTTCGAGTGCGTGTCTATTGCGTGTCCTGCCAGATGAATTTCCCCGACGGCTGCCGCCTCGACGTCGGCGATATAGGCGTCTTCGCTGAATCCGACGTTCGACGCGCTGACGAAAATGTTGTTGATATCGAGAAGAATGCCGCAGCCGGTGCGCCGCGCCAGCTCGTTAAGGAAGACGGGTTCGGCAATGTCATTGGATGACCATTCGAGATAGGAAGAGGGGTTCTCGACAAGTATCCTGCGCCCAAGCCTCGTCTGGATCTGGTCGACATGTTCAGCGGTTCGCCGCAATGATTCATCTGTCAGAGGCGGTGGTAGAAGATCGTTCAGGAATACGCCGCCTTCCGCGCTCCAGGCGAGATGCTCCGAGACAATGGCGGGATCGAACCGGTCGACGAGCGCCGCAAGCCGGTCAAGATGATCCGTATCAAGCGGATCGCGACCCCCGACTGAAAGGCATACGCCGTGCAAGGTGATTGCAAACCGGTCGCGAATGGCGGTGAGCCAGCGCAAGGGCGGGCCGCCAGCGCCCATGAAGTTCTCTGCGTGTATTTCAAAAAAACCAAATCCGTGATCTTGCTCCAAAGCGTCGCGATAATGCGCCGCCTTTAGGCCGACCCCCGTCGCGCCAGATGGGAGGGCCAAACGCGCGGTCATGGCGTCAGCCGAGGATGGGCGCCGCGCTGCGACGTCAGCGCCGATGCGCGTTCAGCGCGCCATGGGTGCTGACCAGAAAGGGCACGACATAGGTAAGCGCCAACTTCCAAAGGTTGAGCCGCTCGCCGGACAAGAGCGCGTCTCCCTGATTGATGAGGTTCAGCGCCGTGCCGATGACTATAGCGACGACCAAGGCGCGGCAGCAAATTCGCAAGGTATTTTTTGGCAATTCTGAGCCCCGGTCGAGGAAACAAGACTCCGAGGCGAATAGCAAGAGTCGGCAGCCCCGCTACAGAAGACGATGGGCTGGGAGGAAAGCTCCTTGCGGCTCTCGGGCGCCCCGCATCATGATCGTAAAGCGGCATGTCGGTTCTCTCGCGCTGATATGGCGGTCCGCAGGCGCCCCGGAAAATGCCGACCCCGGCTGGGGGAGAGAATGCCGGGGTCGGTGGCGTCGGACGGGAGGGTTATCCGCCTACGCCAAGTCGCGATCGAGCGGCTCAAGGCTTCCTTCGCGACCGCCGGGCAGGTCGATCGATTCGCATGTGCCGGCGGGCACAAGGCTCCAGGCGTTGCCCTGATAGTCGACGGTCGATGTGCCTTCACAGGACGTGCCGGGACCGGCGGCGCAGTCGTTCTCACCGGCGAGCGCGACACCGTAGCATTTGTCCATCTTGTCTTTCGCAGCAGCCGGGCTCGCCGTCAGCACTGCCGCGGCGGCAAGGGCGAGCGCCGAAGTCAGGGCGGCTCCAGTCTTGGCGTTCAACATCGTGAAATCCTTTCATTGGGAGAGTTGATCAAGTGAGTTGCGCTTCTGCGCATTCAGTTCTTCGTCAGGGCAAGCGATATCGTTACAATTCGAGCGTGTTTTCACCACCGCAGAACGCGTGGTCCAATTGACATTCCCGTGAGGCCGACCAGTGCTATCCCAGCCGTGTACCAGACTGCGATGAAGCACGCGGCGGATTCCGTGCAGTGGAATGAATAGACCGCCGCCGCAATGCCGCCTGCCATGATTCCGATAACGCCTCCTGCCGCATGGCTGTCGATCGGCGCGAATGCGCGCGCCGACCAGAACAGCGCAGCCATGATCGGAAGCGAAAGCAAACCGATGCGCGCCAGGCAAGCCGGAATGCTTTGTCCGAGAAAAAGGGAAGCCCAGGCCGAGACGGGCGATGACAGGAGTTCCAGAGCTGCGTAGCCGACGGCGCCGCCGACTGGAAGAATCAGCAAGCCAAGTCGTCGAGCGCCGTGGACATCGGGTCGCAGATAGGCCAACGCCGCCGCGGCCGCGACGGCGGCGATTCCGATTGTGTAGATGGACTTGAAGAAGATTGACGGGGTAGCGGACGCCTCGGACAGATCGGGCCGGATTCCAAGCCATCCCTGAAATAATAAGACGCACGCAAGCAATCCCGCCGCGCCGGAGCCGAGAAAACGCATCTGCAGCGCGTATCTGCTGACCGGCGGCACGGACCGGGACAATTCGGTGATCAGGACTTCAGTTTTCATGGACGACTTTCGGCAAATCGGGTGCGAAGGGCTTTAATCCCCCGGTGAGCGGACACTTTAGCATCGCTCTCCGACCAGCCGAAACGCGCGGCAGTCGCTGCGGCGGTCTCGCCCTCGATCTGCATGGAACGAATTGCAAGCGCCTGTTTGTCGGGAAGCGTCGCCAGAACCCTTTCGATGTCGAGTTTCACCAACGCCTCATCGCCTCGGTCTTCCCATCCGCATTCCTCGGTAAGCTCGACATGCGATCCGGCCTGCTTGCGCCTGCGCAGGAAGTCAACGAACTTGTACTTTGCAATTGCGAAAACCCACGGCGCCAATGGCCGCGACACGTCAAAAGTCGCTCGGCGCGTATGGATGGCGATCAGGGACTCCTGCACTAGGTCTTCCACATCATGTTCGTAGCCGCGTATCCGGCTGCGGAAATAAGACCGCAGTATCGGCGCAAGCAACTTCAACATCGCTTCATGCGCGCGGGCGTCGCCGCGCAAACTGCGTTGCATCAATTGCAAGAGGTGCTCGTCACCAAAATCCAAATTGCGTTCTCAAGTTGCTTTTCGCAGGAGCGAGGCGAAACGTTACAACTGCCGCCCAGCAAGTGACGCAAAACGCCCCTATTTGAATCAATCTAGTTCAACCGCAGAACTAATGGCGGTAACAATCCGGCTTTGCCGATCACATGCCCGGGAGAAGATGGACGTCTTTACCGACGAGCGCCTGACGCCGAAGGGGAAGCGAAAAACAAGCGATGACCGATTCGCGTTTTGGATTTGGTGCTTGGACGACCAATTGCGGGCGGCGCGCCGCAACAACATTTCCGCGCGATGCCGCGTTACGTCATCCGACGATTTCTGAGCCTAAGTCCTTAATAGAATTGGAAAAAAGACGGGATCTGGCTCCCCTTTGTGCGTACGTATCGAACGCATTGCCAGGCGCCGAGCGCTGAATTCCGGGCTATTTTGCAGGAGACAAGGGGGAGGTGAGCTGCCCGTTATGCTCCCTCTTCAATCACATTTCCGCACGAAGCTTAGTCGGTTCGATGGCCGGAATTCGGCAAGGGGCTATATTCCCGATCGGGAACAATGTGGTGTTTTTGACCGAGGCAACCTCTAATGTTCCCGTTCAGGTATATTTTCTTTGATGGGAAGCGGCAGGGCTTTTCAAACTCGAATCAGGGGTCCCGTTTCAGCGCTGGCGGACCAATTGGGGCCTTCTAAGTGGTTCGTTTAGCTTGGCTCACATGGCGGTATTCTCTTGCCGCCGCCGCCTCTTGATGTTACAAAACGTCGGAAGAAACAATCAAGTACCGACATTTCGTAACATGACGACCACCGCCCTCTCGACCCAGCGCGATCTCGCGCTCGACCTCCTCGCCCGGCACGGAATCTTGCGCCTATCGGATCTGAAATCGCACGGCGTCCACCCGCCAACCTTGGCGCGGCTCGTGGAGGAGGGCGTACTCTATCAACCCTCCCGCGGGCTGTACGAAATTGTCGGCGCCGCAACTGATTTCAACCACTCCTTCGCGGAAGTAGCCAAGCGGGCGCCAAAGGCCGTCATTTGCCTGGTCTCCGCGCTGCAGTTCCACGAGATCACCCTGCAGAACGCGCGCCGCGTCTGGATCGCGATCGGATCGAAAGATCGCAAACCGGCGATTGAATATCCGCCGACGCGCGTCATGCGGTTTGGCCCAATGGGACTATCCCTCGGCGTCGAGACGCATCGCATCGATAGCGTTCCCGTCAAGATTTTTGATCCGGCGAAATCGATCGTCGATTGCTTCCGCTTTCGCAACAAAGTCGGAATTGACGTCGCGCTCGAAGCCTTGCGTCTCGGCTGGCGATCCCGAAAGTCGAGTCCCGACAAGATCGCGGCCTACGCTCAAAAACTGCGGATCTGGACAGTCGTCCGCCCCTATCTCGAAAGCGTTCTCGCCGATGAGGGATAAGGGCGCGAACCTCGCCGCTTCCTTGTTCGCGCGCCTTGGAAACCTTGCGCGAAGTCGCAACGTCGATATGCAATTCATGCTTCGGCGCTACGCAATCGAGCGGCTGCTGGCGCGTTTGGAAGTCTCGCCGCATCGCGACCGATTCATCCTGAAGGGCGCGATGCTGTTCACAGCCTGGCTCGACGACCCCTTTCGTCCAACGCAAGACCTTGATCTCATGGGCCAGGGCGACCCGGCAGTCGAGGCTGTCAATGCCATGTTCGCTGACGTGTGCCGCATTCCGATAGAGATGGACGGATTGACCTTCGACGCCGGCGCATTGCGCGCGGAGTCCATCCGCGAAAATCAGGCCTACGGCGGCGTGCGGGTCAAAACCGTCGCCATGCTCGGCCGCACTCGCATCCCCGTTCAAGTCGACGTCGGCTTCGGCGATGTGATTACGCCGGCGGCGCGAGACCTCGAGTTTCCGCCGCTTCTGTTTGAATCGGGACCAAGGCTGCGCGCCCAGCTGCGCGGACGAAAAGCGCGAGCACGCTGAGGCGATCGCAAGGCTTGAGAAGGAGCGGGCCCGGCTCCAGCAGCGGATCGATACGATGTATATCGACAAGCTCGACGGCCGGGTTTCCGAAGAATTCTACGACCGGATGAGAGCCCAGTGGCGCGATGAACAGGCACGGTGCGCCAGGGACATCGAGCGGCACGAAATGGCCGACGATTCCTACATGGATGAGGGCATTGAACTGCTGAAATTGGCCAAGGACGCACACCGGCTTTTCGAAAAACAGCCGGCGAAAGAGAAATCGCGGATGCTCAATTTCTTACTTTCGAACTGCACATGGGCGAATGGTCAACTGAACGCAGATTTCAAGCAACCATTTGATTCTCTTGCTGAAACTGCGATGCTCGCTGACCGGGCCAAAGCTTCCCAAACAGGCGAATCAGGGCGTTTTGAGAAATGGCTCCCCGAGCTGGACTCGAACCAGCGACCATTCGATTAACAGTCGAATGCTCTACCAACTGAGCTATCGGGGAATAGCCTTGAGGCGTCGCCGTATAGCAAAGCTGGCCTGGCGAATCCACCCGTATTTTCCAGGGTGAACACGCCCGGGCTACGGCGCTGCAATTGGCGAAACCGGGCCCTAATAGCGAGACGGCCGCGCCTTGGGGGGAACGCGGCCGGTACTCACTATCGTGGGGTATGGTGGGGTGTCCTCTCGGGAGAGGACAATATCAGAATGCCTCGCCGGTGTTAACGGATGGTTAATGCGCCGGATAAAATTTTCGGCCCCTTATTCAGCCGGGCGCAAGACCGGTGGCGCGCCTTTGCCGACACCCTTGGCGTCATCCTTGAAATCCTGCTCGGCCGATTTGCCGAAACCGACCGGCGCCTGCTTCTCGCCCGTCCACGCCCAGCGATAAAAGCGCGCAATATCGGCGCCCACGGCATACATGGCCGGCACGAAAAACAGCGTTACGAACAAGGCGAAAAAGACGCCCCAGGAAAGGGCGACGACAGTTGGCATGAGGAACTGGGCGTCGGTCGATCGCTCGAACATGATCGGCATCAACCCGAAAAAGGTCGTGACCGAGGTGAGGACGATCGGCCGGAACCGATCGACGCTCGCCTTTGTCAGGGCGGCGATCGCGCCCATGCCTTGGCCGCGCAACCGATTGACGTAGTCGATGAGGACGAGGTTGTCGTTGATAACGACGCCGGCCGCCGCGCCGACGCCGAAGAATGAGAACAGCGCGAAATCGAGGCCCAGCATGAAGTGGCCGAACATCGCGCCCATGAAACCGAACGGAATCGCAGACATGATCAGCAGCGGCTGCCAGTAGGAGCCGAAGGCGATGGCGATCAACATGTACATGGCGATGAGCGCGGCGAAATAGAGGCCGCCGATGTCGCCCATGAACTCGGCCTGCTCCTCCGCATCGCCGCGCTGTGCAAGGCTGACGCCGGGATGGCGTTCGCGCCATTCGGGAACGAATTCTTCCTGAAACGCCTTCATGATAGCCGCGCGGTCAGCGCCTTCGGGCATTTCCGCCGTCACCTGCGCTGACCGTTTGCGGTCGCGACGGTCAATTCTCTTGTAGCTCGGCGCGAATTTTGCGTCGGCGAGGGCGGACAGCGCGACCTCGCGCCCGTCAGGCGTCCTGATTCGCATTGAGTCGATCGAGGTCAGGGATTGCCGGTCTGCAGCCGGATAGCGCACCATGACCCTTACGTCCTGACCGTCGCGCGGCAGGCGCTGGGCTTCCTCGCCGTAATAGGCCTGCCGCACCTGGCGCGAGACTTCGGCCAGCGTCAGGCCGAAGCGTTCAGCGCCCGGCTTCAGCGAGATCTGGAGTTCGGGCGTCTCAGACTGAAGGCTGTTGCGGACGTCATAAAGGCCAGGAATGCTTCTAAGGTAGTTCTGAATATCGACGGTCGCCAGACGCAAGCCATTGAGATCGTCGGCCTCGACGCCGAAAGTGAAATCCGGCCCGCCGTCATTGATCGTGTAACCGACATTGATTTCTTCCGCGTCCGGAATTTCGCCGAGTTTTGCGCGGAACAGCTCTGAGACTTCCTTGGTCGACTCCTTGCGTTTCTTGCCGTCGACAATAGTGACGTAGGAGACGACAGAACCCTCTCGCGCATTGATATAGACGGACTCGACAAAATCTCCGCCGGCCGGGGTCTGTCCGAGGTCGGATTTGAGTTCGTCTGCGGCGCGTTCGATTTCGTCGAAGATTTCGAGGCTGCGCGAATAGGGCGCGCCCTCGGGCAGGCGGACGTTCATCGAGATGAACGTGCCTTGCACTTCCGGCATGAATTTGAACGCCACCCATCCCTGCGCCAGCAGAGCAAATGCGAACATGAAAGCGACGATAAAGAAGGCGACGGTGAAATACCGCAAGCGTAGCGCCGCCCGAACAGCCGGTTTGATATTGTTGTGCGCGAACTTGATCAGCCCGTCGGCAAACAGGCTCTGCAAATGGTGGTAGAAACCCGACTTGTCCTCTTTCTTGAGATGCGACAAGTGCGCCGGCAGAATGAAGAACGCCTCGACGAGTGAAAAGACGAGCGCGAATATCACCGTATAGGCGATGTGTTTGGTGAACTGCGAGGCGCCGCCGCCGATGAAAATCCAGGGCGTGAAGGCGATAATGGTGGTCAGTACGGCAAAAATAACCGGCTTGGCGACCAGTTGCGCGCCCATGATTGCGCCGCTCAATCCGCCGCGACCTTCTTCCGCTTCAGAATGGATGCTCTCACCGACGACGATCGCGTCGTCGACGACAATGCCGATGACCAGCAGAAATCCGAACAAGGACAGGATGTTCAGCGAAACGCCGGCGCCCGGCATCAGCGCGAAGGCGCCGAACAGGGCGACCGGGATTCCGATGCTGGACCAGAATGCGACCGCCGGCCGAAGAAACAGAACGAGGCAGATCAGGACGAGTATCAGCCCCTGAACGGCGTTCCCCCCGACAAGATCCATTCGGCTAAAGAAAATATTGGCGGTGTTGAACCAGACGATTACTTCCGCCTTGCCGTCTAGTTCCTTGTTCTTTTCCTCGACCCAGGTCGTGACCGCCTTGGACAGCTCGACGATATTGAGGGTTTCCGGCGCCTGCACGGCGATCGAAATCGACGGCTTGCCGTTCATCTGGCGTTTCGATCGCTGGTCCTCAAAGCCGTCGATGACGACGCCTATGTCTCGGACGCGGATGATTGACCCGTCAGCCGCCTGGCGAACGACGATTTCGCCGAATTCGTCTTCCGTATCGGCGAGCGCTCGCGCTGCGACCTGGATGTTCCCTGTATCGGTTCTGACCTGTCCTGCTGCAAGATTGAGAGACGAACCGCGCACCGCCTGCGCGACGTCGTCAAAGGTAAGGGAATATCTGCGCAGCGCCTCGTCGGAAACCTCGATCGATACTTCTTCCTGACGGGCGCCCCAAAGATCGACCAGGGGCGAACTATTCGGCAACTGCGCGAGCTCGTCCCGCAATTTGCGGGCGAGGCGCGTCAGTTCTCGTTCATCGAGATCGCCGTAGAGCGCCATGAAAACCGCGCCATTCTCATTTCGCCATTGCGATACGACGGGCGGAAATGAATCGCGCGGCAGGGTCGAGATGCCATCGACGCGATTCTTGATGTCGTTGAGGAACCGCGCAGAATCGATCGTGTCGGCGCCCTCGACGTTAATGAAGGCGGCGTTTTCCTCCGCGCGCGAGTCGATATGCTCAATGCCGTCGACGCCGGAGATCGCCTCCTCGACGCGCAGGATGATCTGTTCTTCGATTTCCTGCGGAGAGGCGCCGGGCCACGCGACAGAAATCGTCGCGCCGTTGAAATCGGCGGACGGGAATACTTCACGCTCGATCCGGGCGTAGCCGAAAAAACCGGCGATGATGATCGCGATCATCAACAGGTTTGCGGCGATCGGGTTTTTCGCCCACCAAGCGATCAGCCCGTTCACTGAACGGTGCTCCGGCGGACGCGCTCGGCGACTTCCGTCTGTTCCTCGTCTCCGGCGCGCGCGGCGCCCGGCAGCTCCGTCGACTTTGTCGGGCTGACCTTGTCGCCGGGG
>JBGSSK010000340.1:0-2255 GCA_041737095.1 Parvularculaceae bacterium | reverse complement strand
GAAGATCGAGAACATCAAGGTCAGGAACGCCGGCGCGACCAGCGCGAATTCGACCGCGGTCGATCCCTTCTTGTCCCTTACGAGGCGCATCGGACATTTCATGGCGCGGCGCTCCTATCGGCTGACATGGAGCTGCGCGATGTTCTGCGCGATGTCGGCAAAGACGCGCTTTAACGCCGCGCCGTCCTCGGCGAGATAGGCGTGATTGGCGCTGGTCGCGCAATTCGCCATCAGATCGCGCGCATTCTGGTTGTCGACGATCTTGAAGCCGACGGTGTAGACGATGACGCCCTCGCCCTTCATGCTCTCGCAGAGTTCTTGCGACTGATCGTAGGAATGGCCGTTCTGGGCGTTGCAATTGATCTTGTCGCGACTGCCGCCGCTGCCGTTCGTCGAGGACTGGCTGATGACGCCGTTGCAATAGGAGCTGTTGTACTCGCCGTCGGTCATGATGACGACGCTTTTGGCGACGTCAGCGTCATAATCGGCGGGCGCGCTGTCGCCGGTGAACATCGAGGCGAAATTCGGCGACACCGCATACCATCCCCAGCCGACGCCGACATGGCCGCCGGTCGAGCCGCCCGCGGTGAGCGCGTTGATCGCGTCATGCGCGGTGTCGCGGTCGCTGGTGAGCGGCATCACTTCCGGCGCGGTGCAGGGATTGTTCGGTCCCGCATAGACATAGCCGAGGCGCGCGGCGGAGGGGCCCGCGTCGGTGTAGGCGTTCGCCCCCGTCCGCTCGGACGCACAGGTCGAGACGCGGAAGATCTGCTGCGTATTCGCCTGGCTGGTGAAGAATTTGTACTCGCAGCCGGTATCCGTGCAGTAAGCGGTCCCGCCGCTTGCATAGGCGCTGTAGCTGCGGCCGTCGACATTCGCGCCGAACGTGTCCCGCAATTCAAACGTGTCGGCGGTCAGCCGCCGGATGCGATAGGCTTTGTTGTTGAGCTGCTTCATGCCGTTGACGCCGGCGATATAGACGATCTGGTTGTTGACGAAGCCGTGGCCGGCGGCGGTGACGACGACGGGGCGGGTTCGCGTCGCCGCCATGATCGACTTGCCGGGTTCGACCGGACCGCGCGCGCTTTGCGCCTTCGCGCCGAGATTGACCGCCATTCCATAGGGGACGACCGCGACCTTCGAATAGAAGTCGCTCTGGTCGTCGCGAATGAGCACATCGACGAATTCGTTCGCCGCCGCCTTGAGGTCGGTCATGCGACCCTCGGAATTCATCGAGCCGGTCGTATCGAGGACGAGTGCGACCTCGGTGTCGCCGGTCGCGGCGCGGGTGATTTCCGTATTGGTCGTCATCGACAGCGTTTCGAACTGGGGCCCGGAACTGCCGAGCAGGTCGGCGCCGAGATGCAGCAAAAGGGTTCTCAAATCGCCCTGCGCGGTCGGCGTGATCGTCGTATTGTTGATGTCGAAGTCGACCGACAGCCCCTCGATCACCGATTCATGCCGGAAATTCTCATGGAAGAAGTCGCGGCCATATTGCTTGAGATAGGCCTCGCGCTCGGCGTCGCTGAGATTGCGGATTTCCGGGCCGTTGATCGCGTCGAGCTGCGCGATCGCAAGGCCGGAGGCGTCAAGCGATTCAATGAGGTCCGCTCGGACCGCGTTGTACCTGGCGAAGTCGACGGCGCCGCCGGCGAACAGCACCAGCAGCACAAAGGTGAAGGCGAACATGATCGCGATGTTGCCGTCGCGGTCGCGGAGAAATCGCCCCATTCTGCGCATAAGTCTCTCCTTCCGTGCAATTCGATCGACGTCCTTCGCCGAATCGTTCTCCCGCCGTGTTTTTGTGTTGTTGATCCCTTAATACAGAGCTGTCATTGACGAGGCGTTAGTAAATGCGGTTACGTGCTTCTGAAGACGGTCAGGAGAATTGTCTGGAAGACGCGGCCCAAGCCTTGGAAATCGCCGACCGGCGTGGATCCGGCGCCCGCCTTGTCGCCGCGGCGCGCGAAATGCGGTCACGTTTTCTTGATATGCTGGCGCCGCCGCTCTGCCCGATCTCGAATGAGGCGGTCGCGGCGCCGGGCCTTCTCTCGGCGGCCGCGTGGGCGACGCTGCAATTTGTCGACGATCCTGTTTGCGCGCGCTGCGGCGCGCCGTTCGCTTATGAATTCGGCGAAGGTTCGACTTGCGCGCGCTGCGTCGCCGAGCCGCCGGATTTCGATCGCGCGCGCGCGGCGGTCGTATATGACGAGGCGAGCCACGGCCTCATCGTCGCGTTCAAGCATGCCGACCGG
>JBGSSK010000322.1:0-4983 GCA_041737095.1 Parvularculaceae bacterium | reverse complement strand
TGGCGCGCGCCAAAGGCCGCGCCGCCGCCGCGGTGATGCCGACGCAAGCCCACAGCGGCGGCTATGGCCAGGCTTTCCGCACCGATCTCCTGCGGCGGGCGGGCGGATTCGGCCCGGAAATCTGGCCGTATTGCCTGATCGATCATGAAGTCATTCACCGGATTTCGAAATTCGGCGCAATTCGGTACGCCTACCGTCATTGGTGCGTGCCTTCGTCGCGTCGCGCAGATCGCGGGCGGGTTCGCTGGACGCTCGCCGAGCGGCTCTTCTACCATGCGATCCCGCGCGCGCATCGCGACTGGTTCTTCTACGCATTCTTGACCGAGCGCTTCGCCCGCCGCCGCATCTTCGAAACCAATCTTCGCGAGCAATCCTGGTCGGCGTCTCAGGCGGCCCGCCGCAATGACCTGGCGCTCGCCAGCGAAGCATAGTGTCTGAACAGCAAGTCGAAATGCTGGTCCGGCGTGTTGATGCGATGCGCGCCGGCGCGCGCCGCCAAGGACAATCCCGCGCGGTCGCGCGCCATGATCCGGCGCATCGCGTCAGCAAGCGCCGTCGCGTCGCCGAACGCATAGGTTTCGCCATAGGTCGGATGCGACAGGTCAGCCGCCGCCCCGATATTCGGCGTGACAATCGGCAAGCCGGATGACAGCGCCTCAGCGATCACGAGGCCGTAGGTCTCCGCGGCGCCGCCATGGATCAGCGCGTCGGCGCTTGCCAGCCGGCGCGCAAGCGATCGTCGATCGGTTTCGGGTCCGGCGATGAACACGCCGGGCGCGCGCGTTGCGTGCTTGTTGACGGTGCGCCACATCGGTCCGTCGCCGATGACGAAGAGACCCGCCGGCGCCGTCGCAGAATAGCCCTGATAGGCCTCGATCGCCATCGGCAGGCGCTTTTCGGGGTGATGGCGCCCGACCGAAATGAACAAGGCGGCGGCGGGGTCGTGGATACCGCATGCGGCCAGCATCTCGCGGCGGACGCCCTCATCGCGGAACTCGTACGAGAAAGCCGACTTGTCGACGCCGAGCGGCGCGACAAACGGGTTGTCGATGCCGAACTTCTCAAGACGCCGCGCGAAGTGATCGCTCGGTGCGACGGTTGCGTCGAACCGTCGTGCGAGATGACGCAGATAGGACCAGAACCAGAAGCACATGGCGTCGACGGTCTTGATGCTGATCGCCGGGCTGAACAGTGACTGCGGATAAACCGCGACCGGATCTTGATGGAGAAACAGCGCGCGCGCGGCGGACCCCCGCCATTGCGCCGCCATCCAGCCGCCGCGCCAGGGCGAAGAGCCTTCCACCACATGCGGCGAGACTTCATCGAGAATCGCGTGAACCGGCCGCATGTCGGAAAACAGATGGTAGCGATGATCGAGCGGCAAGACCGGCGACTTCACCCAATAGATCTCGCCGCCAAGCCGCTTTTCGCGGCGGTCCGCGGGGCCGGGCGCGATGATGATGGTCTCGATCCCTGCTTTCGCCGAGGCTTCAAGTTTTTGATGGGCGTAGGTTCTGACGCCGCCGCCGAAATCGCTGAAGAATTCCGAAATGTCGACAAGACGCATGTGTTGCGCTCCACGAGAACCCGATGCGGCTAACGTGGAATTGTGACAGTCGTTTCATCGATGACGGCGCGACGCGATCACGTCTCGTTATCGTCCACGACATCCTGATAGTCCGTAATAAGACGATCGAGGATGGCGTCCCATTGGAATGAAGCGCTCTTGGTGCGCGCATTGGAGGCCAGGCGCATGCGATGCGCCCGGTCATTCGCAAGCGACTGGATCGCCGTAGAAAATCCGTGCACGTCTTTTGCGTCCGCAACCAAAAGGCCGGTGACGCCGTCGTCGACCAGCGAACGGCTGCCGGACGCCGCGGCGCAGACGCAGGGAAGCCCCGACGCCATCGCTTCGAGCGTCACATTGCCAAAAGTTTCGGTAATGCTCGGATTGAAAAAAACATCGGCGCTGGCGTAGGCGCGGGCGAGCGCTTCGCCTTGCAGATAGCCGGTGAAAACGGCGTCAGGGAGCATTTCGGCGAAGCGCACCCTTTCCGGCCCGTCTCCGACGATAAGCCCCCTGATGCGCGGATTCGCTGCGCCCGCCGCCTTCATCGCTTCGGCGAAAACATCGATGCCCTTTTCAAGAACGACGCGCCCGACGAACGCGACAACCACATCGTCATCGGAAAAACCGGCCGATCGCCGCCAGGCGTCGTCCCGGCGCGCCGGATTGAACAAGGCCTGTTCGACGCCGCGCGCCCACAGCCGGATATCGCGGCCGATGCCGTCCCGCTTCAATTCATCGACCATCGATTGCGACGGCGCGTAGACGCGCGCGCAGCGACCGTAAAAATACCGCATGTAGGACGTCACATGCTTTTCAAACCACGACATGCCGTAATAGCGCGGATAGGTGTCGAAGCGAGTGTGGAACGACGCGACGGCGGGAAGCCCCCGCGCCTTCGCGTAGTTGAGCGCTTCGAGGCCTAGCCAGTCGGGCGCTGCGACATGAATGATCGTCGGGCGGAACGCATCGAGGCGTCGGCGCAAAGCGCCATTAAGGCCGAGCCCCAGCCGGTATTCGCTGCGCGAACCGGGCAGCGGGATCGACGGAACCGATATCAGCTCGCCGGAATGCAGGAACGCCGGCGTATCGATTGTCGGCGCGAAAACCAGCGCCGCATGGCCGCGCGATTCCAGATGCGCGACCAGCTTGTTCAGCGCCCGCACCGGTCCATCCATCACGTAATTGTAATTGCCGGAGAACAGGGCCACCCGCAGCGGCGCCGCCGCGACAGGCGCCGCCGCCGGCTCGTATGGTTTGGCAAGTCTCGCGTTGCTGATGGCACCCATGTCGATGTCGCCCTTACCGCAATAACCGCCGAAAAAAAACCGCGCCCGTCCCGTCAGGCTTCGATCCGGCCCTCGGCCCAGTCCCAGAAAAGCGCCGAAATATCAGGGCCGCCGAAGCGGCGGATTTCCTGAACGCCGGTCGGGGAAGTGACGTTGATCTCCGTCAGGAAGTCCCCGATGACGTCGATGCCGACGAGGATCAATCCGCGCTCCGACAGCGCCGGGCCGATCCGGTCGCAGATCTCCTGGTCGCGTTCGGTCATTTCGACCGCTTCGGCCTTCCCCCCGACATGCAGGTTCGACCGCGTCTCGCCTTGCGCCGGCACCCGGTTGATGGCGCCGACCGCTTCCCCGTCGAGCAGGATGATGCGCTTGTCGCCTTTGCGAACCGCGGCGAGGTATTTCTGGGCGATCACCGGCTCGGCGAACGCCTGCATGAATAGTTCGGTCAGCGCGTTGAAATTCGAATCGTCCGACGACAGACGAAAGACGCCGGCGCCGCCGTTTCCATAAAGCGGCTTCAGGATGATATCGCCATGCTCGTCGCGAAAATCGCGAATGCGTCCGAGGTCGCGGGTGATCAGCGTCGGCGGCGTCAGATCGGGAAACTCGGCGACGAACAGTTTTTCCGGCGCGTCGCGGATCGAGCGCGGGTCGTTGACGACAAGGACGCCCGGACGCAAGCGCTCGAGGAGATGCGCGGCGGTCACATAGGCCATGTTGAAAGGCGGGTCCTGCCGCACCAGGACGACGTCGACACCGTGCAGATCGAGAATTTCCGGCGGGCCGAGCGTCGCGTGCGCGCCCTGTTCGCGCTTCAGCGCCACCGCCTTGCGCGCCCGCGCCGAGATGCGCCCATCGCGCATGGCGAGCGCCGCCGGCTGATATATCCAGATCTCGAAGCCGCGCATATGCGCCTCAATGGCGAGATCGAAACTCGTGTCCGCGTCGACATTGACCGCTTCGATCGGGTCCATCTGGATGGCGATTTTCATGGCCTCGTCCTCACCTGCGGCCCTTGAGAGGGTCGGCGCCGGGTCCAGTGCGGTTAGGCCGCCGCCGGCCGCCGATCAAGCTCATTTCGGCGCGCCGCCGCCGCCTTCCGGCTAAAGCGGCTTCAAAAGAACGTGGCTGACCACTCGCTCGACACCGCTGATCGACCGCGCGACCTCGAGCGCTTGATTCAGCTGCGCCTCCGACCGGGCGACGCCGATCAGGTAAACGACGGCCTTCGAGACCGACGCCTTGTAGTCGGCGCTCTTGACGTCGCCGTCCGTGATCAGGCGGGCGCGCAAGGTCGCATCGATGCGCGAATCCTCAATGCCCTGGCCGAGCGAAGTCCCGCCGCCGACGATGATTTCGTCGATGACCTGGTCGACGCCGTCGGCCTTCCAGGCGTTTTCAAGCAGTTTACGCCTTCCTTCCTCTGACTTCATCGTGCCGGTCAGCATCAGCCGGCCTTCGAAGATCGTCAGATCGACATCGCCGTAATCATGACTGCGGTCGGCGAACAGCACCGCCTTGAGTTCGGCGTTGGCGCCGATGTCGGTGACGCTTTTATCGAGATTACGGCTCGACGCGCAGGCGGCGAGGAGGCCGAAGAGAACCGCGAACAGGGCGGCGAGGATGGTCCTGGGCATGGCTACGCTCCTTTGCGGCGCTGGCGACGGGTCTGCGCGCGCCCTTGTCCTTGCCTTGCGCCGCGCCGTCGCATCAAGCGGCGGCGGCCGATTGCGGCTCACTCGCCCGACCGCCAGGCGTCTCGAACAAGGCGAACCCCGAAGCGGGAAACCGCCGCGATGTCAAAACGCACTGCGAATTCGGCGAAATGAGGGCGGTGCGAGAGGTAGTGTTCGGATGCCCGCTCGATGCGGCGGCGATTGGCCGGCGTGACGGCGAGGATGGCGTCGTCAGCCTTGTCGCGCCGTTTGACTTCGATGAACGCGATGACCCGGCCGCGGCGCGCAATCAGGTCGATCTCGCCGCCGCTGGCGCGAAACCGCCGCTCCACGATCTGATAGCCGCGAAGCGCATAGAGAACTGCGACGCGCCATTCGGCGCGCCTGCCGAGCTGCTCGGCGTCTCTGCGGCGATCGCTCACCGTACGGCTTTCACGGCGAGGGCGCG
>JBGSSK010000313.1:0-3862 GCA_041737095.1 Parvularculaceae bacterium | reverse complement strand
GCCGACAAGCTCCGCCGCGGCCAGCCGGCGGTGATTTCAGCGGCGACCGCAAAGGGCGTCCGCGGCGCTGAAGCCGGCCTCATTCCGGCGGTTCTCGCGTCCGTTCACGGCGAGGCGGTGGCGCTGTGCGAGTTGGACGGGCTGAAACTGAAGCCCCTGAGGGTCTTCAATTTAGCGCCGTCCTGAGGGAAATGGACCGGCGCTTGCCTTTCGCCAACCCATCCCCTATTGACCCGCAATCTCTCGACCCTGCTGGACGGCGTCCCGGCTGGGCCGGTCCATGCCGACGCCGCGGAGACAGCATCAATGTCGATTACGCCCGAGCGTAAGGCCAAACTCATCAAGGAATATGCGACCAAGAAGGACGACACCGGGTCGCCGGAAGTGCAGATCGCGATCCTTTCGGAGCGCATCTCCAACCTCACTGAGCACTTCAAGGGCCATGTGAAGGACAACCATTCGCGACGCGGGCTCTTGAAACTCGTCTCGCAGCGTCGGCGTCTGCTCGATTATGTGAAGCGCGCTGACGAAAAGCGTTATCTGTCGTTGATCGAGCGCCTCGGCCTGCGCCGTTAGGACGCGGATCGCACGGGCGCTTGGTTCGGCGCCCCAAACGCCCGGGCCGCGGTGGGCGCGGTCCGGCCTTCGTCAAGGGACGGGGGCGGGGGGAACCAAAGGAGAAGCACCCATGAAATTCAACGGCCATTCCGCGATCGTCACGGGCGGCGCATCGGGTCTTGGCGCTGCGACCGCTGAGGCGTTGCATGCGCAAGGCTGCAAGATCGCGGTTTTTGACATGAACGCCGAACGCGGCGGGGCGCTGGCTGCGAAACTTGGCGGCGAGTTCTGCATGGTCGACGTCGCCGACGAAGCGAGCGTCAAGGCCGGCGTTGAAAAGGCGATCGCCGCGATCGGCGCGCCGCGCATCCTCGTCAATTGCGCTGGCATCGTGATCGGCGAAAAGACGATCGGCAAGAACGGCCCGCACAAGCTCGAGACATACAAGCGCGTCCTCGACATCAATCTTGTCGGCACGTTCAACTGCATCCGCCTCGTCGCCGAGCAGATGGAGAAGCTAGACGGCCTCGAAGACGGCGAGCGCGGCGTCATCATCAACACGGCCTCGGTCGCCGCTTTTGAGGGCCAGATCGGGCAGGCCGCGTATTCATCATCGAAGGCGGCTGTCGCCGGCATGACGCTGCCGATTGCGCGCGATCTCATGAATCTCGGCATTCGCGTCAACACGATTGCGCCGGGGATTTTCTGGACGCCGATGATGGCGGGCATGGACCAAAAGGTTCAGGACGCACTCGCCGCGATGGTGCCGTTCCCAAAACGTCTCGGCAAACCTGAAGAATTTGCGTCACTCGCACTCGAAATATGCCGCAACACAATGATCAACGGCGCCGTCATCCGGCTCGACGGCGCCATAAGAATGCAGCCGAAATAGGCTTCATCATGCGCCGCTCCATCCGGGGCGGCGTTCAAATGTCAGGCCGCATGGGCGGCCTGTTTGTCCGCAGCGCCTGGGCGATCCGCGTCCATTGCGCCTTATATGAAGAAAGAAGAAATTAGATGTTCAATATCACCAAGAAATCGATGGAATGGGGCGGTCGGACGCTGACGCTCGAAACCGGCCGCATTGCAAGACAGGCCGACGGAGCCGTTCTCGCGACATATGGCGATACCTCGGTCCTCGCAACGGTTGTCGGAGCCAAACAAGCCGATCCGAAGTTCGATTTCTTTCCGCTGACCGTCCATTATCAGGAGCGAGCTTATGCGGCGGGACGTATTCCCGGCGGTTTTTTCAAACGCGAAGGACGACCGACCGAAAAAGAAACCCTGACCTCGCGCCTGATCGACAGGCCGATCCGTCCGCTGTTCGCAAAGGGTTTCAAGAATGAGGTGCTGGTTGTCGCCCAGGTGCTTTCGCACGACCTTGAGAACGACCCAGATGTCGTCGCGATGATCGCGGTTTCCGCCGCCTTGACAGTCTCGGGCATTCCCTTCCTCGGTCCGATCGGCGCTGCGCGCGTTGGCTACATCAATGGCGAGTATGTGCTCAATCCCAACATCGGGCAGATGCAGGAAACCAGTCTCGACCTGGTTATGGCTGGCACGTCCGACGCCGTGATGATGGTTGAATCAGAGGTCAAGGAGCTTGCCGAGGACGTCGTGCTTGGCGCCGTCATGTACGGCCATCGCGCCGCGAAAGATGCGATCAACATGATCATTGATTTTGCGGAAACCTGCGCCAAGGATCCTTGGGCAGTGGTCGCCGCTGACTACGGCGACTATCCGGCGAAAATTCGCGCGCTCGTTGAGGCGGACCTCCGCGACGCCTACAAGGAGCTCAAGAAGCAGGTTCGTCAGGAAAGAATTGCAGCGGCCAAAGCCAAGGCGGCCGAGGCGTTCTGCATCGAAGGCGATGAGAATGCATTGTCGAAGAACGCACTCGGTTCAATATTCAAGGAGGTCGAGGCGGACATCGTCCGCAATGGCATTCTTGAGACCGGCAGGCGCATCGACGGCCGCGATACAACGACCGTTCGCCCGATCGTTGCGGAGGCGGGCGTCCTGAACCGAGCGCATGGTTCGGCGCTTTTCACGCGCGGGGAGACGCAGGCGTTGGTTGTTGCAACGCTTGGCACCGGCGAAGATGAGCAATTTGTCGACGCACTTGAGGGGACTTATAAAGAAACCTTTATGTTGCACTACAATTTCCCACCCTACTCCGTCGGCGAGGTCGGGCGCATGGGCTTCACAGGCCGCCGCGAAATCGGCCATGGCAAGCTCGCCTGGCGCGCGCTGAAAGCGGTGTTGCCGACGCAGGAGGAGTTTCCCTATGTGATCCGACTCGTCTCGGAGATCACAGAATCAAACGGCTCCTCTTCGATGGCGACCGTTTGCGGCTCCTCGCTCGCGATGATGGATGCGGGCATTCCGCTGCGCCGTCCGGTCGCCGGCATCGCGATGGGCTTAATCCTCGAGGGCAAGAAATATGCTGTCCTCTCGGACATTCTCGGCGATGAAGACCACCTCGGCGACATGGATTTCAAGGTAGCCGGCACCATGGAAGGCGTCACCTCTTTGCAGATGGACATCAAGATCGCCGGCATCACCGAGGAGATCATGCAAGTCGCGCTCGGTCAGGCGAAGGAGGGACGCATGCATATTCTCGGCGAAATGTCGAAAGCGCTCGACAATGCGCGCGCCGAACTGGGCGAATTCGCCCCCCGCATTGAGACCATGCAGATCCCGAAGGACAAGATACGGGAAGTCATCGGCACCGGCGGCAAGGTCATTCGCGAAATCGTCGAGAAGACCGGCGCGAAGATCAACATCGACGATGAGGGATTGATCAAGATCGCATCGAGCGACAAGGCGCAGATCGACGCCGCGCACAAATGGATCCATTCAATCGTCGCGGAACCGGAAGTCGGCGAAATCTACAAAGGCACGGTCGTCAAGACGATGGACTTCGGCGCTTTCGTCAATTTCTTCGGGGCGCGGGACGGCCTCGTCCATATCTCGCAGCTGTCGAACCAGCGGGCTGAAAAAACGACCGACGTCGTCAAGGAAGGCGACGAGGTCTATGTGAAGCTCCTCGGCTTCGACGACCGCGGCAAGGTCCGCCTGTCGATGAAGATCGTCGATCAGCAGACCGGCCAGGAGATCCCTCAATCCGAAAAGGCGAAACGGTCGGAAGAGGAGTAGGGCTTCCTAGTGCCGTGAGTCATTCGAACTGGGGGTACAACCTTTTGAGTTTGACGCGGGCGTCGGCGGTTGTGAACTGCCAATCGGCTTTGGCGTGATGCTTGTTGCGATTGTCCTGCCAGGCCGCGACTTCTGCGGCGAGGGA
>JBGSSK010000306.1:0-9170 GCA_041737095.1 Parvularculaceae bacterium | reverse complement strand
GGCGAACGGCGCGGCGACAAACGCCGCAAGACCCGCCGTCATCAAGGCGGCTTGCGCCGCCGGAAACCGCACGGCCGCGAAATAGGCGAGCGGCGTTGCGACGGCGATCGCCGCGAACGCCTTGGCGGCGAGATGGATGCGGCCGGGCGTATCGAAGAACAGGTCTCCGGCCATGATCAGCGACAAGTGGAACGGCGATTCGGCGCCGGAGATCGATGACGCCCCGCTCAGAACCGCGCGCGCATCGGCGATCGGCGCGATGACGTTCATCGTCGGCGCGAGGCTAAGCAGCGCCGGTGAGAACAATGCGGCGAGAATGAAGGGCGCTGCAGCAATCATCGAAAGGATGAAGACCAGACCCGGCTCCTGCCACGTATAGAGCGCGATTGTCGCGGCGCGGGCGCGCGGCGCCGGGCGCCGCCAGGCCGGATGCTCGTATCGGAAATTCGGCTCATCATGGCCGGTCGCCATTAACCAAACCCTCGCGGCTGTTCCAGATCGACGCAGCGATGTCCCGCTGCGCAACGTCTTCAAGGTTGTTCGCAAGAGGTTTGCCGCCTTTTCGGCCCGCCTTGACGACGATTGACTTTCAGCGAGCGCTGCTATGGTTTCCGCCGATGCGCTCGCTGCTTCACCTGCCGCTTGATCCCGGATGCCGATTTGTCCGGCTGATCCTCGCCGAAAAAGGTCTCGCCGCCCGTTTCGTCGAGACGGCTCCATGGGCGCACGGCGGCGATCTCGCCCAGCACAATCCCGCAATGACGATACCGGTGTTGATCGATGAACCGCCGACCGGCGGCGAAATCGCGGTGTCGCCCGTCGGCGCAATCGCCGAATATCTGGAAGAAGTCTATCGCGAACCGCCGCTTCTTCCAGCGACTTCGGCCGGGCGCGCCGAAGCGCGTCGACTAGTAAGCTGGTTCGACGACAAGTTCGAAAAGGAGGTCAACGCTCTCGTGGTCCGCCGGCGCATCGACGGCGGCGCCAAGGGTCGTCGTTGGGGCGAACCTGAACCCTTGCGCGAGGCGAAAGACGCGCTCGCCTGGCACCTCGACTATCTGAGTTATCTTCTCGAGCGCCGCGCATTTCTCGCAGGCGACCGCCTGACGATCGCCGACCTCGCGGGTGCGGCGCATCTCTCGGTCAGCGACTATTTCGGGCTAATTCCCTGGCCTGATTTTCCTGACGTCCGCGACTGGTTTGCGCGCGTGAAGTCGCGGCCATCGATGCGCCCGCTGCTCGCCGACCGGCTCGAAAGCGCGCCGCCCGCAGCCCATTATGCCAATCTCGATTTCTGAAGTTTCGACAGCGGGGGCCGTCGTTGATGCGGCCGAAATCCGGCGTCTGGCCTTCGCCGCCGGCTTCGACGCCGTCGGCGTCGCGGCGACGGACGCGATCCCCGAGGCGTCCGGACGGCTAGCCGATTTTCTGCGCAATGGCCGTCACGGCGAAATGCAGTGGATGGAAAAACGAGCCGAGCAACGCGGCGATCCCGCAGCGCTTTGGCCGGAAGTTCGTTCGGTCGTGATGCTCGGCCTCAATTACGGGCCGGACGAAGATCCGCTCGCGGCGCTTGACCAAAAGGATCGCGGCTCGATTTCAGTATATGCCCGCAATCGCGATTACCACGACATCGTCAAGAAGAAGCTGAAAGCGCTCGCCCGGCGCATGATCGACGCCTATGGCGGCGAGGTGAAAGTCTTCGTCGACACTGCGCCGGTCATGGAAAAACCGCTCGCCGCGGCGGCCGGCATCGGCTGGCAAGGCAAACACACAAATCTCGTCAGCCGCGACCACGGATCGTGGTTGTTCCTGGGGTCGATTTTCACGACGCTCGACCTCGTCGCCGACGCGCCCGAAGCCGATCATTGCGGGAATTGCCGCCGATGCCTCGACGTCTGCCCGACGGACGCCTTTCCGGCGTCTTACGAGCTCGATGCGCGTCGCTGCATCTCCTATCTGACGATCGAGCATAAGGGGCCGATTCCATCCGAATTCCGCCCGGCGATCGGCAATCGGATCTATGGCTGCGACGATTGCCTCGCGGTTTGCCCGTGGAACAAGTTTGCGCAGACGTCACATGAGGCGCAGTTGCGCGCCCGTGACGACTTGATCGCGCCGCCGCTCGCAGAGCTGGCGTCCTTGAACGACGAAACGTTCAGAAAAAGATTTTCCGGGTCGCCCATCAAACGGGTTGGAAGAGACCGCTTCACGCGGAATGTGTTGATCGCAATCGGCAATTCCGGCGACCTGATGCTTGGCGATATCGCAGCGCGCCTTGTCTCCGATCCGTCTCCGCTGGTCCGGGGCGCCGCGGTTTGGGCAGCGTCTCGTCTGCTCGGCGCGACAGCGCTTCAGACGATCGCCGAAAAAAACGCCGGGGCGGAGAGCGACCCCGGCGTTCTGGAAGAATGGGCCGCAGCGCTCACGCTTCGACGGTCACCGTGACCTGCGCCCTGGCGATGTCGCCATTGGTGTCCTGAACGAAATAATAAAAACTGTCGACGCCGGTGAAATTGGGATCGGCGAAATAGGTGACGGTGCCGTCCGAGTTGGCGACAACATGCCCGCTCTGCGAAAACAGGCCGTCGAGCGAGATTCTATCGCCGTCCGGATCGCTGTCATTGGCGAGGACGTCAATAATGACGGAGGCGCCTTGCTTGACAGAGGCGACATCGTCAACGGCGGAAGGCGCCGTGCTGTTCTGATTGAGGACGCCATTGTTCACAGCAGTCGTGCGCGTGAATTGGCCCGCCTGCAGCCCATAGCTTGACGGCACTTCGACGAACAGGCCGACCTTGATGACATCGCCCGTCGCCCGATCCGAGACATATTCCTCGATCAGCGCGACGCGACGGCCGTCGGTGGTTGTCCAGTAGCCGTTCTGTTCGAGCGATCCCCTGAGTTCCGTCGTCGAGATGCTGTTCGGATCCCAGATCTTGTAGGCGCTTGTCTTTCCGATCGAGTCCGTTTTTGTACCCGCGAGGTCGAATACGCCATTCGCCTGCGTGATGTGAGTTTCCGCGAAAGCGGAATTGTAGAGGAGACGGCCGTCGACCAGATCCGCAGCCGTCAGGAATTTGTCGCCGGCCGTTTTGTTGGTGTAGTCAGTCGTCGCGCCTTTTATCGCGAGGTCGATATAGGTGTAATCCCATTGATCAAGGCCGTTCATGAAACTCAGGCCCGAGACCCCGGTCTTCGCCTGATGCACGCCGGTGCGGAAGCCCTCGATATTCCCGCCATTGACGACAACGTCCATGACATTATTCCAGATTTCAAGGCCGACGGTGTAGTTGTTGCCGATACCTTTGGTGTCAGACGCGACGAAGTCGATATTCTTGAAGGTGTAGTGACCGGTATATTCGATATGCGCGCCGATTTTGACCTCCCATGCGGTGAAATTCTCGATCACCGAACGCAGATCATGATCCTGCCGCGGGTTCGCCTTGATGATTTCCAGACCCAGCCTCGTCGCAATTGATTCATTGTTGAGAAAGATCGAGATCTGCGGCGTGTTGGTCTGGACGCCGTCAAGATAACGAAAGCTGTCGCCCAGCGGCGATGTGGCGGGATCAATGACAAGATTATTCGGATCGACGCCGCGATGGAAATAGGTGAAGCCGGCGCCGCTCGGCACGCTCACGGCGACATTGCCGACCGCCTCAACCATGCGGCCCTGGAACCAGAATCCGGTGCCGGTGCGGCCGAGATCGAACGCGCCGACATCAGCGCCGTCCTTGGTGATGTGATCGACGCCAAGCGACTTGATGGCGATGTTGTGGTCCCAGCGACCGGTTTCATTTCCGGATTCAGCCACGAAGGCGGCGCCGAATACATTGTATGCTGTGTTGTTTGACAGGATCGCGTTTGAATCGTGATGGACAAAGCCCCATCCGGGCGAGCCCCACACCGAGTTGCCTTCAAGGACCGCCGGGTGCTCCTGATCAGTAACCCCCGCGCGATGGATATGCAGCGAATAGCGACCCTTGACGTTCGAGTCGGACGCTGCGCTTGTGAGGGCTGACGCATCGATTGAGCGTACGGACTTGTCCGTCCGGCCGAGCTCGTCGAATTCGGCGTATTTCACGGTGATATTGTCGGAATGCATGAGCATGACATGGCCGCGCTCATGCGTCGGCGCCGCAGCGCCTGCTTCGTTTTCAAAAACGATATTGCGCGAGTAATTGGCCACATAGGCTTTGAGATCGGCGCGCGCGCCCTCGTGGTCATAAACGAGCGGGCGGTCAAAGGTCACGACATTGCCGTTGATTGCGGTAATGACGAGTTCCTCATCCTGCGTCTGCGCTATGACCGGGGCGTCACGATTGGCGGCGGTGCTTGGCACGAGATGCGTTCCCGCCAGCACGATCTTGTCGCCGACCTGCCAGCCGGTCGGAACGCTTTCGAGCGTCATCGACGTATCGCCTTTCAGCGGATCAATCGCGACCTTGAGGAATGTCTCCTTTTCGGCGCCGTGAATGTCGATCGTCCCATGCGAGATAAGGCCGCGCGACAGCAACATCGGATCCCAGGCGACATTGATCGGTCCATTGTCGGCGAATGAGATGATGGTGCTGACGCTGGGGTCGACGGGCTTGCCCTCGGTGCCGATCGTCAAGTGGCCGGTGGTGGCGACGACGAATGTGTCGACCTCCAGGAACGTGTCTTTGTCGGTTGCAAAATCGAGCTGGCCATCGACCCGGATCGTGAAAATCGATGCTTTGCTCTGGCCGTCATAGTCGACCGTCACGCCCTGTGGAATAAGGACTTTGGCGCCGTCACCCGGGACTTGACCATTCGCCCAGGTTTTCGGGTCGAACCAAGAGCCATTGTTCACCGCGACATGGGTCGCCGCGGCGACCGGCACAAGGCTCATCAGCGCCAGGTGCTCTTGCTGTTTGGCAAGGTCGTCGGGATGCGGAACCGCTCCGTTGGTCGGCGTTCCGTGGCTGTGATCGCCGGTTCCGGTTGAACCGCCCGTCGTCGCGCCGCCCGTCGTCGCGCCGCCCGTTGTCGCGCCGCCCGTCGTCGCGCCGCTTGCGGGCTCTTCGTGCATGTGATCGTCGCCGGGCGTCGATGTCCCGCCATTATTGTCTGTTTCGCCGGTCGCGCCGCCCGATGTCGGATCGTCTTTCGCTGGCTCGTGCGTATGATCATCGATCTGACCAGTCGTCGGTTCATCGTCTTCCGCATTTGTTGCTGGGTCACGATCACGATCCTCGTTCTGTCGCCGGCCGCGCGAAAGCCCTGCGCGGCCAAAGCCGCCCCGATCAAAATCATCGTCGCCAGCAGATGCAAATCGCTTCAGTGTAGTCGACTGGTCGCTTGACGCCTCGATGGTTTCGCCGTGCCCGGCCACGGCGGACCGCCGATGACCGGCGTGCAAACCGCCCAGAGGTCCTCGATCGCCAGCGTCGCCGTCAGGCGCGACGCGCTCGTCAGCGGACCGAAAGAAAGCGTGGCTGTTGCAGATGCGGACGCGTTTCAACCAGGAAATATCTTCGCCGACCCGCGCGAGGTCCGCCTCCGCTTGCGCCTGCTCGGCGAGCTGGGCGCCGATCATGGCGGCCACCAGCGCGGTGCCAGCGATTTCCGAGCGTTGGGGTTTCTTCCCCGCGCGCTTTCGCAAGTTGCGCTTCCGCGCGACCGCAACAACCTCGCCAAGATCCGCCGTTTGCGCGTCGGCCGAACGGAGTAAGAATGAGTTTTTCACTGACATGGACTTGCTCAACCCTTGACTGGACTTGATCGCTGGCCAAACGCGAGGGGCGCTTCGCCGTCAGGGTTGAGCGGAACACATGACCGCTAATTCGGGACTGAAACGCCTCGAAAAAGCCGAACCATTTGGTTAGCGGATTTTTAAAACCGCATTGCGACTACGTAATATTCAAGACTGATTATTTTAGGATTCAGAAAATTTCGAGGTTAACCGGAGACCTTCGCGAAAGCGGCTAATCTTTGATTTTTCGCAGCGCCTTGAACACTGGCCGCGCCACGACGGGCGGCAGAAATTCAGTCAACAGTTCATCACGGCGAATCTTCCAGTCAACCGCATCTTTCGTGCCCGGACGGGCCTTGAATTGCGTCGTCTTTGAGCGCGACGATTCCGACCAGGTTGCGGTGTAATAGTAAAGCGCGATCGAGCGCCGTGGAGCGCCCTGCGGATGATTAACGGGCGCTGGGTGCCCGTGAAAACTCGTATCATTTGTGGAAAATACGACGCAGCGTCCAAATTCGGGAGCGATCGCCTTGACGCACCTCTCCATTTTTTCATCCCAAAGTTCGAGGCCGCCGCCATATTCGAGCTTCCAGCCGCGATTGAGATAGATAAGGACGTTCAACCGACGTTCGAGGTGCATGGGCTTATGAAGATTGAAGTCCGCGTGAACGTCGAGATGCCCGCCATTGCGGGTCTCATGGAAGCCTCCGCCGATATAGTAAGGGTCAGGAATGAGTCCCCTGACGCCTGACAGGTTTTCCAGGAACTGAACAAATGGGCGCGAATTAAGGGAATAGAAGAACGCTCGGACTTCCGGCGTCAAATAGTCCGGATTGAAGCTCGTCTTGTAGCGTTCCTGATCGCGATCAAAGCTGCGGCTGTCGGGATCGCGGCTGGTCGGGAACTGATCGAGGCACAAATCGAGAATCGACGACGGCACAAAATCATCAATCGCGATGTGCGGAAAAGGCTCCGCCGACACATAAGCGTCCTGCAGTTCAAGGCCTTTCGTCTTCATGGCGGCTGCATCAAACTGGCCGAGCCGCGGATCGACGATCTCCAGATAGGCCACTGCCGAACTCCCTGTCCTGATAAGATCAAAACTCTAGCACCTTCCCCAACGACTGCCGATGCGTGCAAGTGCGGCGCCTTATTTGTACTCGATCAGTCTGGAGCGTCGGCGGCGCAGCCGGTTGATCAAGTAGGAAATGACGCCTTCCGCCTCAGCGAACTTCCCCAGCACTGAAAGCGCCGCATAAGGCGCAGCGTCAAGGCCAAGCGCCGGGCGCGCCGAGCGCCAGAGGCGAAAGGCCTGGGCGGGGTAGGCAAGGAGCGCCAGGAGCCAAAAGGGACTGGACGCCATGGCGAGCAGGACGGCGACCGGGGCGATCATCGACCAAAGGAGCGCTCGGCGAGTCTCGAGCGCCCAGATCCGCTTTGGCGAAGCACGGTGAATATCTGACACCTCGGCGAACGCGTGCCCGGCGCGCTTCGCGCGCTTCCACCATTGGCTGAAGCGGGAGATCGCCGCGTCGTGCTGCGTCATCTCCGCCGCAATGCGCGAGATCCGCCAGCCTTTCTCGCGGAGACGTAAGCAGAGTTCCGGTTCTTCTCCCGCGATCAACGTCTCGTCGTAGAAACCGACCGACGCGATCGCATCGGTCCGCATCAGCGCGTCGCCGCCGCACGCTATCGCCTCGCCGACCGGCGTCGCCCATTCAAGATCGCAGAGACGATTGTAAATTGAGGCGTCGGGCCTCTGTTCGCGCCGCCTGCCGCAGACGACCGCGAATTCCGGATGCGTGTCGAGATATTCTGCGGCCGCTTTGAGCCAGCCGGCGGCCAGCGTGCAATCGCCGTCGATGAACTGGATATAGACAGGCGCGCCAAGCTCGATATGGCGACGCGCGCCTGCATTGCGCGCTCTCGCCGCAGTGAAGGGTTTCCTCATGTCGAGGCGCACGATTTCCGCCGATAGCGCGATGGCGTTCTCGATGCTGTCGTCGGTTGACCCTGAATCGACGTATACGATCAGCCCGCCGCCAGTTTCATTAAGCGATCGAAGGCACGCGATCAGCCGCTCGCCTTCATTGCGGCCAATGACGACGAACCCAATCGTCGCGGTCATTCGCCATCGCCGCGCTCGGTGCGCGTCCATCGACTGGCGGATTTTCGACCGTCGGCGCCATAAACGCGCGCCTTGCCTAGAATATAGCCGCCGACCGACTTCAGCGCTGCGACGGGAAGCACCTCCCGTCCATAGGCGGCCCAGGCGACGCCGACGCTCAAAACAAACAGGAATGTCGACCAGCTGACGAGGCGCAGCGGACCAATGGAGCCGGCAAGACCGGCGATCGCCGCGAGGACCAGCGTCGACGCCAATGCCGCCCCAAGCACAGTCAACGGCGGCACAGCGATGTCGAACGCCAGCGCCAGCGCTTTCCCGTCTCCCTTGAGACCCCTGCTGAATAGCGCCGGGACTTTGCGAACCGCCATCCGGAGCGATCCCCATTCCCATCGGGCGCGCTGCGTCGCCGCGCCCTTCTCAGTCGACGCGAGTTCGCTTGTTACGTGCGCGCCAAGATCGAGAAATGGCGGCGCGCCTGCTTCCACCATTGCGATGGTCAGCGCAAGGTCCTCTACAATTTCGTCCACGCCGAGAGCGACGTCTTTTATCAAAGCCCAGGGAAACGCCATGCCGGCGCCGGTCAGGCGCGTCGCGCCCGAGAGTTTTTGCAGACCGGCCATGCGCACCCTGTTCATCAACAGCCAGGCGAATGCGGAAACTGCGCTTTTCGCATCAGAGTCTCCAGGCGGGTTCATCAGATAAAGGGCCTGGACAGGGCGCTGCAAAAATGCTGCTCGCTCGGCGATTCGCAAGATTGCGCCAGGAGCGGGTCTGCAATCCGCATCGATAAAGACGACGGTCTCGGGCGGATCGTGACGCAAATGATCAACGCCGAATTGCAGCGCATAGCCTTTGCCGCATTGCGTCCGGTCCTGACGTTCGATCGCATCGGCGCCGGCGGGTCCTGCAAGCGCTGCGGTGTCGTCATCGCAATTGTCAGCGACGACGATGATGCGGTCGATATCGCGCAGGTCCGCCCGAACCGCGGCGACCGTCGCTGCTACGATATCCCTCTCGTTATGCGCCGGAATGACGACACCAATACGGCCTCGCGCACGCGGCGGCGGCGGCGGCGTTTCGCCGAATGACGCAACGATCTCCGCCGCCAGAACGACCGTAACCACCAAGAGCGCAATCGCGGGAACGACGAGCAAGATATTGAGCAGGGTCAGCATCGCTCCTCGGTTCTGTCTTGAACCGCCGAAAAAATCGATAGGAGTTCGCCGGCGATCTGATCGATATCGTGCCGCTTGAGCGCGCGCGCCTTTCCGGCGCGGCCCATTTCGGCGATGCGCGCGATCGGCGCGTCGATCGCCGACGCCA
>JBGSSK010000300.1:0-4393 GCA_041737095.1 Parvularculaceae bacterium | reverse complement strand
GGTGGCGCCGGCGCATAAGCGACCGCCGGCGCGGCGCCGCCGCCTCTGGCGACGCGAACGCGAACGTCCGCCTTCTCGATTTCGATCTCCGTCAAGCCGGTCTCGTCAAGGATCGTCGCAAGTTCGCGGATCCACGCCGCTTCGGTCGCGTTAGGCTTGTGAGAGGTCATCGGCAGGGCGATCCCCTTTTAGGGCGTCAAGGAAAGGGCTTCTTGTCAATGAGCCGGTCTAGGGCGTCAAGCGCCGTCAGGTAGCCGGCGGCCCCAAGGCCGCAGATCACCGCGTCAACCGCGGGACTGATCATCGACGTCCGCCGGAACGCCTCTCGCGCATGGATATTCGACAGGTGCAATTCGATTTTCGGCGATTTCAGCGCCTTGAGGGCGTCATGGAGCGCGATCGACGTGTGGGAGTACGCCCCCGGATTGATGATGAGGCCGGAGCCGCCGAGCGCCTCCTGGACCCAGTCGACAAGGACGCCTTCGTGATTCGACTGCCGGAAATCGACCTTGCGGCCGAGAGCGGCGGCGCGCGCCTCGACAACGGCGCGGATTTCGTCAAGGCTCGCGCGCCCGTAGATTTCCGGCTCGCGGACGCCGAGCAGGTTGAGGTTCGGCCCGTTGATGACCAGGATCGTCATGCGCGGATGGCTTTCGAATGGCGACGGCGATGGCTTGCATCGACCGCTGGGAGCCTACACATACAGCCCGTTCGTTGCGAGAGTGCAAACGGGTCCTTGCCGATGGAACTGACGATCAATGGCGAAAAGCGGCGCGTAAAGCCGTCGCAGACCTTGGCGGGGCTAGTTGAAGAACTTGGCCTTGATCCGCGCAAGCTCGCGGTCGAACGCAACCGGGCGATTGTTCCGAAGTCGGCCTATCGGCAGACGCCGCTCGCCGACGGCGACCAGCTCGAAATCGTGCATTTCGTCGGAGGCGGCTGATGGGCGCTGAAAAACTCGTGGTCGCGGGCCGGTCGTTCAGTTCGCGGCTCATCATCGGCACAGGCAAGTACCAGTCCTATGAAGAGAATGCGCGCGCCGCCGAGGCGGCAGGCGCCGAAATGGTGACTGTCGCGGTCAGAAGGGTCAACCTCACCGATCGCGACAAGCCGATGCTCGTCGATTACCTTGACCCTGAAAAATTCGTCTACCTGCCGAACACCGCCGGCTGCTTCACCGCCGACGAGGCGATCAGGACGCTGCGGCTCGCGCGTGAAGCCGGCGGCTGGTCGCTGGTGAAGCTCGAGGTTCTTGCCGACCAGAAGACGCTCTATCCGGAGATGGAGGAAACGCTGAGGGCGGCGAGGCTCCTCATCAAGGACGGGTTCGACGTGATGGTTTATTGCTCGGACGATCCTGTCTACGCGCGCAAGCTGGAAGACGCGGGTTGCGCCGCGATCATGCCGCTCGGCTCGCTGATCGGATCGGGGCTCGGCATCATCAACCAGGTGAATATACGGCTGATCGTCGAACAGTCATCGGTGCCGGTGATTGTCGACGCCGGGGTCGGCACCGCGTCCGATGCGGCGGTCGCGATGGAGCTTGGCTGCGACGGCGTTCTCATGAACACGGCGATTGCAGAGGCGAAAGATCCGATCCTGATGGCGTCGGCGATGAAACACGCCGTGATCGCCGGCCGGCAGGCCTATCTCGCCGGGCGGATGGCGAAAAAGCGCTACGCCGATCCCTCGTCGCCGCTCGCCGGACTGATTTGAGGATCAGCGCTTCTTCTTGGCTTCGGCGATCGCTTCCTTGACCGCATCCGGTCGAAAGCCCGGAATGATTTCAATGAATTCGCCGTCGAGCGTTGCGACGATGAAAGTCGGCGTGCCATCGACGCCCATTTCCTGCGCGGCGCGTCGGTCATTGTCGATGATCGCGCCGAGATCCGGATTTCGCTGGTCCGCTTCAAGGCGCTTCACGTCAAGGCCGGCCTTTTTCGCGATATCGAGCAGGCGCTCTTCGGTAATGACGCCGTCAGCCTTCAGCAGCGCGAAATGCAATTCGGGGTATTTGCCCTGCGCGCGGGCCGCGAGGGCGTAGCGGCTGGCCATTTCGGATTCTTCGCGAAGGATCGGATATTCGCGGAATGCGACTTTGACGTCGGCGTCATTCTTCGTCAGATCCTGGACGAAATCCGCGCTGCGCTTGCAGAAGCCGCAGTGATAATCGAAAAACTCGATGACAGCGACTTTGGCCGTCGCGGCTTTCTTGCCAGCGACATACCCGCTTTCCTCCGACAGGAATTCCGGTAGATATTTGCGCACGATGTCCTTGACGTGATTTTCGGAATAGTCGTTGAGCGCGTCGACGATGATCTGCGGATTGTCGCGAATGGTCTCGCGGACGATTTCTTCGACAGCCTGCCGATCTAGTTTACCCGCAGACACCGGTTTGGTCTGCTGCGCCGCGACAAGGTTGGCGGTGACGGCGCCGAAAAAGGCTGCGCCGACGATGGCGGCGATAATGGGCAGGCGCTGTTTCATATTTGTCCCCGGTGATTGCGTAATTTTCTTTTAATGGCGCGCTATTGCGGATCCGGCACGTCGCCGGGCGCCGGCTTGCGATCCGGTTCCGGGGTCGGCGCTTTGCGTTCGCCGCGGCCCTGACCTGCTGCTGGATCCGCGCCAATGCTGGCGACGATGATATCTGTAGCTTGCCGGTATTCCGGCGTGCCTTTCTTGAGCCCGGCGCGGGCGCGCTGCGCAAACTGGGCGGCTTCGCCTTTGGCGCCATTGTGATACCGGGACTCGGCCATCGCGAGATTGGCGAGCGGCTCCTTTTCGAGGGCGCCATAGGCGCGGGCCAATTCGAACCAGCCGAATGAATTGTCCGGCTCCAGCAGCAAGGCGGATTTCAGTTTGGAGACCGCCTCCTCGACATTGGCTGTTTTCTCGGTCGCGGCGAGCGCGCGCGCATGGTTGATCAGCAACAGCGCCTTACCAGGCTCCAGTTCGACGGAACGGCGATGCGGCTCAATCGACTCGGCGACGCGGCCGAATTCGAACAGCATCTGGCCCTTCAGTTCGTTGTAATAGGGATTGTCGGGATAGGCGGCGAGCAGCTTTCCGATCTCTGCAAGGGCGCGGTCGATGTCGGCGGCGCGGTAATAGGCGACGGCGCGCGCATAGCTAGCGGCGTTGGATTGATCAGAGACCGGATATTCGCGCAACGTCACATTGACGTCCTGCAGGAAGCCCTTGATCTTCGCCTGGATCAGCCGGAGTCGTTCGATTTCTTCCGGCGAATCTTCGACCTCGAAATAGGGGGAGGCCTTGGCGCGCTCCGTCAGCGCGGTGACCCGCTGGACGGCGAGCGGATGGCTTTGCAGGTAAGGATTGATCCGGCGACTGCCGATCAGCTGGTCGTTGCGCAGCTTTTCAAAGGATTCGATCAGGCCGCCGCCGGAGCGTCCGATCGCCTGAAGATAAGTGAGCGCCGCCTGGTCCGCGCTCGATTCCTGGCTGCGGCTGAATTTCAGCGCGTTGGCGTAGCCGATATTCTGGCCGAGCCCTAAAATGCCGATGCCGGCGTCCGGCGCGCCGGCGGCGATCGCCCCAGCGGCGAGGACGAGGCTGAGCAGCATCGGGCGGGTCGCCGCAGACAACGCTTCGTCTGAGCGCGCCGTATGGCCGCCGGCGATATGGCCCGCCTCGTGCGCGATGACGCCCTGGATCTGGCTCGGCGTGTCGCTGATCGTCAGCAGCCCGGTGTTGACGCCCATGATGAGGCCGCCGGCGAACGCGTTGAAGGTTTGATCTCCGATCAGAAGGATCTGGATCTGCTCTGCTGGGAGGCCCGCGGCGCGGAACACGGGCAGCGAATAATCATCGAGAAACTGCTCGATCTCGGCGTCGCGCAGCACCGATTGCGCATCGGCTGCGCCCGGCGCCGCCACAACTGCACACACCGCAGCCCCGGCCAGCAACAACTTCCTTGGTGATTTCATAACGCGACCCAACCGCATCCGACCGGCGCTGACAAGGCTGGACGCCGGCGGTGGCGGAATTGTGACTTCCGCCCCCAGCCGACTGCGCCAGGCATTTTCAGATCAACCGCCCATAGCCCGGTTCCACCAGCCCTTTCGGGCCGGTTTCGCGGTCCCAGACTCCTCCCGGGATGCGGCCCCCGGCTGAGGCGTCGCTTCCAATTCAGCAGCAATGACGGGCCGCGCCTCCGCAGGACTCTCAGGAGATACGTCGGCTTGCGCCGCCAGTTCGACCGGCCTTTCCAAATCCGGGGCCGGCCTCTCGGCTGCGACTTCCTCTTCGAAATCCCGCTCGGGCGAGCGGGGCTCATCATCTTCTGAAGCGTCGTCGCCAGCGTCGGCCGTGAGGGCGTCAGCGTCCATCGGCGCAGACTCGTCGCCGCCGGCGCCGGTCTCGTCCGGGC
>JBGSSK010000294.1:0-1753 GCA_041737095.1 Parvularculaceae bacterium | reverse complement strand
CCGCCGGTCCGGTCGTCCGGAAAGCGGCCGAAGCGAGCGTCGCCGCCGCCGGCCAAGCTGCAAATGCGACGATCAGGTTCATCGCCTCGCCGCTGCGCTTTGCGGCGCTCCTCGCCTCGCTGACGCTGATCGCCTTCGCCGGCGTCGGCTTTTACGACATCGAATGGGCGAGCGGGCTGGTCTTCGGCGCAGTGATTGCGGCGACCGCGCTCCTCGGCGCGAAAAAGCTTCGCCTGAAGCCCTTGAAAGCGCGCCGACCGGACCGTCGTTAATGCTTTATTAACCAATCAAAACAACGAGTTAAACTCTCGAAAGGCGGCGGATGGCCTCATTTTCGCCGCATTGGGGCGCGATACATATCATCAGCTTCATAGAGCCTCTCTGACGCTTCCTGCACCCAGAACCGCCCGGTCTCGCGCCCCCGCACCCCCCCAGAGACCGGGCGGGTCCTTTTCAGCCCCGGTCTTTCATTCCTTGGCGCGCTACCGCGCAATCTGTCCGCCGTTCTTGTTGCGCATCGAAGGCGCATCACGATAGGCAGGCGGGATGCCTCCCGTCCGCATTGCGCCCTCCATTTTGTCGGCTGACTTCTCGCGTCTCGGCGAGGAAGTGGCGGCCGTCGCCGCCGCCGGCGCCGACTTCATTCATGTCGATGTCATGGACGGGCATTTCGTGCCGAACCTGACGATCGGCCCTGTTGTCATCAAGGCGATCCGCAAGGCGACGAGCCTGCCGTTCGACGTGCATCTGATGATCGCGCCGGTCGATCCCTATATCGATGAATTCGTCGCGGCGGGCGCCGACATCCTGACGGTTCATCCCGAAGCCGGCCCGCACCTTCATCGCACGATCGAGCGCATCAAGGCCGCGGGCGCCAAGGCGGGCGTCGCGCTCAATCCGGCGACGCCGGTCGCCGCGATCGAACCCGTTCTCGGCGATGTCGATCTCGTGCTCGTCATGAGCGTCAATCCAGGTTTCGGTGGCCAGTCATTCATTCGCTCGCAACTGAAGAAGATTGAAACGCTCCGCAAACTGATCGATGACCGGCAACGCGCGATCATGCTGGAAGTCGATGGCGGGGTGAACGCCGACACGGTCGGCGCGGTTGTCGCCGCCGGCGCGGACGTCATCGTCGCCGGGTCCGCCGTCTTTCGCGGCGACCCGAAAGCCTACGCGGCGAATATCGCTGCGCTCAAGAACGCGAAGTGAAAGGCGTAAGGTATCGTGGCGTCGGCGGCGAACAGAAGGCCCAATCGCGAATTCGGCGAAGCGATCGCCCGGCGCGTCCAGCGCGCCTGGGGGGAAAGCCCGTTCTATCAGGCGCAGCTCGACGGCCCGGCCCCGGACCGGCTGGCGCTGAAGCCGGTCGATCCCTATGGCGCCGACAAGGCGCTTGGCGAGGCGGTGATCGCCGGGCGGTTGTCGATCGGCGCCGAAATTGTCGATTGCGAGGGCGAACTTGAGCGTTTGTGGACGCTCGCCGGGCGTAGCGGCCCTTTGCACGACTTTCTGCATCGCTTTGTCTGGCTGCGTCACCTGGCGGCGCTCGGCCAGCGTGGGCGCGAGCCGGCGCAGCGCCTCGCCGAAGCGTGGTTTGCGCTGCATGAGAAATGGTCGCCGGAAAGCTGGGAGCCCTATACGGCCGGCGAGCGGCTGATCCATCTTTGCTGTCATGGACAAGTCGTGCTGGCGCGCGGCGACGCGATGTGGCGGAGCCGCGTGCTCACGTCAATGGCGCGGCAGACGCGCCACC
>JBGSSK010000289.1:0-2407 GCA_041737095.1 Parvularculaceae bacterium | reverse complement strand
GCGCGCGGGCCGCGTTCAATAAGCGCCGACGCCGCCGTCCGGCTCGCGCGGATCGGCCGCGCCAAGGAGGACGCCGTTATGCTTCATCACCGTGTTGGTGCGGCCCATCGGCCGCTGCATCAAGGCCCCGTCGGCGCCGCGGGCGAAGACAAAACCGCGCTCGCCCATAATGCGTATCGCATCAACGGGGATGCCGGGTTCCGAAATGATCTGATCGGGCTGCCATTGATGATGCACTTTCGGCGCGGCGTTCGCCTGCATCGGGTTCATGCCGAACTCGATGATGTTGAGGACATTCTGCAGGACGATATTGATGATGGTAGAGCCGCCAGGCGTTCCGGTCGCAAGGACCGCTTCGCCGTCCTTGACGACGATCGTCGGCGTCATCGACGATAGCGGCCGCTTGCCAGGCTGGATCTCGTTGGCGACACCGCCGAGGAGGCCAAAGCCGTTCGGCGTTGCCGCCTTCGCTGAGAAATCATCCATTTCGTTGTTGAGGAAAAACCCTGCGCCGTCGACGGAATAGCTGCTGCCGAAAATGAAATTGAGAGTCGTCGTCACCGAGACGGCGTTGCCATTCTTGTCCATGACGGAGAAATGCGTCGTCTGTTCGCTCTCCGACAGCGGACCGAGACCAGGCCGCACTTCTTCCGACGGCGTTGCGTGCTTAGGGGAGATCTCGCTGAGGATTTTCGCGGCGTAGGTGTCGTCAAGCAGACGATCAATCGGCACGCTGACAAAATCCGTGTCACCGAGATATTCTGAACGGTCGGCGTAGGCGCGCCGCATTGTTTCAACAAGAAGGCCCAGATAATCGGCGCTGTTATGGCCGAGGCTTTTCAGATCATAGCCCTTGAGGACGTTCAGCATCTGAATCAGATGAACGCCGCCTGACGCTGAAGGCGGCATCGAGACGACTTCAAAGCCGCGAAATTCCCCCTTGACGGGCTTCCGCTCGACCGCGCGATAGGCCTTCAGATCTTCATGGGTGACAAGGCCGCCATTCGCAACCATTTCCGCGACGATGAGGTCGGCAACCCGCCCCTCGTAAAAACCGGCCGCGCCGTTCGCGGCGATCGATTTCAACGTTCGTCCAAGGTCCTTCTGAACAAGGACGTCGCCCCGTTGAATGGCCCCGCCATCCTTCCTGTTGAAATAGGCTATGCTGGACGGGTCGCGCGCGAATCGCTCGCTGTATTGACCAAAGGAATCGGCGAGCGCACCGGTGACCGGAAATCCTTTTTCGGCGAGCCGGATCGCCGGCGACATGACCTCTTTCAACGGCATCGTTCCGTATTTTTCGAGCGCCGTCACGAGGCCCATCACCGAGCCCGGAACGCCGGCCGACAGATGGCTGAACCGCGCGCGCGTCGTATCGACATTCCCCTCCGCGTCGAGGAACATGTCGCGCGATGCGCCCGACGGCGCCATCTCGCGATAGTCGATGGCGATCACGTCGCCTTCGCCGGCGAATTTGATCAACATGAAGCCGCCGCCGCCGATATTGCCGGCCTGCGGATGCGTCACCGCCAGTGCAAAACCGGTTGCGACCGCCGCATCGACGACATTGCCGCCCTTGGCGAGAATATCGCGGCCGACGGTTGCAGCGAGGCGATCCTGCGCGACGACTATCCCGTTCGCCGCCTCGACCGGATGAAAGATCGACGGATAGGAAATCAGCGAATTGGCGCCGGACGCTTCAGCCACCGGCTGAGCCGCTGCGGCGAGCGGCGAAAACGCCAGCAGGATCGCCGACGCGGTCTCCAGCGCGTGTTTTCTGATCATTCCACTCAACTCCATCTATCGCACTCTTCGGCCCGCTGACCATCGCAGACATCGCCAGGCCAGGCAAAGGTCGGCCCGCAGCGCGCCGGCCAGGGCGCCGCGCTTTGCCGAAACCTTATGTTCGGTCTACGGTCGCGCCGCGCCAATCAGGATATTCGAACGCAATGAAAGCCGCCGCCGCCAACACATCCGGGCCGAGAAACGACATCACCGATGTGCCGGGCATTCGGGTCGGCCAGGCGCATGACGCAAATGTGCGAACCGGCGTCACGGTGGTCCTGCCCGATGCGCCAGCGATTGTCGCCGGCGACGTTCGCGGCGGCGGCCCCGGCACGCGCGAGACCGATCTGCTCTATCCGTCGACCCTTGTTGATCGCGCCGACGCGATCGTCCTTTCCGGCGGCTCGTCCTATGGCCTCGCAGCGGCCGACGGGGTCTGCGCCATTCTCGGCGCGCGCGGACAGGGCTTTCGGCTCGCCCATATAAAGGGCATTCCGCCCTCGCCGATCGTTCCATGTGCGATCCTTTACGATCTCGCCAATGGCGGCGCGAAAAACTGGGGCGACGCGCCGCCCTATCAACGGCTCGGACGCGAAGCGGTTGTCGCCGCGAAGGCCGGCGT
>JBGSSK010000280.1:0-5176 GCA_041737095.1 Parvularculaceae bacterium | reverse complement strand
CGGCGTGCGCGTCGCCGGCTTCGCCATTGCGGCGAGACGGTTTCGCGCAAGCGATGCAAAATGGCCGTTCGGATAGCGATCGAGATAGGCCTCGAAATCCGAGCTGTCCGACGCATCCTTGATCGAGTTCCAGAATGCGGTCTCGATCGAGGCGTCCTGGCTCGTCGCCGGTGCAGTGACGGAGGCCGCCGGCGCCGGCTTCGACCCGCGGCGCGAGATCGCCATGCGGACATCCTGCATGAACGCGCGCCAGTTCGGGTCGTTGCGGTCGCCACGCCAGCGCGTCAGATCCGCCGTCTGGACGAGTTCGAAGCGGACCGGACGATCGCATTCCTCGATCAGCGCCGGAACCAGCGTCGAGCTGCGTTCGCCGACGGTCGCCTCGGCGCGCACCCATTTCGAACCCGCAGACCGTTTCGACCAAAGAACGACAACCGCCCCGGCCGAACGCAGATTACTCTCGGTCACTTCCTCATAATATTCGCCCGCCCGCAGGGCGGCGTCCCACCAGACCGAGAAGCCTTCGGCTTCGAGGCCGTTGGCGACCAGCCGCGCGGTTTCGCGATCCTCGCGATTATAGGAAATAAAGACGTCCGGCACCGATAAGTCCTCCAGATCGGCCTTACTACCGCAAGCCGGATCGGTTTAATAGTAAGGCGAATCGAGGTTGTCGACGGTCATGGGCGCCGTGAGCGAAGTCCCCTCGCCGGGATCGCGATCAGGCGTGTGCGCCGGGACATGAAGGGCGAACATGGCGTATACGTTCAATCACGACCTGTTGCTCGGCGAGGCCGACGGGGCTGCGGCGAAAAAGGACTATCCCAATATCGTCTTCGCCCTCACGCACCCGCTGCTGCGGGACATGTTCGCACCGATCGACCGCCGCGCCAACGCCGCCAAGAAACGCAGCCGTCAATGGGGCGTCATCGCGGTGGCGCTTGCAACGCTCGCCCTGATGCTCGCGGCGGGCGAAGTTCTCTATCACGACTTTCCGAAGGGCGTCATCCGCGTGATCGCCGGGGTCGGCGCCGTCGCCGGCATAGCCAGCGTCCTGATCGGGGTTTTCGGCGTCATGTTCAAGGCGCGGAAAATGCGCTGGCTCGCCGATCGACTGACAACCGAGCGCCTGCGGCAATTTCATTTCCAGCATTTCGTCGCCTTCGGCGGCGACATTCTCGCCGGCGCGACAAGCGAAGCGGCGGCGCGCGCCTATCTTGCGAAACGGAGTGAGGACTTCAAGGCGTTCAAGGAGACCTTCCTCGACCACGCCGACGAGAAGCTGCATCACCTGGTTGAAGCGGACGACCCCGGAGAAGGGTTGATGTTCCCGGAATGCGACTCCTGCATCGACGCCGGCTCGCCGCATCTCGATGAGTATTTCAATGCCTACAAAGTCCTGCGCTTCGACCGGCAGATCGCTTATTGCGATCTCATGCTGCGCGAGGAAGGGGCGTTCTGGAAATACGCGCCGGCGCGCCAGGCGAAAATCATCGGCGCTGTCGCAATGTTCTGCGTCTTCGCCATCCTTATCCTGCACGGTTTTGTTTTTGTCGGCGCGCTCGCGGACATCCCGGACCTGAAGAGCCCGGAAATCCACGTCGCGGCCATCTGGGCGGCGATCATCGCCCTCGCCGCGCGCACGATCGAAGAAGGGTTTCAGCCGGAAACCGAAGTCGAGCGTCTCAAGCAATATCGGCTGTCGCTGAAACGCATCTATCAACGCTTCCAGCAAACCGGCGACCCGCATGAGAAGGTCCGCGCCATGACCGATCTCGAAAAGCTGTCCTTCGAGGAAATGATGCTGTTCCTTCGCGGTAATTTCGAAGCGCAATACGTCATGTAGAAGGGCCGCCGCCAGGCCCCGTTCGTCGTTCGCTGCGGTCGCTTCGTCGCGTCATTCCTCGCGGCGATTGACTCTCCTCTTGGGTGAGATTCGGGCGCCAACACCTGGAGCGCCGTCCGCAAAATGTCGCGGCCGCTGACATGCATGACGAAATGATGCGGCGCGCGCAGCTTCAACACGAAAATCTCATCCGCGGCCGAAATCCCGACGCAATAGCAAAGCGCAGCAAGGACATGGACGCCATTCGCGCTGACATTTGTGGCCTCGGCGACGGCGAGCATTACGGCCGTCCCTACGCCTGGCGCTAACAGGCGGCGAAGCGCAATTTCCTCGGCGCATGGGACGCGCTCGACGCCCGCGTCCTCGTCATCTTCAACGAGTTCGAGCAGTTCGAGGCGCGCTATGGCCACAAGGTGATCGCCGACATGGTCAATCGCAAGAGGCCGGACGCCGAAACCATTGTCGAGCAAAAGAACATCGACCACGGCAATTCGCGCTATGCGACGATCGAAGACGCCAATAGTTGGCGCGACCGCGCTCCCGCGTAGCGGGAAACGGCAAACGCCCTCTTGGAGTGGCTACGCGCGATCCCCGAATAGGCGAAAAAAAGCGCCGTGTCGCTTCGCGTCAATTGTCGAGGAAGGACCGCAGTTTCCTTGACCGGCTCGGATGCTTCAGTTTCCGGAGCGCTTTCGCCTCGATCTGCCGGATGCGCTCGCGCGTCACCGAAAATTGCTGCCCGACTTCCTCCAGCGTGTGATCGGTGTTCATGCCGATGCCGAAGCGCATCCTCAAGACGCGCTCCTCGCGCGGCGTAAGGGAGGCGAGCACGCGCGTCGTCGTTTCGCGCAGGTTCGACTGGATCGCCGCATCGATCGGCAGGATCGTGTTCTTGTCTTCGATGAAATCGCCGAGATGGCTGTCTTCCTCGTCGCCGATCGGCGTTTCGAGAGAGATCGGCTCCTTGGCGATCTTCATCACCTTACGGACCTTTTCGAGCGGCATCGAGAGTTTCTCGGCGAGTTCTTCCGGCGTCGGCTCACGGCCGATCTCGTGCAGCATCTGGCGCGATGTCCGGACGATCTTGTTGATTGTCTCAATCATGTGCACCGGGATGCGGATCGTCCGCGCCTGGTCGGCGATCGAGCGGGTGATCGCCTGCCGGATCCACCATGTCGCGTAAGTCGAGAATTTGTAGCCGCGGCGATACTCGAATTTGTCGACCGCCTTCATCAGGCCGATATTGCCTTCCTGGATAAGGTCGAGGAACTGCAGCCCGCGATTGGTGTATTTCTTCGCAATCGAGATGACGAGGCGAAGGTTCGCCTCGACCATCTCTTTCTTGGCGATGCGCGCTTCGCGCTCGCCCTTTTGGACGGTCTGCACGATGCGGCGGAAATCCTTGACGGTGAGGCCGGTCTCGGTCGACAGCTTGCCGATTTCCTCGCGCAGGTGAACGATCGACTTCTCGCCTTTCGTCGTAAAGTTCTTCCAGCCCTTGCCGGTCTTTTCCTTCAGCCGATCGAGCCAGTCCGGATCGAGCTCATGGCCAAGATAGTCGTTGAGAAATTCGCGGCGATTGACGCCGTAATTGTCGGCGAGGCGGACGAGCTTTCCTTCCAGAGCCATCAGGCGGCGGTTAATGTCGTAGAGCTGCTCGACCAGCGCTTCGATCCGCTGGTTGTTGAGCCGCACCGAGCGCACGCGCTCGACAATTTCCTTCTGGAGCTTCTTGAAGCGCTTGCCTTGCGAGGCTGAAAGCTCGCTGCCTTTCAGCTCCTCCTCGATCATGATGTCCTGCAGGCGGCGCAGTTTCTTGTAGTCGTCGGAAATCGCGTCGAAGGTCTGCATGACGCCGTCGCGGAGTTCCGCTTCCATCGCCGACAGCGACAGGGCGCCCTCGTCGAATTCGTCTTCGTCGTCATCGGTCGCGGCGCTTTCCTCGACACGCTCCGCCTCTTCTTTCTGGACGCGCGCCGCGATGTCCGGCTGCGTCATGTCGGGGCGCGCTTCCGGGCCGCCGCCATAGGTGGCGTCAAGATCGATGATGTCGCGCAGGAGAACGCGCCCGTCGCGCAATTCGTCGCGCCAGACCGTGATCGCCTCGAACGTCAGCGACGATTCGCAGAGCGCGCGAATCATCGTCTCGCGGCCGGCCTCGATCCGCTTGGCGATAGCGATCTCGCCCTCGCGCGACAAAAGTTCGACCGTGCCCATCTCGCGCAGATACATCCGCACCGGATCGTCCGTCCGGTCGGCGGAAGAAGACGTGTTCGTGGCGACGCCGGTCTTCTCTTCCTTCTTCGCGACCGCGCGCGAAGGCCCCTCATCTTCATCGGCGTCGTCGCTTTCGGCCTCGGCGCCCTCGTCGTCTTCTTCCTCATGTTCGACGACATTGATGCCAAGCTCGGAGAGCTGCGCCATCACGTCTTCGATCTGCTCGGAAGAAAACTCCGCCGAAGGCAGGATCGAATTCAGCTCGTCATAAGTGACAAAGCCGCGCGCCTTCGCCGTCTTGATCAGTTTCTTGACCTCGGCGTCGGTCAGATCGAGGATCGGACCATCCGTTGCGGTTTCCGCTTCCGGGGCTTCCTTTTCGGCCTTCTTCGCCATTCAAAACTCGCCTTCCTGATTCGACGCACACTGCGCCGGGTCGTTAACGGGTGGGCTTGCGATCGGGCCGTCGCGCCGACACGCTCGCCCGCATGGTTTCAAGGCGCTCATCGAGATCCTTGGCGCCTGCCTGACCGTCGCCGTCGAGGCGGCCAGCCAGATCGCCCGAATTCAAGAGCTCCTCGCGCGCCAGAACGGCGGCCTTCCAGATATCCTCTCCATCAGCAAACGTCTGAGATGCGGTAGTCGCCATCTCCCGTTTCGCCGACGTGGCGAGCAGGTGATGACGCAGGGCGTCGCTCCAGCCCCAGTCAACCTCGTCCAACTCAGCGCCCGGCCTTAGGAATCTTTGTGTATTCAGCGTCTCGTCAGAGAGAATGCGCTGCAATGTCCCGGCCTCGGGCGTTTGCTGCAGATGAGCCTTGAGCCCTGCGCTGTCAAGGCCGGGATCGGCCAAAAGAGCCCCTAAAACCGAGCTGAGGAGCTGGTCGAGGTCCGGATTTTCGAGGTCGAGGCCGAAAAATGCGTCCTCGCGCCGCCGGGCCAGTTCCGGATGGTTGATCCCGGCCAGCAGCAATGTCGCCTCGCGGCGCAATGAATCGGGCGGCGCGAGGCACTTCAGGGCTGGGCTGCGCGCCGCTTCGTGGAATAGCCGCTCGGCCTCGGTCGCATAGCGGCGCCATCGGGCGAACCCGGCTCTCGTTCGCTGGATCGGCGCGC
>JBGSSK010000248.1:0-12535 GCA_041737095.1 Parvularculaceae bacterium | reverse complement strand
CTGTGCGCCGTCCGCCGCCGCCGCCGCCGCTTCGCCGGCCGCGTCCGAAACGGTGTCAACAAGGCTCGCGCGCACATCATCAAGGGTGATCGCGCCCGGACCGTCGCGGATCGCCTTAGGCCCTTTGAAGAGGATCAGCTTGTCGATTTCGGCGCGCGAAAGGCCTCGATCCTCGCCGAGGAGCGTGACGAGAAGATCAAGCGCCTCGGGCTCGAAGCGCAGATCTTCAGCGCGCGCCGCCTCGTTCGCGAGGGCGCGAATGTCGGCCGGCCCATCGATATAACAGGGGATGGCGATCGCCGCGCGCGCCGCCTCGAACAGTTTCCTGAGCCCGGACGTCCGGCCGAGATCGCCGGCCTCGACAAGAACGATCCCGGCGGGTTTCAAAGACCCGTCTTCAAGGCCTTCAATGACGATCCTGGCCGCCGCCGCCGCGGCTTCGCCATTCGTCCGTATCCGGACGACACGCGCGCCGCCCATCATCGACAGCGCCGCCGCCTCGTCGGCGAGCCGCCCGGGCTCGCCTTTGAGGTCGCCGTCGGAAAGCTCGATATAATTGAACGGATCCTTGAAATCCGGGCAAACCTGCCGGGCGATCCGGTCGCCGCGTTCCCTCACAAGGCCGAGGTCGGGCCCATATATCAGGATCCCCGCGATCCGTTCGTCGCGCCGGGCGACAAAGGCGTCGATCGCCTTGCCCTTCAGAGCCGTCATTTGTCGCCGGTCGTCGCGAGCTTCAGCAGGATGTCGCGCTCGATATCCTCGGCGAGCTGGCCTGCCGCTTTCTCGCGCGCAGCCTCTTCGGCGTAAAGCGTCGAATACTGCGAATCGACGACGTTGAAAGATGCGATGGACGTGACGACGCCTTTGAAACTCTTGCCGGTTTTGCGTTCGACCAGCGTGTAGTTTCCGACGAGCCGATAATTGTAGCGCGTCACCGAGGCGTCAATCTGGACGGCGAGGCGCTCCGCTTGCTCGCTCGTCGACAAGAGGAGCTCATAGGGCGCGCCGGCAGTGTCGACGGCCATACGGCGCTTGAAGGCGCGTATGACGACCGCCTCGATTTCCTCCGGCGCGCCGACGCTGACGAGCGCGACATTGTGCAGGCCCGCTGTCCCGTCAGCATTTGTCGCATAAAGCGGCTGGAAACCGCAGGCCGGCAGCACTGTTGCGGCTGCGAGGGCGATCAGGGTCCTGCGGATCAATGACACTCTCCTTCGGCGATCAATTGGCGACGATATTCACGATCCGGCCGGGAACGACAACAATCTTTCGGATCGTCAGCCCTCCGGTATGGCGGATGACTTCGGGGTCAGTCAGCGCCGCTTCCTCGACGGCCCTGGTTTCGGCGGCGGCGGAGACTGTGATCTCGGCCCGGCGCTTGCCGTTGACCTGGACGGGCAGAGTGACGGTTTCCTTCACCAGCAGCGCGGCGTCGGCGTCCGGCCATACCGCGTTGCAGACAAGTCCGGCGCCTCCGATATGCGCCCAGGATTCCTCGGCCAGATGCGGCGTGAACGGGGCGATCACCCGAACAAGGGCGGACAGCGCCTCGGCCCGGCTCCACTGGTCGGCGGTTTCCGCCTTCTTCAAGGTGTTCAGGAACTCATAGATGCGGGCGATCGCCTTGTTGAAGCGAAAGCCCTCGATATCGCCGGTGACCGCGTCAATCATGGCGTGGGTCGCTCGCCGAAGACCGGCGCCGGCGTCCGGCGGCGGCGCGGAAAGATCATGCATCGCAAGGGCGTCCTTCGCCGGCTCGATGAGGTCCCAGATGCGGGCGACCAACTTCCACGCGCCCGCGGCGCCGGCGTCGGTCCATTCGACGTCCCGCTCCGGCGGCGAGTCCGACAGGATGAACCAGCGGATGGCGTCCGCGCCGTATTTCTCGACGATCTCCTGCGGCGAGACGACGTTCTTTTTGGACTTCGACATCTTTTCGATGGCGCCGACGATGACCGCCTCGCCGGTGGCGACCCGACGCGCGCCGCCGCTGTCGATCACGACCTCCTCCGGCAGCAGCCATTTGCCTTGCGCATCCTTGTAGGTCGCGTGCGTCACCATGCCTTGCGTGAAGAGATTGGCGAAGGGCTCTTCGACCGACAGATAACCCGCTTCCTTCATCGCGCGCGTGAAATAGCGGGCGTACAAAAGATGCAGGATCGCATGTTCGATCCCGCCAATATATTGGTCTACAGGCAGCCAGTAATCGGCGTCCGCTTTGTCGACCGGGCGGTCGTCCCGCGCTGCGGCGAAGCGCGCGAAATACCAGCTGGAATCGATGAAAGTATCAAACGTGTCGGTCTCGCGCCGCGCCGCACCGGAACACTCAGGACACGGAACATCGCGCCATTCGGGCAGGCGGTCGAGCGGGTTGCCGGGCGTCTTGAACGCATCGGCGTCGACCTCGGGTAATTCAACCGGCAGGTCTCTTTCGGGAACCGGCACGACGCCGCATCTGGCGCAGTGAACAGCCGGGATCGGACAGCCCCAATAACGCTGTCGCGAAACGCCCCAGTCGCGCAGCCGGTATTGGGTCGTCGCCTTGCCGCGCGCCATTTTCTCGATCTTTGCAATCGCGGCGTCGATCGCCTCGCTGTCTGACAGGCCGTTCAGGAAACCGGAATTGTAGATCGTTCCCGGCCCGAGATAGGGCGCGCTCGCGACCGAAAAATCGGCGGCGTTTTCGCCGGGCGGCAACACGACCGGCAATATGTCGAGACCGTATTTCGTCGCGAAGGCGTGGTCGCGCTCGTCGTGACCCGGACAGCCGAAAATCGCGCCCGTCCCGTATCCCATCAGGATGAAGTTCGCGATAAAAACCGGCAGCCGCCGCCCTTCGACAAACGGGTGCTCTACGTCGAGCGGCAGCCGGAAGCCCTTCTTTTCCGCCTTGTCGATCGCTTCCTGCGAGGTGCCGGTTTTCTGGCACTCCGCGATGAAGACGGCGGCGCTTTCTTCGCCGGCGGCGCAGGCCTGCGCCAGCGGATGATCCGGGGCGACGGCGATAAACGACGCCCCGTACAGCGTGTCCGGACGGGTCGTGTAGATTTCAACCTCGCCTGCGCCCCCCGGGGCTGTTGTTCCGGATACAAAACGGAACTTCATCGACAAGCCCTTCGACTTGCCGATCCAGTTCCGTTGCATGAGCCGGACATTTTCCGGCCAGCCGGCGAGGCGGCCGTCGTCGAGCGCGGCCAGCAGGTCTTCCGCCTTGTCGGTGATCTTCAGGAACCATTGCGAGAGTTTTTTGCGCTCGACCGTCGCGCCGGAGCGCCAGCCCTTGCCCTCGATGACCTGCTCATTGGCGAGAACGGTCATGTCGACCGGGTCCCAGTTGACGTAGCTTTCGCGCCGCTCGACGAGGCCGTTTTTCCAGAAGTCGAGGAAAAGCTTCTGCTGCCAGCGGTAATACCCGACATCGCAGGTCGCGAATTCCTTTGACCAGTCGATGGCGAGGCCGATCTGCTTAAGCTCCCGCCGCATCGCCGCGATGTTAGCGTAGGTCCAGTCGCGCGGATGCGCGCCCGTCTGCATCGCCGCATTTTCCGCCGGCAGGCCGAAAGCGTCCCAGCCCATCGGATGCAAGACGTTGAAGCCGCGGGCGCGCTTGAAGCGGGCGATCACGTCGCCCATCGCGTAGTTCCGGACATGGCCAAGGTGAATCCGGCCTGATGGATAGGGAAACATCTCAAGGACGTAGTATTTCGGGCGGGAGCGGTCGGCGCTGGTCGCGAAAGCATTCTGGTTTTCCCAGCGCTGTCGCCATTTCGGCTCGATTTCTTTCGGATTGTAGCGGGCCATGTCAGTCTCGTCGGGGCAAAAAAAAGGCGCTGTGCCCAGCGCCGTTTCTTCCATGAATTCAGCGCGATTTTCTAGCCGTCGATCTGATTTAGTCGAAGCTGGCGGGCGCGGGTCAAAATCGCGTTTTCGATCTCGCGCGCGGTCGCCGGATTGACGCTCGCCTCGACCCAGCCGGCGCCTGCCGGATCCCGGGTTTGCCGGAATACCGACACGCGCAGCGCATCGGCGCGCAGAGCGCTGTCGAGAATGTAGACCGAAACCTTGAATTGCTCGTCCGGCGTCTCAGGGTTTGAATACCAGTCGGTGAGGATCAGCCCGGCGATCGGATCGGCGTTGTCGACCGGCAGGAAATCGAGAGTTTCGAGCGATGCGGCCCACAAGAAGCGGTTAACGGTTGTAACGCCCTTCGATCCAAGGAGGGTCGCATTGCGGCCTTCATTGTTCGCGCCGCCGCCGGCGCAGGCGGCGAGGGATACGGCCAGCAGAGCGGCCGAAAGGAAATTGACCGGCGATATTTTTTTGAGACGCATTCGGGGGAACTGTTCCATCTGTGGACGCGGTCGCGCCGCGAACGTGGCTTTCCTACCACAAACCGCCGGCGTGACAACTGCAGCCCCGGGCTTTCCTTGACCAGCGACCCTGAGGGGGATTAACTCGAGTTGTTGGCGTGCGTGGCTCCTGTTGGTTGGACCGGGGCCGTATTGCGTTGCGTCCTTGCGCGCCGGAATTGTTTACCATCTCCGTTTTAAAACGGGGTGTGGGTGGAGCCGAGAAGCAGCGAACGCGACAGCCTACATTGTTGTTTTCGTGGGCGAAACAAGGAATTTCGGCCGCGAGGCCGGGCACGGAAATGAACAGGCGCGCAAAAATTCTGAGCGGAACGGCGGCGATATCGATCGCCGCCTCGGCCTTTGCGCCGGCAAGCGCCGCCGATCCGGTCAAGATCGAGGTGTCGGGCGTCGCTTCGGCCGCCGCCGGGATCTCCGATGGCGACGCGCGCGCCGATGCGGACGCCGAGATCGCCGTCAGGGGTTCAACCGTTTTGGCGAACGGGCTGGAGCTCGGCGCGGTGGTCGAAGGCCGCCTCGACGGGCAGCAGCCGAACCAGTTTTATGCGGGCGGCCGCTATTCAAGCCTGCTGATCGGCGGCCCGCGCGGCATAGCGCCGATGTCGAGCGATATCTATCTGCAAGGCGCCTACGGCTATGTCAGGGGCGGATTCGGCCAGCTTCTCGTCGGCCGCGATCATGGCGTCGGCCGGACATTCGCCGTCACGGCGCCGACGATTTTCCGGTCGGTCAACGTCAACGATTGGCGTACGGATCTTTCCGGTCTCAATGACGTACACACCGTCAATGACTTCTCGGGCTATTCGACGAAGTTCACTTATCTGCCGCCGGCGAATTTCCTCGGCGGCGCACTTGGCGGCCTGCAACTCGGGATTTCCTATTCGCCGTCGCTCGCGAATTGCGGCGAAGATCTCTGCGCGCCGGAAGGCCGGCTGATGATCGCGCCGAACGGGCAATTGCTGACCGAGGCGTCGCGCTGGGACGATGTCGTCGAAGCGGCGGCCTATTACCAGAAACAGGTCGGCGGCCGTGACGGCCTCCTGCTCGGCGTCGGCGCGAGTTACGTATCCGCGGCCGAAAACGCTCTCGTTGCGTCGCCCGCTTTCGATGATTACCGGGCTTATGCTCTCGGCCTCAATCTCGGCTTTCGCGGCCTCACCGTCGGCGGTTCGGTCAAGACGACCAATTCGGGTCTCGCCGATCTCGACAAGGACGGCTATCTCGCCTTCGACGCCGGCATCACCTTCAAGACCGGCGAGGATCGCGGCGACTGGGGCGTCATGCTCGGCTACGGTCAGGCTGCGGCGAATGTCGCGGCGCCGCCGATCGCGGTTGCGCCGACCGTCTTTCGGGACACGCAGACCGCGCAGGCCGGCGTGACCTATTTTGTCGGCCGCGGCATCACGATCGGCGCTGCGGCTCAATATGTCGAATCCAAAAAGCCGGCGTCGGCGGGCGGCCAGGAAGAAGCCGCTACTGTCGTCATAGAGAGCTCAATAAAGTTCTAGGCTAGGGTTTCTCAAGGCGCCTGCTGCTTAGAGGGGATAATGGAATGGGCGACCCTTCGGGGTCGCCCTTTTCTTTGCAGACGGCTCGCTTAAGCTCGGCGCATGAATGTTTCGCTTGCCTTCAATTAGACAACGATTTTCGGGCCGGGCGAATTCGACGCACCAGCAACTGCGCCCGTCGATTAAGGAACGCTGATGGCATCAAAAAACAATCATGTCGATTATGTCGAATTCGCCGCGGCGGATCTCGCCGCGTTCAAGAAATTCTACGGCGAGGCCTTCGGCTGAAAGTTCCAGGATTGGGGCGATAGCTACGCAAGCTTCGAGGGCGCCGGTCTTGACGGCGGCGTCCGCGGCGGCGAAACGCCGCGCGCCGGATCAACGCTTGTCATTCTCTATGCGGATGATCTCGGCGCGACGGAACGCGCGGTCCTGAAAGTGGGCGGGACGATAACCGATCGTCATGAGTTCCCCGGCGGGAAGCGTTTTCATTTCACCGATACGACCGGCAACTCGCTCGCCGTCTGGACCAATGGCGACTGATTTGTCTTCACCCGTGTGACGGCGCGACAAAGGCGCTGACGGCCCCGAAGCCGCATACATTGGCGCCGGCGATCGCGTGTGCGTTTTGCTCATCGACGCCGCCAAGGCCGAGCACCGGCGCCGGCGCACGCGCCGCCAACGCCTTGAACCGCGCTGCGCCTAATGCTGCTGCGCCGGGATGGCTCCCGGTTTCGAAAACCGGCGACAGGAACAGGATATCGGCGCCGCGCACAGCATCGAAATCCTCTACAGCATGGCACGAGGCTGAGATCAGCATGCGCGCCGGCCTTTCGAGCGGCCGCCGCCAGCGCGGGTAATGCACGCCGTGAGCGCCGACCTCTTCGGCGAGCGCAGGGTCGCCGCCGACCAGATAAATCAGGCCCAGCGTCCGGCTGAGCGCAGCGTAATGGCGCGCCGATTCCAGGCGACGCGGATCGTCGTAATCGCGGAAAATCACCGCTGATCCGGCCGGCAAGGCGCGGATGATCGGGACGGGGGCGGCGATGCGGCGGCGATCGGTGAGGAATGCCAGTGAAAAGGGCGCGTCCTGCGCCGCAGCAAATGATTTGAGCGACGCGGCGGCCGCTGCTAGCTTCGACACCCGTGTTCGCAATCCCTCATGACTGACGCTCATTCGACACCTGCGGATTTCGCCGGCAATCTTGCGGCCGCCCGCGCTCGGATCGCCGGCGCGCTCAGGGAAGCAGGCCGCGGCGGCCCTGTCGAGATCGTCGCGGTTTCGAAGACCCAGGACGATCGTCGATTGCGCGAGGCGCTCGCCGCCGGCCAGCGCGTCTTCGGCGAAAACCGCGTCCAGGAAGCAAAGGCGAAATGGCCGGCGCTGAGAGAAGAATATCCCGACATCGAACTGCACCTGATTGGTCCCTTGCAATCAAACAAGGCGGCCGAAGCGATTGCGTTGTTCGACGTGATCGAGACGATCGACCGGCCGAAAATCGCCCGCACAATCGCTGAGGAAATGGCGAAGCAGGGGCGACGACCGCGGCTTCTGGTTCAGGTCAACATCGGCGCGGAGCCGCAAAAAGCCGGCGTCCCGCCGCAGGAGACAGACGCCTTCATCCGCCAGTGCCGCGACGAATTCGGGCTCGAAATCATGGGCCTCATGTGTATTCCGCCTGCTGAGGAGCCGCCCGCCCCGCATTTTGCGCTGCTGGCGAAAATCGCCGCACGAAATGGGCTTGCGGCAGTTTCAATGGGGATGAGCGGCGACTATGAAATAGCGGCGCAGCTTGGCGCGACCCATGTCCGCATCGGGTCGGCGCTGTTCGGCGACCGCCTGAAATGAGGCCGTCTGTCACGGTTCCGTGAGTCGGTTTTGATTTCCCAAGTGCGGCGGCTTAGGGATAAGCCCTGCCGAAACAGAAAGGCTTCACCCCATCATGGCCCGCGCAAAACGCATCCTCCTCGTCGATGATGACGACCTGCTTCGAGAAACGCTTGTCGATCAATTCGGCCACCACGAAGAATTCGATGTGGAAGCGCTCGCCAGCGCGCAGGCAGCGATCCTGAAGGTCAAGGACGAAGCCCATATCGACCTCGTTCTCCTTGATGTCGGCTTGCCGGACATGGACGGGCGCGAAGCCTGTCAGGTGATGCGCAAGAACGGCTTTAAATCGCCGATCATCATGTTGACGGGCGCCGATACCGACGCCGATCTGGTGTTGGGGCTTAATTCCGGCGCCAATGATTATGTGACAAAGCCCTTCAAGTTCGCGGTGTTGCTGGCGCGGATCCGCGCGCATCTCAGGAGCCACGAACAGAATGAAGACGCTGTTTTCCGTATCGGGCCCTATGAATTCCGGCCGTCGGTCAAAATGCTGGTGACCGACGCCGACAAGAAGATTCGCCTCACCGAAAAGGAAGCCTCGATCCTGAAGTTTCTTTATCGCGCCGGCGGCAAGCCGGTGACCCGCGACGTGCTCCTCGACGAGGTTTGGGGATACAATTCGGGCGTGACGACCCATACGCTCGAGACGCATGTCTATCGATTGCGCCAGAAGATCGAACCGGATCCAGGCTCGGCGACGATCCTCCTGACCGAAGCCGGCGGCTATCGCCTGTCGATCTGACGTTTCTTTTTCGCCGCGGCCTTCACCACGGGATCGGCGCGCCGTCATAGGCGAAGAACCCGCCTGACATTGACGCATCCGCGGTGTCGCATACGCGCAGCAGATCCCTTGCGCATGCGGCGGCGCTTGCCGTGTATCGGCCTCGGGCATGGGCCCTGGTCAGCGGCGTCTCGATAGTGCCGGGATGCAGCGCCATCACGATCGCCCGCGGTCGCGATCTTGCGAGTTCTATCGCCGCGCAGCGGACGATCTGGTTGAGGGCGGCCTTCGATGCGCGATAGCTCATCCAGCCGCCGAGACGATTGTCGCTGATCGACCCGACGCGCGCCGACAGGAAGGCGAAAACCGCGCGATCGTCTTTCGCCAGAAGGTCGGAGAAATGTTTGACGACAAGCGCGGGGCCGATGGCGTTGACGGCGTAGAGCTGCGCCATCCGTGCTGCGTCCGCTTCCCGAAACGATCGTTCCGGCCTCGCCGCTTCGGGCGCCAGCGCACCCGTCGCGACAATGATGCGATGAAAGCGCAGAAGCGCTATGCGCTGCGCGGCGTCGGCGACCGACGTCTCGTCTGTCAGGTCGACTCCGTCCGTTGACCGGGAAAGCGTCGTGACGAAACTATCGGCCTCAGCGGCGGCGGCGAGGGCCGATCCGACTCCGCCGGTTGCGCCGATGATCAAGGAGCGTTTCACGGCGTTTCTACGAGAGCCCGCTTCGGACGGTTTACGCCGGCCCTACCGCAGGATCGCCTTGTAGGATACTTCGCCTTCCCCCTGCGACGGGACGGGCCCCGATAGCGTCCAGCGAATATGGGTGATTTCATCGCCGCGGGCCGGGCGCGACGTGCCGCCTTCTTCAACGGTTAGGCGACCGCGCGCGACATAGGTCTTTCCGCCATCGGCCGAGAAGGCGACCATGGAATCGTCGCCCGACACCGATCCCTCGACATAAGCGACTTCCTTCGGCACGGGCATGACAAGAACGATCTCGGCCGCCGGCTCCGCTGAATCATTCTTGTATTCGATCGAATAAACGATGGTCTCGCCCGGCGTCACTTTGTCGGCGGGCTCGCGCTTCACCGTCTCAGCGCCATTTGCGGCGCGGACAACCACTTCTCTTTCGACAACCTGACGCGCCGTCATCGCGGCAAGGCCGGGCGTCGTCGCCGACAGGACCGTTGCAAAAGCCGCCAGTGCAAACTTAGCCGTCATACTGTTTCCTCAAACGAAAGAAGGCTCTGATTACGCCTTTTCTGTAAAGGAGAAATTAACCGGACCGGCAAGGCGCATCGGCGATTGCCGCATGCTGTCGTTGTCATAGTCGCAGCGAAACGGGAAATAAAGTAAACAACACCTTAATTCTACTTATAGTTGCATCAATATAATTCCAACCGAATATCAATTTTATCAAATTGTTTACAGCCAAATGCCAAAACTTTCCTTGGCTAGTGTAAGGGGAAGTTGGTATGAATCCGTCGATCCGCAACCTGCGGAACGCTGCGTTTGTTGCAGCATTCGCAACCGCCGCTGTCGCGGCCGGACCGGCGTTCGCCGCCGGAACAAGCGCCGGCACGACCGTCTCGAACAGTTTCACGCTGGATTATCAGGTCGGCGGCACGCCGCAGACGCAAATCGACACGTCCGGCGCGCCGACGCAGTTTACTGTCGACCGCAAAGTCGACGTAACAGTCGCGACGGTCTCCGGCGCGTCGGTTTCGCCCGGCCAGACCGGCGCAAGCCTCGTCTTTGGCGTCCTCAACGCAGGCAACGATAACATCGCGTACCGGCTGTCGATCAAGGATGTCGGCACCGATGCTTTCGACATTGGAACCTATACGGCGCGCTACTACGCCGACGCGGGCGACGACGGCATATTCACGCCGGGCGTCGATGACGCCGGCGCCGGCGCGGCCTACACGCTTGGCGCAGGTGTCACCGCCAATGTCGCGCCCGACGCCAGAATCTGGGTGATCATCACCGGCGACGTTCCGGGCACGGTCACAAACGGCCAGACCGACGACGTCATCCTGATCGCCGATTCCTATTATCCGACGGTTTCGCTGGATCCGGCCTACGCTTCGACCCCGGGAACCGACATCGCGCAAGCCGCGTCGAACACGCTGACCGGCGCTGCGCAAAGCGTCCTTGCCGACAACGCTGGGACGGCCGGCGCGCCGGAAGACGTCGCCAATGACGGGGCCCACTCATCGACGGCGACCTACACGGTCTCGGCGGCGTCGCTGACAGCGTCAAAGACCGTCGCGGTCGTCGCCACCAATCCCGTCGATTGCGCGACCGATGCGATCTCCGGGGGTTTTGCGACCCCCGGCGCTTGCGTCGTCTACGTCATCACGGCGGCGAACGCCGCTACGGCGAGCGCCTCGGCGACAAGCGTGGCGATCAGCGACGTGCTGCCGGACGAAGTCCAGTTCGTATCGGCGGCGCAAGCGGGCTTTTCGGTCGCTGGCGCGCTCACGACGCCGGGCGGCGCTTGCGCGACCAGCTGCACGGTGGGTCTGACCGGCGCCTCTCTGGCTCCTGGGGCGACCGGAACGGTCACAATTCGGGCGCTCGTCCGCTAATTGCGATCAGGCGCCGAGACTTCGACGAGCCGTCGCCCGGAAACCCGGTGCGGCGGCCTCGTCGCAATAGGGGGCTGTTGAGTTAGCGAGCTGAAAGAGCTCAATACTGTTGCGTGTACGGGGCGTCATAGGGGGTTTGGTCCGGCTATTCGTCGGCGTCGTCGCGATTTCCGCGGCCGCCGCCGGTCGGGCGGACGCCGCAACCCTTGGCGCGAGGGTCGATAACACCGCCGAGATTTCCTATTCCGCCGGCGCCGGCGCCGTCACCCTGACCACCACCGCCGCAAGTTTCACCGTCGAAGCGGCGCGGACGCCGTCGACCATCGAATTTTTCCGCTATGCGCCGAATGCGCCCGACGCGATCGCGGTCATGCTGAACGGCTCGGACCACCAGCCGGCCGGCGGCGCGGCGTTCCAGCCGGTAGGGCCGCTGACGGCGGCGGGCGGCGCGACGATTTCGACCGCGACGCCGGTCAAGTTGACGCCGGCTTCCGCCTATTTCTCGGGCGAACCGGTGATCATCCGCGTCACCGACTTCGGCCAGAACGGCGACCCCGGGATCATCGAAACGATCATCGCGACAATCCGCACCGCCAATGGCGACCTCGTGACGTTGAGGCTCTATGAAAGCGGCCCGAACGCCGGAGAGTTCTTCGCCTGGGTCGGCAGCAGCTCCGGAACGCCGGTCCAGAATGACAATATCCTCAGCATTGCGCACGGCGAAGCGCTGACGGCGCGCTATCAGGATCCGTTCGACGCCGACGAAGTCTCAACCGATACCGCAGGCGTTGATCCGTTCGGGCGGGTTTTCGACAGTCTTACCGGCGCGCTGATCGACGGCGCGACGGTGGCGATCGTTGACGATGCGACGGGGCTCCCGGCGCAGGTCTTCGGGATAGACGGCGTATCGGCATACCCGTCAACGGTGATGACCGGCCAGACTGTCGCCGACGCCGGCGGCATGGTCTATACGCTTGGCGCCGGCGAATTCCGTTTCCCGATCATGGCCCCGGGGTCATACCGCCTCGTCGTGACGCCGCCGGCCGGTTATGCAGCGCCGTCGTCCCTTTCCGCCGCCGCTTTCTCCGGACTCGCCAATGCCCCCTTCACGATTATCCCCGGGTCATACGGCGCGCCTTTCACGCTGACCGGAACCGGCGATATCGAACTCGACTTTCCGCTCGATCCGCGGACGGATCTCGTCCTTCGCAAGAGCGCCGATGTCGGCGAGGCGGCGATCGGAGATTTTGTCCGCTACCGGATCAGCATCGAAAACCGCGCCGCGAGCCCCGCGCCGATCCGCATCGCCGATCAATTGCCGGAGGGATTTCGCTATCAGCGAGGCTCAGCCCGCGTCGACGGCGCGGCGATCGGCGATCCTGCGATCGGCGGCGACGGCCGCGCCCTGATATTCACCGCCGGGCCTCTCGCGCCCTCCGGCGCC
>JBGSSK010000246.1:0-15898 GCA_041737095.1 Parvularculaceae bacterium | reverse complement strand
CGCGCCGGCCGGTCCGCCGTGCGGAGGGGCGCCGAGCACGGCCGTGTCGCCGCTGCGTTTGAACCGGGCCCCGACCATCCTGTTTGGTCTGTTCTGGATGAGAACGGCGTCAGCGTCGAGGATGACCAGGTCATATTGCGGCGCATTCAGGCGGCCGACGGTAAGAGCCGCGCCTATATCAATGACCAGCCAGTTTCGATCGCGCTGCTTCGGCGGGTCGGCGAGCTGCTGATCGAAATTCACGGCCAGCACGACGGCGTCAGCTTCCTGTCGGCTGCGGCGCACAGGAGTTTGCTTGATGAATTCGCGGGGTGCGGAAAAATCGCCGCCGAAGTTTCGGCGGCATGGACGCGCTGGCGCACCGCCTTCGAATCGCTGGAGGAGCGGGAACGGCTGAGCGATCAGGCGTCGCGCGAGGCGGATTATCTGCGGCACGTAGTCAGCGAATTGGAGGCGCTCGGTCCGACGGCTGGAGAAGAAAGCCTTCTTGCAGAACGTCGCGCCGAGATGCTGGCGCGGCAGAAGATCACTGAGGACCTTGCCGCAGCGGCGGTGGCGCTTTCCGAGCAGGGGCTTGAGGGAAGGCTCACGACGGCAGCGCATCGGTTGGCGCGCGCTGCGACGCGGTTCGAAATTGACCCGAACCCGCTGTCGGAAGCGATCGAGCGGATTGATGCGGCGCTCGGCGAATTTCTGGAGGCCCGGAGCGCCGTTGAAGATGCGGCTGAACGTCTTGGCGTTGATCAACGAGCATTGAGCGAAGCCGATGACCGGCTGTTCGCGATCCGCGCAGCCGCGCGCAAGCATGGCGTCTCGCCGGAAAAATTGCCGGACTTCTATGAAAAGGCGCGAGTTGCGCTCCTGATGCTAGATCAGGGCGCCGAGCAATTTGACGCCCTGAAAAAAGAGACTGAATCCGCCAGCAAAACTTACCTTTCGACGGCGGCAAGGCTTTCACAGGCGCGCGTCAAGGCCGCGGAAAAGCTCGACATCGCGGTGCAACGCGAGTTGAGCCCGCTTAAACTCGGGAAAGCGATATTTTCGACATTGATCCAGTCGGATCCGGAAAAGGCGGGTCCTTCGGGCGTTGATTCTGTCGAATTCATGGTGTCGACCAATCCCGGCGCGCCAATGGGTCCGCTGAAATCGATCGCTTCCGGCGGCGAGCTGTCGCGTTTTGTGCTGGCGATGAAGGCGGCGCTTGCTGCGAAAGAAAACCGAACCGTCATCATATTTGACGAAGTAGACGCCGGCGTCGGCGGCGCGGTCGCCGATGCGGTCGGCGAAAGACTGGCGCGGTTAGCCTACAGGGCGCAAGTATTGGTGGTCACGCATTCGCCGCAGGTCGCGGCGCGGGCGACTACGCACTGGCGTGTCGAGAAATTGCAGTCGCAAAACGACACTTCGAGCCGCGTGGTTGTCCTCGACGAGAATGATCGGATTGAGGAATTGGCGCGCATGCTGTCGGGCGCCGAAGTTACGGAGGAAGCCCGCGCCGCGGCCCGCCGCCTGCTCGGCGCGCCTGCCGCAGAAAAGCCGAAAGGCCGCAAGAGAGCATGACGAATGCGCTGCAACGCGCGACGGGATTTGCGGAGTCGCTCGGGCTGGCGATTCCGATCATGCTGGCGCCGATGGCTGGCGCCTGTCCGCCGGCCCTGTCTGTCGCGGTCTCGAGAGCCGGCGGTATGGGTGCGTGCGGCGCCGTGCTGATGCAGCCCGATGAAATCCGCCGATGGGTTGAAGATTTTCGCGAGCGGGGCGGTCGAGCGCTGCAGATCAATGTCTGGACACCCGACCCAAAGCCGGTGCGTAACGCTGCGCACGAAAAAAATGTCCGCGCGTTCGTGTCGCAGTGGGGACCTGAGGTTCCTGAATCGGCCGGCGACGCGATCCCGCCGGACTTCACGGCGCAATTCGATGCAATGCTCGCGCTGCGACCCGACGTGATTTCGTCGATTATGGGCCTTTTTTCACCTGGCGATGTGCGGAGGATGAAGGCGGCCGGCGTCAGGTGGTTTGCGACGGCAACGACGGTAGGCGAAGCGAAAATGGCGGCCGACGCCGGGGCTGATGCAGTGATCGCGCAGGGCGCTGAGGCAGGCGGGCATCGCGGCGCCTTTGATCACGCCGCGGCGGAAAACGCCGCCGTGGGAACTTTCGCGCTCGCGCCGGCGATTGCGGACGCGATCGACCTCCCCGTGATCGCCGCGGGAGGCGTCGGCGACAAGCGCACCGTCGCCGCCGCCTTGTTGCTTGGCGCATCAGCGGTGATGATTGGAACAGGGTTTCTCCGGTGCCCCGAGGCGTCGATTGCGTCGGCGTGGACGAATGCGCTCGACAATCTCGATCCGGAAGAAGCCATTCTCACCCGAGCGTTTTCCGGGCGTGCAGGGCGCGCAATTGCAAATGCATATGTGAAAAGCGCGAGCGATCCTGCTGCGCCGGCGCCTGCGCCGTACCCGGTTCAGCGCGCTTTGACTGCCGCGATGCGTGCAGAAGCGGCGGCGACAAATGACTTTTCCAGAATGCAGGCATGGGCCGGTCAATCGGCCCGCCTTGCGAAAGCGATTCCAGCGGATTCCCTGGTAAACGAGATTTGGGGCGGCGTACTTGATCTCCTGCATTAACTGGAATTCGCCAGTTGGGGCGTCGATGTTCCTGCACGGGACGGCGATGCGCAGCAGTGGCGAGCCGTCCGCAGCAAGCCGGCAACCACTAATTTTTTTTCGGATGCTTTCGCTGTGATGAAAACTCCTGACATCGCGACGAAACCGGTCAAAGAGCTGTCGCTCGCGGAAGCCGAGAGCGAACTTCTGCGCCTTGCCGAATTATTGTCCAATGCGGATGAGGCTTATTACGCGAATAATCGACCCTTGATGAGCGATGCGGAATATGACGCGCTTTTCCGCCGAAATGCTTTGATTGAACGTCAGTTCCCCAAGCTCAAACGCGAAGATTCGCCTTCGACGCGGGTCGGCGTGGCGCCATCGACAAAATTCGAGAAACTCCCTCATGCAAAAGCGATGCTTTCGCTTGAGAACGCCTTCGCTGAAACGGACATCGAGGAATTTGTCGCCCGAATCAGACGCTTCCTGAAACTTGAGGACAAAGATGCGCTGGCCTTTGCGGCGGAACCGAAGATTGACGGTTTGTCCCTTAGCCTTCGTTACGAGGACGGAATATTGAAAACTGGCGCCACGCGCGGCGATGGCGCTGTCGGCGAAAATGTAACGGCGAACGTCCTTACCGTCTTGGATATCCCTCGGGTGATCATGAATGCGCCGGCGATTTTGGAGGTCCGCGGCGAAATCTACATGAGCCATGCGGATTTCGCCCATCTCAATCATAGTCTGGAAGAGGCTGGCGACGAGTGTTTCGCCAATCCCAGAAATGCGGCAGCTGGCTCTTTGCGCCAGATTGATTCCGCAGTGACGGGCTCCCGGCCGCTGAGGTTCTTCGCCTACGCATGGGGTGAAGTGTCTTCGCCGCTGGCCGCGACGCAGATGAATAGCGTTGAGAAACTGAAATCGATGGGGTTCAAGATCAACGCGTTGATGAGACAATGTGAGGACGTCGAATCAATGATCGCCTATTTTCGGGAAATTGACGGACTCCGTGCGTCCCTTGGCTATGATATTGACGGCGTCGTCTACAAGGTGGATCGCCTCGATTATCAGGAGCGTCTGGGTGTTGTATCGCGCGCGCCTCGCTGGGCGATCGCACATAAATTTGCGGCGGAAAAGGCGACGACGACAATCGAAGCGATCGATATTCAGGTCGGTCGCACAGGCGCGTTGACACCAGTTGCGCGCCTTGCCCCCGTAACTGTCGGGGGAGTCGTCGTATCCAATGCGACGCTCCATAATCAGGATGAAATCGAGCGAAAGGATATTCGGGTCGGCGATACTGTAATTGTGCAGCGGGCCGGGGACGTCATACCGCAAATCGTCGAAGTCATTCTGGAAAAGCGGCCAAAGGACGCCATGTCCTACCGCTTTCCCGATGCCTGTCCCGCCTGCGGCAGTCACGCGGTGCGCGAGGAGGGAGAAGTCGTGCGTCGCTGCGCTGGCGGCCTTGTTTGTCCAGCACAGGCCGTCGAACGGCTCCGGCATTTTGTGTCACGCAGCGCTCTAGACATTGAAGGACTTGGCGAGAAGCAGATTGAGGCGTTCTTTGAGGACGGATTGATTGCTGAGCCGGCGGATATTTTCACGCTGCAGCGCCGTCAGCGCGCACATGAAATCGACCTTTACACTTATAAGGAAAAGAAGGACGGATCAAAGACGCCGACCAACCTCAAATCGGTCGAGAAATTATTCGAAGCTATAAATCTGCGCCGGAATCCCGTTCTTGAGCGTTTCATCAATGCGCTTGGTATCCGTCATATCGGCGAATCCAACGCGCGGCTCTTTGCGATCCACTATGGAACGTTTTCGGCGTTCAAGGATGCAGCGATCGCTGCGGCTGACGAAGAGGGGCCGGCTTATGCCGATATGCTGTCAATCGATGGGGTCGGCCCGCTAGTCGCGCGAGGGGTCATCGAATTTTTCAAAGAGCCGCTCAATCGCGATGCAATCGATCGCTTGCTCATGTGGGTTAACCCAAGGGAAATGCAGTTCGCGGCCAAATCATCGCCGATCGCCGGTAAAGTCGTTGTATTTACGGGGACGCTCGAAACGATGACACGCGATGAAGCGAAGGCGCAGGCGCTTGGTCTCGGCGCGAGGGTATCAAGCGCGGTGTCCGCGAAGACTGACTATCTCGTCGCAGGTCCTGGCGCGGGATCAAAGCTTAAAAGTGCCGAATCGCTCGGCGTCAGAGTGTTGACCGAGGAGGAATGGCGTGCCTTCATCAGCGCCTGACGGGTCGCAGGCCTTCGGCGGCTTCGCAGCGCTCTATGCGCGGTGTCGCCCATTGTACCCGCAGTCGGTATTTGACGCGCTTGAAGCGGCGCTGCGGGGTGGGCGCCGTGCTCACGCGGTCGATCTGGGGGCAGGCACAGGGCAGGCGACGCGTGCTCTGGCTGATCGCTTTGTAAACGTTACGGCTGTCGAGCCGGATCCGCGGATGGCGGAAAATTTTCCAAAGTTCCGGAATGTCGCTTTGTTGAATGAAGCCGCTGAGAATGTCGACTTCGTCCCCGGGTCGATTGATGCGGTAATCGCGGCGACGTCATTTCACTGGATGGAGCAATCAGAAGTCTGCATGAAGGCGCATCGGTGGCTTCGTCCAGGCGGCGTTTTCTTTCCATTTCGCTATGGCGCCTTCGACATGATCGGCGTGGCGAAGCCCGTCTTCGACCGCCACGCAGCGCTTTGGGCGCCGTTCAAGGACAAGCGGCTGACAGCCAATATCGAGTACGTGAAACCAATCGTCGCCGCTGGATTGTTTGCGACGGTGACCCCCTTTGTCGATGAACTGGGTGCGACCTTGGCTCCTGCCGACGCGGCGGGACTGCTCGGCACGACGTCGTACGGGAGCGCGTTTGCGTCAGCGAATTACCAGGACCCGGAGGACTATATAAAGGAGCTTGCCGATGATTTGCGCGCCTGCGGCGAGGAGACGGAACTACAGGCGCCGCTGCGCGGCGCGATTGCGGTGAAAGCGTTAGATTGAGCGTGTTTGATCCTGAAGCCAGGTTGCCGCCTCTTCGGGGAGCAACGGGGTTAATGTTTCGCGCACCCGCGCGTGATAGCGGTTGAGCCAGCCTCGCTCGAAATCGCTGAGCAATTCGGGCGCAGCCAAATCAAGACTGATCGGCGCCAGGGTAATCGTCTCAAAACTCATCATCGGCCGCTCGCCGCCGTCGATCGCTTGCGGCCCAACGACGATGATGAGATTTTCGATCCGGATCCCGTATTCGCCGGCCTTGTAGTAGCCGGGCTCATTCGAAAGGATCATGCCAGGCTTCAGCGCTTGCGCGTTCGGGGCCTTCGCGATCCGCTGCGGCCCCTCGTGAACGCCGAGAAAGCAGCCGACGCCGTGCCCCGTCCCGTGATCATAGTCGAGGCCCCGATCCCAAAGCGCCTTTCTCGCGAGAATATCAAGCTGGGTTCCGGTCGTGCCGGCCGGGAATCGGGCGGTCGCGAGCGCGATATGCCCTTTGAGGACCAGTGTGAAGCGCTCGCGCATCTCATCAGTCGGCGCGCCGATCGGCGCCGTGCGGGTGATATCGGTCGTGCCGTCGCGATATTGCCCGCCCGAATCGATCAGGAACAGTTCGCCTGGATTCAATCTGCGCGAAGTCGCCGTCGATACTTTGTAATGAACGACAGCGCCGTTTTCGCCTGCCCCGGAAATTGTGTCGAAAGACAGATCGAGAAGCTTTCCTGTCGCCACGCGGAACTCTTCAAGTTTCTGCGCGGCCGCAATTTCATCGACCGAGCCGTCCTGTGCGTGCTTGGCGATCCAATACAGGAATTGCGTCACGGCGGCGCCGTCGCGGATATGCGCATTGCGTGTGCCGGTCAGCTCGGTATGGTTCTTCATGGCGCGCGGCAGGGCGCAAGGATCCGGAAGGTCTATAATCTTCGCGCCAGCCGTCGCCAAGTCGGCCACATACTTCATCGGCACCAGCGCCGGATCGATCGCGATCGCTTTTCTTTCATTGCCAAGCTGCGCCAGAAAAATTTCGATATCCGCCTCCGCGCGAATATCGACGTCATCGCCCAGAAACGCCGGAAGGTCATTGCCGACCTTCTCCGGCGCAATGAACAATGTCGCCTTGCCGTCTTTCCAGACCAGGGCTCGCGCAAGCGGCAGCGGCGTGCGCGCAACATCCTGGCCGCGTATATTGAATAGCCAGGCGATTGATGGCGGGGAGGTTATCAGCGCAGCGTCGGCGCCCGTATTGGCGATCGTCGCGGCGATTTCGGCGCGCTTTTCCGCCGAAACTTTGCCTGCGAAATCGAGCCCGTGCGGTTTGGCCGGCGACAGAGGCCGGGCCGGCTGATCCCTCCAAGCAGCGTCGATCGGATTGCTCTTGACTGCGACAAGCGTGAATCCGGCCTTCTTTGCGGCCCTTTCGAGTTTTTCAACACCGCTTTTCGTATGAAGCATCGGATCATAGCCGATACTTGCGCCCTTCGGCGCGTGATCGGCGAGCCATTGATCTAGCGGCGTCTCAACCAGGTCCTCAAACTCATAGTATTTTTCGTCCGTCTGCTGGCGCACCTGCAACGTGTAGCGGCCATCGACAAAAATCACGGCGCGCTTTTCCAGAATGACGGCTGCGCCCGCCGACCCGGAAAAACCTGATATCCACATCAGCCGTTCGGCGTAGGCGGGTATATATTCATTCTGGTATTCGTCATCATGGGGCGCGATAAAGCCGTCGACGCCAAGGTCTTTCATTGCAGCGCGAACGATAGGCAGGTGCTTGCCCGCAAAGCTCCTGTCTGAAACCGGTTCGAAATTCTGAAACATGAGATCGGCTTTCCATTGGGCGGCTGCCCCCCCCCAGACGGCGCCCTGAGCGCTCGACCGGCGGGACGAAGATATTCATAGGCGCATTGATCGAGCCTTACAATTTGACGAAGAGAAGCACCGGCCAGGTCTCATGCGTCAGCCGGTTGAGGAGCCGGAAGCCCGCCGCCTCATAAGCGGCGCGAACGCCTTCTTCCTGATGAGTCATCAAACCAGCCAGCATCACGCGACCGCGACGGGCGATATGTGCCGCCATCGCCGGCGCGAATTCCGTCAGGGGTCCCGCAAGAATATTGGCGAACACGAAATCAAAGGGCGCACGCACGCGAATACGCGGATCGTCAAAACCGTCCGCTGCGATCGCTGAAACGAGATCGCCGACAGAGTTATTAAGTATGTTTTCGTTGGCGATTTCAACAGACTTTTCGTCGATGTCGCTCGCCAGAACCTCGACCTCCCAGAGTTTCGCCGCGGCGATCGCGAGCACGGCGGATCCGCAACCTAGGTCGAACACGGCGGCTGGCGGCGCCCCGGCGAAGCGATCAAGCAGGGTGAGGCATCCGGCTGTCGTCGGGTGGTGACCCGTGCCGAAGGCCTGATTTGCCTCGATCCGGATCGCAATTTTTTCCGCCTGATCCGGCAATTTGTCGGAGTCATGCGAACCATAAAGGACAAACCGGCCGGCCTGCACCATGCCAAGGCCTTCCAGCGCATGGGCGACCCAGTCGATATCGGGCAATTCCTCAAATGTCGGCGCACCGACTCCGCATTCGGCAAGAAGCTGCGGGAGGTGATCATCGGCAGGCAGAACGGTGAAATAGGCCTCGAGCCGCCACGACGTCGCATCATCGGCTGCAGTGTCGTCGAACTTCGTCAGGCTGACGGCGTTCGCTGGCGGAAACAAGACGTCCGTAAGCATGACGCCGGCGGTCTCAAGCAATGCCTGCGGGCCCGTCCAGATTGCCTTATAGGTTGGCATCGCTCGCGCCTACGCTGGCGTTAGAAATGCATCGACGACTTTTTTCTGGCCGGAGTGATCAAATTCAACAGTGACCTTCTGGCCGTCTGCGTCGAGCACCCGGCCATAGCCGAATTTCTGATGGAAAACGCGCGAACCGATTCTGAATTTCGACGCGCCAGGCGCATTGATTGAAATTGTTTTGGCGCTCCCTTCGATCATCGGGGCGGGGGAGGACACTCTGCCCGCCGAGGAGCGTGCGCGACGCCAGCCCGGATTGTCGTAATAGGCGTGCGCATCGACTGGCGCGCCGTCGAAACGGGAGTGGCTTGCGAAGTTTGCAGCGGCGTTGCCGTACAGTCCGGGCTGCGACACGACCTCGACTTCGTTTTCAGGCAGTTCGTCGACAAAGCGCGAGGCGAGCGACGATTGCCAGCGGCCATACATCAGGCGGTTGGCGGCGAAGGAAATTCGGCAGCTTTCCCGAGCCCGCGTGATGCCGACATACGCCAGACGACGCTCTTCTTCGAGCGCCGCCGTTCCTCCTTCGTCGAGCGAACGCTGCGAGGGAAAGACACCTTCCTCCCAGCCGGGCAGAAACACCACCGGAAACTCAAGCCCTTTCGCCGCGTGCAACGTCATGAGCCAAACCTGTCCGCCGACGGCGCCTTCATTGCGGTCGGCGACAAGCGCCACATGATCGAGAAATGCGGCGAGCGTTTCGAATTCTGAGACCGCGTTCACGACCTCCTTGAGATTGTCGAGTTTTGAATCGGCTTTAGCTGATTTGTTGTTGCGCCAGAAATCAGTATAGCCGGATTCCTCGAGGACGAGTTCGGTAAGATCGCGCGGCGACAGATGGTCCATTTCGCCCGCCCATCGGTCAACCATCTCAACGAATTTCCGCAGCGCATTTCTGGCCGCCGCCCCGAGGTCATCGGACTCGAGCAGCATGCGGCTGGTCGTCATCAGCGAGGTTCCCCGCGCGCGGGCGAGCGCGTTAATAGCCTGCATCGTCTGACCGCCCAGTTTGCGCGCCGGCTTGTTGGCGATCCGGTCAAAGGCGAGGTCATCGGCCCCAGACTTGATCAACCTCAAATACGCGATCGCGTCACGGACCTCCTCGCGTTCGTAAAAGCGGGGGCCTCCAACAACCCGATAAGGAATGCCAAGCGTGTTGAAGCGCTCCTCGAACGCGCGCATCTGGAATGAGGCCCGGACCAGCACCGCCAATTCTGACAACGCCCGGCCCTTTGCATGCTCGCTTTCAATGTCGTCGCCGACGAGACGGGCTTCTTCGTCGCCGTCCCAGACGCCGCGCACCTTCACGAGTTCGCCCTCGCGCGCCTCGGTCCACAGCGTCTTGCCGAGCCGCGCCTTGTTGGAGGCGATAAGACCGGAGGCGGCAGCGAGGATCGCCGGCGTTGAACGATAGTTTCGCTCAAGACGGATCACGATCGCGCCGGGAAAATCCTTCTCGAACCGCAAGATATTTTCGACTTCGGCGCCCCGCCACCCATAGATCGACTGATCATCATCGCCGACGCAGCAGATATTCCTGTGCTTCTGGGCGAGCAGACGCAGCCAGAGATACTGGGCGACGTTTGTGTCCTGATATTCGTCAACCAGCATGTATCGAAACTTTTCCTGATATTGGGAAAGCACGTCCGGATGGCGCTGGAAAATTGTCAGATTGTGAATCAACAGATCGCCGAAGTCCGCCGCATTCAGCGCCTTCAGGCGCGCCTGATAGGCCGCGTAAAGCGTGATCGCCTTTCCGTCCGCAAAATGCCAAGCTTCGTTCGCCGGAACCTTGTCGGGGGTGAGGCCGCGATTCTTCCAGCCGTCGATGACGGCCGACAAGCCGCGACCCGTCCAGCGTTTCTCATCAAGGCCGGCGGCTTCGATCACTTGTTTGGCGAGCCTGATCATGTCGTCGGCGTCGAGGATGGTGAAGGAAGGCTTCAGGCCGACGAGTTCGGCGTGGCGGCGAAGGATCTGCGCGCCGATCGAGTGAAAGGTTCCAAGCCACTGCAGCCCCTCGACGCTATCGCCGATGAGCGCGCCGATACGCTCCTTCATTTCGCGCGCCGCCTTGTTGGTGAAGGTGACAGCGAGCAATTGCCACGGCTTTGCGCGTCCCACGAAGAGCAGATGTGCAAGCCGCGTCGTAAGCGCCCGGGTTTTCCCAGTGCCGGCGCCAGCGAGCACCAGGACCGGCCCGTCGGTTGCTTCAACAGCGGCGCGCTGCTCGGCGTTCAGACCGGCAAGGTATGGCGGATCGAGATCGCCAGCGGCGGACGACGCAATGATCCCGGCTCGGGCGCGTTCTGAAATTGACAGTTTGGCGTTCACCGGACAATCCTACTGGCACGAGAACGATTCTGGAACATCCAATACTGGCCGCATCCGCCGTCAAGCAAGCGGTCCGAAGCGAATCTCTATAAACTTCAGAAAGTTGCACCAGGAGGAGGCGTTGATGCCGGGAAAATTTGAAGTCTACAAGGACAAAAAGGGCGAATTCCGGTTTCGCCTGAAGGCGGGCAATGGCGAAATCGTCCTTGCGAGCGAGGGCTACAAGGACCGGGCCGGCGTCATGAACGGCGTTGAGTCCGTTAAGAAGAACGCCGACCTGCTTGCCCGCTTCGAAAAGAAGACCTCCGCCAGCGGCGAATTCTATTTCGTGCTAAAGGCCGCGAACCATCAAGTGATCGGCACATCGGAGCAGTATCCGAGCGCCGATGCCTGCGACAATGGCATAAAGAGCGTTATCCACACCGCGCCCTTGGCGGCGACGGATGATAAGACAACCTAAGTTCGGGTTCGCCGCCTAATTCGGTACGGTCTCGAGCGAGCCGTCCGCCGCAACCTGAAATCCGGCGACCTTCTGGATTTCGGCAAGCACCGCTTCGCAGTCATCTTTGACGTAAGCAAGATCGTCAATCAGGAACTGAAGAACCTCGCCGGGATTTTCGGCCCGCGCGACCACGATATCAACACTCTCCGCCGGCTCTTTCAGGAAAAAGCCGCCGGCCATCACGCGCCAGCGAAACGTGTTCTGCGTCCACGCGAAATTCACCGTCGCACTGCCGACCGCATCGCCATCATTGTTTTTGGCTTCAAGGGTCACCTTGAATTTTTCGCCCTCTTTGCCGCCCGGCGGATAAATCGACATCATCACTCCGCACACCGGCTCCCGGAATTCGACAGAGAGCGGCGTTTTGCGGTCGTCCCTGTAATAGGCGGCGAAAGTGCCTGACGGCGGCCGAATATAGGTGCAAAGGCTGTCATATTGATAATAGCGCTGATCATCGCAAATCTGCCATTGCAGACCCTTGCTGAATGAGACGCCATAGGGTTGTTCCGTATACTGCTTCCCGATGTTTTTGTTATGCGCGCCCGGCGGCGGCTCAAAGGTCAGGACAGTGAAGCGCGGGTCGAGCTTGACGTCGGTCGCGCCGATATTCGCGACCGCGCTCGTCATCGTTGCCGGATTGGTATCCCCGTCCGGGTCTGGCCCAAATCCGTTTTCATTCACTTGTGCGGACGCACTGCCTTGGGCCGAAAGGGCCGCGACGCAGATAACCCAGCCAAACCGAAACGAAAGCATCGACGCCATTGGGACCCCCCGACATTCACGGCGCTACATTAGCGCCTTCGCGCGCCACCGGCAAACATCCAATAATCCGCCGGATTCAGTCTTTTGGCCGTACGCCGGGGGCGGTGCGGGCGAATTCGTCCCACATTTCAAGCATCGGCGTCGGCTTCGCGTAATGGCCGTCTATCCAGGGCGAATTCGGGCCGATCTCGCCGATGCTTTCATAATTGGCGATGACGACGCCGGGAAACGAACCGATCAGCCTTTTATTGATCGAGCGCGCGACCTCGGCGCCGTCTTCGCCCCAATGATACGCCGTCCACCAATCGAGGAAGACCTTTGACGTCGACAATTCCTTCGGCGGAACGAGGTGGCTGCCGCCTTCGTATCCGCCGAGGAAGCGGCTCCCGGCGCTTGCCGCTAGCTTCTTGTGCTCCGCCCAGCGCGCTTCAATCCAGGGACCGGTCAGCTTCGCGTTCGCCGGCCCGTTCTTCAGGTGATCGGACAGCCTCCGGGCGAGGCCTTCCGGATCCTTCCGGATCGCCTCGAGCCACAAGGGCGCATAGACCGCCGGCTTGTCGGAGCCGAAAAGCGCCGCGCCGATCGGATTGAACTGGCCGTAGTAATTCGTCACCGCAACCCCGGTCTTCGACATCAGCTTCGTCGGATCGGCGCCGAGTCGCCGCAGATACTCCGCGGTCGCATCGAGCGCCTGTTTCGTTCGCCAGATATTCGCCGTGTGACTGCCGATGACGTAGACGATATTCGGCGCGATTTTGCGCGCCGCGAATTCGCGCTCAAGCGCGATGATCGCACGCGCCGTCAGGGCGCCATAACCATGGCCGATTTTCCAGTCGGGATCGAGCCCTCGTGCAACGCCGATCGCGTAATTCGAAGAGACAGCAAAGCCGCCCGAGAGGTTCCAGATTTCATTGCCGACCTCGACATAAAGCGGACGGCTTTGCGGGTATCCCGACGCGACGTAGCGATCGACGAATGCGCGGGCGAAAGTCTCCCATTCGGGGCTCGCCATGGCGCCTTTGGCATTGCTGGCGGCGACTGCCTTGAATTTCTCGTAATCAAGGCGCGCCGGCTTGTCTTCCCTGCGCAAGGAGGGATCTGCGACGCTGACCGGCGCGCCAAGCTGGGGCGGGATGGTCAGCCAGATTGCGACATCGGCCTTGACGCCGAGATTGAAGAGAATTTCGTAGGGCGCGCTGAAGAATGGAGGCTCGGGCCAGCTGATTGTTGCACGTTGCCCCCAAGGCTCTTCCATCGTCGCGATCTGATCAAATCTGCGAACCTGACTATTGTTCGTCGACTGGATATCCATAGTGCGGACAATGTCATAGCGCCGGACATAATCGAGCAGTTCCGGGTTCCAGATCTCGCCCTGCTCAAGCAGCTTCGCGTTTTTCGCGCGATAAAGGCGAATGTCGCCAAACCCATCGCCGATCGATGAAAAACGCATCGCGCCGCCGATCGCCTGCGATGGCTCCAAGGTATAGGTGACGCTATTCTTTCGGCGATCAGCGCTGACTTTTCCTTCCCAGCGTTGCATTTCGCCGCGCCCTTCGCCCTTCCAGTCAAGCACATAAGTATCGGCGTAATAGTCCCGGAAGTTCTCCGCGCCGGAGAGAAACACGGCGACGGCGGCGTGACTGGCGGCCGCGCTCTTCTTTGTCGGCATGAAAGTGGCCGGATCAAGAAATCCGGCCTCGATGGCGGCATCGCCTTCAAGTCGCTTCGCCGACTTTGTTTGAAACCGCCAACCGGCAGCGCGGGTTTTGGCCATGTCGATGTAAGGCTCTTCGAGATTGAAGGGCGCAGAAAAGCCAAGGCCGAGTTGCAGCTGATGGGAAGGCGGTTCGGCGGCGTCGCCGTCAATCGAGATCATGCCCGCCGCCAGAGCGGCGGCGAGGACCCAGGATTTCGAGGACTTACCCATTGCTATCGCCTAATGCGCTGCGGCCTTCGAGCCTACGTCATTGCAGGCGACACAGCAAAGCGCGGCCTATGGCGCAAGTCCGCCGCGCTTCGCCGCTTCTTCCGTATTGCAGCGCCGCGCAGTACCGGCCGCCAGAATCATCGCTTGCTCTGCGGGATATAGGGCCGTTGCGCCGCGCCGCTGTAAATCTGCCGCGGGCGACCGATTTTCTGGCTGTCGTCCTCGACCATCTCCGACCATTGCGCGATCCAGCCGACCGTCCGCGCGAGCGCGAACAGGACGGTGAACATCGTTGTCGGGAAACCGAGCGCCTTCAGCGTGATGCCGGAATAGAAATCAATATTGGGATAGAGTTTCTTTTCGACGAAATAGGGGTCGGAGAGCGCGATCCGCTCGAGTTCCTTTGCAACTTCGAAAAGCGGATCGTCCTTGACGCCAAGCGCATTCAGCACATCGTGACATGCTTTCTGCATCACCTTCGCGCGCGGGTCGTAGTTCTTGTAGACGCGGTGGCCGAAACCCATCAGCCGGAATGGATCTTCCTTGTCTTTCGCCCGCTTGATGAAGTGCGGAATTCGATCGGGGGTCGCGATCTCCTGGAGCATGTTGAGCGCCGCCTCATTGGCGCCGCCATGCGCCGGTCCCCACAGGGAGGCGATGCCGGCGGCGATGCAGGCGAACGGGTTGGCGCCCGAGGATCCGGCGAGGCGCACCGTTGATGTCGACGCGTTCTGCTCGTGATCCATGTGGAGGATGAATATCTTATCGAGCGCATCTGCGAGCACCGGGTCGACGACGTAGTCCTCCGCCGGCACGGCGAAACACATCCGCATGAAGTTTTCGGTGTAGTCGAGATCGTTGCGCGGAAACACGAATGGCTGGCCGATAGAATATTTGAAGGCCATTGCAGCGATCGTCGGCATTTTGGCGATCATGCGATGACTAGCGATCCGGCGCTGCAGCGGATCATTGATGTCCGTCGAGTCGTGATAGAAAGCCGAGAGCGCGCCGACGACGCCGACCATGATCGCCATCGGGTGAGCGTCCCGCCGGAAGCCGTTGTAAAACGACTTCAGCTGCTCATGCACCATGGTATGATTGGTGATCGCATGATCGAATTCCTTCGCTTGCGCGCTGGTCGGCAGCTCGCCGTGCAAGAGGAGGTAGGCGACTTCGAGGAACGTCGATTGCTCGGCGAGCTGTTCGATCGGGACGCCGCGATAGAGCAGGATGCCCTCGTCGCCGTCGATGAAGGTGATCTGGCTTTCGCAGGACGCGGTCGAGGTGAAGCCCGGATCGAAGGTGAAGAGCCCGGTGTCGGAATAGAACCTCCGGAAGTCGACGACGTTGGGGCCGTGCGTGCCGCTGAAGACGGGCAGCTCAGTTGTCTTGCCGTCATAGGTAAGCGTCATCTTGCCGGCGGACTTGAGCTTGCTGTCCATCCCGTCGCTCCTCTTGTGCGTTGCGTCATAAATTGTTGCGGTGCGATCATAGAGGGAAACGCCGGAGTTTCCAGAGCGCAGGCCGCAACCGGACATTGAATAACCCGGCGAATGAAACCGTTCTAAATCACTGTTCCGAGAGCGAAACAGCATCCTCGATCCGGCCGAGGCTTTCGGCGGCGCCGAGCGCGTGGAGGACGTCGCCGAGCGAGGGCGAGGCGTGGCCGGCGGTCAGGGCGGCACGGAGCGGCTGGCCCACCTGACCGAAGCCGACCGCCAGTTCCTCAGCCGAACGCTTCAAGACGGCCTCGAGCGATGCGGCGTTTGACCAGTCTGCAGCGGCGAGGGCGCCGGAGATTTTTTCAAGCACGGTCTTGGCGCCAGTCTTTTTGAGAGGCTGCGCCGTCTTGCCCGCAAGGTCGAGTGGGCGCTTCAGAAACAGAAACGCCGAAGCCTCGACGACGGCGGCGAGCGTTGCGGACCGATCTTTCAGGAACGGCGCGGCTTTCAGCAGGCGCGCCGTCGCC
>JBGSSK010000231.1:0-7387 GCA_041737095.1 Parvularculaceae bacterium | reverse complement strand
GCGCGAGCGCCAAAGCCAGGACGAGCGTCGCGGCGGGGGCGCCCCAGCGCGCGCCGCGACCCCATTCGAAAACGCGCGCGGCCAGAGCCAACACAATGATTCCGGCGAAACCAAACGCGAGTCCGCGCGGCCCTGTCTGCGCTGCGAGAACCCAGAGAAAATAGGCCGCGGCTGCGAAAACCGGAAAGGACAGCGCCTGACGGAATCGATCCATCCACGGGCCGGGTTTGGGCAGCAACCGCGCCGCGCCCGGCGAGAATGATAGCGCCGCATAGGGGGCGGCGAGACCTAGCGCCATGGCGACAAAGATCATCATCCCCGCCGCCGGCGGCAACACAGCCGCCGCGCCGATCGGCGCCGTGAGGAACGGTCCAACGCAAGGCGCGGCGACAAACACCGCGAGAACGCCGGTCAAAAACGCCGAAAGGTCGCCGTCGCGGGCGACGACGAGGCCGGAGCCGACATTCTGAAGGCTCGAGCCGATGTGGAAAGCCCCCGCGAGATTGAGGCCGACCGCGAACAATACATAGGCTGAGAGCGCGACAACCGCCGGCGATTGCAGGTGGAAGCCCCAGCCAAGCTGCTCCCCGCCGGCGCGCAGGGCGAGCAGCAGCCCGCCAAGCAAAACGAACGTCGCGACGACGCCGAGCGAATAAAGGACGCCATGCCGTCGCATTGCGCCCCTGTCGCTCGCCGCCGATTTCGCCATCGAGGCGGCTTTGACAAAGAGGATCGGAAAAACGCACGGCATCAGGTTGAGAAAAGCGCCGCCAAGGAACGCCGCCGCAAGCAGCCCGATGAGCGACGGCGATGCGGCGCCCGTCCCGGGGGTCGCGGCGTTTCGTTGCGCGGACACCAGGTATCCAGGACCGACGCCGCTCTTGTCGAAAATGACGACGCCGTCGAGGCGGTCGCCGAGGGCCGCAAGCGCCGGTCCGCCCTTGACGACGAGGCGGCCGCCAGCGGCGGTTCTTTGGTAGCGCTGCTCGGCGGCGGGTTCGGAGACGCCTTCCGTGTCCGGAAAGAAATAGGCGCCGCCAGTTGCAGGCGCGCCGGCGAAGTCGATCGTGAGCGTCGTTCCGCTGACGGCGAAAGACATGGCGCCGTCAAACGGCGATGGCGCAGCGGCGCGCGCCCTTTCAAATAATGCCTCGGCCGCCGAATTTTTATTCGGCGACGCGACGATCGGCACGGACATGGAGAACGATCCGGTCTCCGGCACGCAGATATCAGCGCAGATGAGCCAGGTAGCATTGAGAGCGATCTCTAACGCCGAGCCAATGGCGGCGTTTTCGGGCGCCGTGACGCTGGTCAGGAAAATCGGCGCGCCCTCATGGCCGAAATTGACCAGCGGGCCGATCTCGATTCTCTCCGGCGTCGGATAGTCGATCGGTCCGGCGCCGGCGCCGTCCGGCAGCGACCAGGTGAATTCGAGCGGCAAGCCTGAATCGCCCTGATTCTTCCAATAGACGTGCCAGCCTTCTTCAAGTTCCTGGGCGAAGGCGAGGGCCAGCACGCCGCCGGGGGCGACGCCGTCCTCGGCGGCGACAAGCGTCGAGCGCGCATGCTCGGTGACGACGCTCGTCTCGGCGCGAACCGGCGATAATGCAGCCGTCAGCGCAAGGAGGAGTGCGAGGAGATTTGGGCGCCGCATGCCGTTTCCTTACGCGAGGCGGCCGTCATCTCCAAGGCTCGCCGGCGACGACGGCGCGCTGCTCGCCGAGACGTGAAAACGCCTCAGGAAACGCGCGGGGCGCTGATCGCCTCAATTTCGGACACGCCGAGCCGGCGCATGCGGCGGGAGATGAGATTGCGCCAATTGCCGAGCGATATGATGTGCGAATAGAGAATCGGCAACACATTTATCCTGCGCAATTCGAGATAGTGTTCGTCGCTGAGACCCTGAATCCTTTGCTCATCGATGCCGAAATACTGCGCGAACGGCATCGCGGACGCGTCGCCGACGGGCGTGTATTGCGCCGTCTGCGGCTGGACGAGGTCGTACTTCTTCAAAGACTTCATGATCTGGTCGGTGAGGCGGCGATCCGATTCATAGGTGCGCGTGAACTCCATCGCCTGTTTGACGAACTCGCTCATTTCGCCATTGGTGAAAAGTTTGCGCTCGGAATTCTTCGATATGCCTTCATAGGCGGCGTCAACGACGAGCGCGAGACGATCTCCGCCGCCGGTTTCGCCGGCAAGCGCGAACGGATACCGTCGGAGATAGCCGGGCACATAAGCCGTCGACTCCCACTTGCCCTCATCGTCGACGAAAAGGTTAAGATCACTGTTCAGACCGAGAATCGCGAGCGGCAGCGGTTCTTCCTGCGACATGAAAACCACCGGATAAAATTTGCTGGCTTCCGGAATTTCCGAAATCGTCAACGGCACGGCGCGAATCGCGGCGCAAAAACCGTAGGGCTTCGCCGCCGCATCAAGGCCGAGATCGCCATGCTGGGTGCGGTTCAGCAATTCGGGGCGCTCGAACAGGAACATTTTTCCGGTGATCTGCGGCGCGACAGGCGTCTGGCTCATGGGTCTTGTTCCCTCGTGACATCAAATGACAGGCGACCTTCGCCGCCGACGGGCGCCAACCGGAAGTCCGGGGCGCGCGTCGCCTTACCAAAAACGCCCGAAAGGTCCAAGGGCCGTGCGACGATTCAGGCGGAGGCCAGGAATTCGGCGGCTTCTGACGGCTTTTCGAACGGACAAAGATGGGTAGCGCCGTCGATCGTCCGGATTTCGGCGCCAAGCCGGGCGAAACGCCGGCGCGAACTCGCCGGGACAGTCGTCGACGCATGATCGGCGGCCAGCACCGAGATCGGCGCCGGGGTCCGGGCCGCCGCCGCCCAGAAATCGTGCGCTTGCGCCATGAAATTGGCGGCTTCCCACGCCGGCGAACAAGCGAGCGTGACGCCGGCCGGGACGGGACGCAGGCCGTCCGCGAGATAATCCTCAAGAACGCCCGCCGCCCAGGTCTGGAACAGGGGCTTTCGCGCATAGCTCGCCTTCACCTGATCGCGGTCCGGCCATTCGCTGCGGCGCTGGCGCGCCATGCGGGCGAGAGGCGTGCGGCGCGCAATCAAACGCCAGAACGGCAGCTGCGCCAAGCCGCGAAGAAATGGCGGCATGGCGACCGGCTCGATAAGCCGCAGCCGCGCGATATCCTGTCTGCCGACGGAGGCCATAGTCACGGAATCGCCGCCGAGACTGTGGCCGGCCAACGTCCAGCGTCCGCCAACCTGTCCCGACGCCGCCAGCGCGTCGAGAAAAATTCGAATATCCGCCGCGAAAATGTCGAGGCCGCGATGCGCCATGTCGCGCCTTGACAATGTCGACCGACCGTGGCCCCGCAAATCTACCGCAAAGACGTCAAAGCGCGTTCCGAGCGCGGTCAGCATCTGGCGATACGCGGAGGCGCAAAATCCATTGGCATGTGCGAAAAGCAATGGCGGCGCGCCTTCGCGCCCAAACCGCAGCGCGGCCATCGCGCCATCGGGAAGCGGCGTCATGAGGCGACGCCCGTCAATGTTGATCAATTGCCTGGTCATCGCCCCGATGCGTCCATCGCGCGCCCGACCTAGCGCGCTTGCGCCAATTGATAAATCATCACGAGATGCAGCGCATCTTCCGCGGCGCGATGCCGTCGCGGCGCGAGGCGGTCCGCCTTCGCGAGCAACGCCGATTTTTCTGCGCTGCCGAGCGCCGGCATCAAGCCGGTGAATTCACGCAATCTAATTGTCGGCCGGCGGCCGGCGGCATCGAAAAGGCGCATCATCCAGAACGCATCCCAGTCCGGCGCGTCGGAATAGACGTCGCATCCCTGAAGGGCGACGCTCATCCGGTCGCAGGCGCGCGCGGCATCGACGCCGAGGTCGCTCAACATTTTCGGTGAGATGCCGTGCATGCTTTCCGCTTTCGGATCCCAGAAATCCATCGACCATTCCGGCGCGGGACTGATCAGGAATGACTCGCCGACGCCGTCCGCGAAGGCCCAACCGACCTCGATCGGCCATGACCGAGAGCCAAGACCTGACGCTTCGAAATCCACGAATGCGAGGCGTCTCTTATCGGGACTCGTTGTCTGCAGAATCCGCATCCTCCGCTTCGCATCCCAGCAAAGGCCATTCCGCTTTCGGTCAGGGGCGCGCTGCGACCTGACGCAATTTCAGGAGCGCTTGCGATACACGCCGGTGGCGGGGTCTTTCTCGAATTCGATGACCATATTCGTCGATTTTGTCGATGTTGACCGAATTTCGTCAAAGGCGGCGCGAAGGCCTTCCGCCTGACGGCGAGCGAACCGGAACACCGTCACGGCGGCGCCAGCGACGAGCAAACCCGCGAGAATGCCTGCAGTCGTATTCACCGACGAAGTCTCTCCTCCGACATGGCCGCGTTTTCCGTCCGAACCTCTAGCCTAGCCGTCCTTGGAGCAAACGCGCAACCGGAAGATGGCCGCCAAGTCGCAAACCGCCTCATTTCGTGAACGTCTGATCGAGAATACGGCCGCGGATCGCGAGTCGACAGGATCGCCTCGTTCGCACCCGCGATCGTGTCGAACCGCCGCAAGCGCGCGCCTTGACCGGGCGCGGCCTGCGGCCCAATCTTGACCTCATCCGTTAATTGCACGCATGAGACCTCGTGGATCTAGCAGTTTCATCGCCAGCCAGAACGCCCCTCGCGGGGGCGGAGCATGAATCGCACAGTTTCGCAGCCGCGGTTGCCGCGCTGCGATCGCTATGCGAAACAGACTTGCTGTCGGTCAACGACACGATCGTCCTCGCGATGCGTTCTCAGAGCCAGATGATCGGCGAGATCGCCGGCCACCTGATAAACGCGGGCGGCAAGCGTTTGCGGCCGCTGTTGACGCTCTCTGCAGCTCGACTTTTCGACTACGCTGACGATGACCATATCAGGCTTGCGGCGGCGGTCGAACTTATTCATGGCGCGACGCTCCTTCATGACGATGTCGTCGATGGATCATCGCTCCGGCGCGGCGCGTTCACGGCGAACATACTTTGGGGCAACAAGGAAAGCGTCCTCGTCGGCGATTACATTTTTTCGCAAGCGTTCGAACTGATGGTGTCGACGGGAAACCTGCGCGTCCTGCAGATCCTGTCGCGCGCGGCCGGCATTATCGCCGAAGGCGAGGTGCTGCAGCTCGCAACGCAAAAGAATCTCGAAGCGACGTTTGAAATGTATCTTGCGGTTGTTGAATCCAAGACAGCCGCGCTGTTCGCCGCCGCCGCGCAGGCCGGCGCTGTAATCGCCGGCGCAGACCAGCGGGGCGAAGAGGCGATGCGCTCATTCGGACGCAACCTCGGCATCGCCTATCAGCTGGTTGACGATGCGCTCGATTATTCGGGGCGCGAGAAATCCCTCGGGAAAAGCGTCGGGGACGATTTCCGCGAAGGGAAAATGACGCTGCCCGTCGTTTACGCCCTGGACCGCGCGGGTCCCGCCGATCGCGAATTCTGGCGGCGGACAATCGCGGAAGGATCGCAAAGTCCGGATGATTTCGAGGTGGCGCGGCGGCTGGTTGTCGAGACGCATGCGCTGGAAGACACATTCGCCTGCGCCCGGCGTTACGCCGCACGCGCGATGGATGACCTCAGTCGCGCGCCGCGAAATATTTACACCGAGACCCTCCGCGAACTGGCTTCGCACTCGGCGCACCGGATTTCCTGACCGACGACGTTCGGACTACTCCGCGGCGGCCGGAAACGCCTGCGCCCGTTCGGCAGGGAGTTTCTCGGTCGCCGACGACGCCGCTGCGCCGAGGAGGCCCTTCCGTGCAGCGCGGCGATAGATGGCGAGGCCGGCCGGCAGGAAAACCGCCAGCAAAGCGAACACGGCGAGGAACTGCAGCCCTGGCGCTATTGAGTTTGCAATGATGGCGACGCTGGTCGACAGCGCTGTCACGCTCAAATATGTCGTCGTGACGGATTGATGCGAGCGCCCGAGACGCACCATCAATTGGTAGAGATGTTCGTTATGGGCTTCGAAGACATTTCGCTTGCGATGCAGGCGATGGACGAGCGTGAACGCGACATCAAACAGGAACGGCATGAAAGCGAGCGGGGTGAACATCGCCGAGACAATTGCGCCGTCGTCGCCTTTCGAAGTCAGCACAGCGAAGGCTGCAATCAAAAAGCCGACGGCCTGACTGCCGCCGTCGCCCATGAACAGTCGACCGGACGGAAAATTCAGCGGGAGGAACCCGAACAGCGCGCAGCTGAGGAAGATCGCCGCCGGGGCAAGCGATAGCGCCCCGCCGCCGGCTGCTGCGACGCCGAGCGCAGCAAGAACGAACACGGCGCAGGCCCCGGCGATCCCGTTGACGCCGTCCATGAAGTTGAACGCATTCATGAAGGCGACGATCCAAAAAACCGTCAATGGGAAAGCAGCGTGACCAAGCGGCGTGTCGCCGAGGACGGGCAACGGAATGCTGGCGACCGGGCCGATGAGCGCAACAAATGCGATTGCGATAAGTGTTTGGGCCGCCAGCTTTACGCGCGCGCCGATCGGGCGGGCGTCATCAATCGCACCGAACAGGAAGGCCGCAAGGCCGCCGGCGACCAGCGGCGCATATTCGATCGGCGCGGCGTCATTCAGCGTCAGGAAAACGGCGTAGCCGAGAGTGCCCAACAGGAACCCGCCAATGATCGCAAATCCGCCTGCACGCGGCGTGACGCGGCGATGAGCGGAGCGGCCGTTCGGCCGGTCCGGCAATAAGGATTTCGCAACCACCACCCGGGCGATCGCATAGGCCGACAGGGCCGACGCAAACGCCGCAAGGAAAATCATGACCGCCGTCGCGACCGCCATTCGTCAACCCACCTTCAGAGGCGCCGCCGAGGCGCCGAACAGCGGCGCGCTCATCGACCACCAATTTCGACCCGCCATTGCGCTCGCCGCGCGCGTCGCCGCGCCGGCTGACGTAAACAGGCCAAAGACGGTCGCCCCACTCCCCGACATCCGGGCTGCAAGCGCGCCGGAGCGTCGATCAACACTGCTAATGACATCTTGGATCACAGATTGTCGGGCGATGGCAATCGGCTGCAGGTCGTTGCGGGATTTTTGCATAAGGGCTGCGACATTCTGATACCGGCGGCCCGCCAGCGTCGGCGCTGTGGGCGGCGGCGGCTCTGGATTTTCGGCGTCAAACCCACGGAAAACCGGGCCTGTCGGCATCGCGACGCCCGGATTGACGAGGCAAACCCAAAGCGGCGGCAGGACCGGGCCCTCGCCCAGCCGCTCGCCAGCTCCAGACACCCGGACCGGCCGGCGATCGAGGCACGCCGGCACGTCGGCGCCAAGTCGGAAAGCCAGTCGATTGAGGGTCGCATCATCGATCGTGACCCGCCATAACCTGATCAGGGCGCAG
>JBGSSK010000215.1:0-4429 GCA_041737095.1 Parvularculaceae bacterium | reverse complement strand
AGCGACCGCGCGCGCAAAGTTCTTCGCGCCGACGATCGGATGCGGCCAGAACGGCGTTGAATCGGGGTAGGTCCGCAGCGCGACGATCGCGTCGACAGCGGCGCGCAGGTCGACGTCCGAATCGGCGATCGCCGCCATCGCCGCGTTCGCCGCAAGGTCGATATTCGACCGCGCCGATTGAACGTCCCGGGGCGTCGTTTCGAAATCCTCGCCGACGCCGATGATCACAGGCGTCAAATCCATCGCCGATAACTCCTCGATGCGGCGGCGAGACCTATCGCGAAAGGGGGAACAATGTCATCGGGGATCGGCAGTGGTGCCGCGTGCCTGACTTGAACAGGCGACCTACCGCTTACAAGGCGGTTGCTCTACCAACTGAGCTAACGCGGCCCGGCCCCGGGGGACGTCGCGCCTCCCTAGCCGATCAGGGCCATGCTGGCTAGACTTTCGCGTCAAGGGCGGCCCATCGTATCGGATGCGGATGAACAGAAATCATCGCCATGCATTGGTCGCGGCGGCGACCTTTCTCTATGGCTGCGGCCAGCAGGACGGGGACGCCGGTAATCCGACGACGATAGCCGAGCGCGGCCGCACGGCGTTCCGCGCATGCGCGGTTTGTCATTCAGTGAAGGACCCCGACGCGCCGGACTATGCGCGCCTCATCGGTCCGAGCCTCTTTGCCATCTACGGCGCGCCCGCCGCACGGCAGGACGCTTACGATTATTCGCGGGCGATGCGCGAGGCCGGCGTCGTCTGGGACGACGCGACGCTTGACGCCTATATCGCTGACCCGAATGCGACGGTCCCCGGCAACCGAATGAGTTTTCCCGGCGAAAGCGATCCCGAGGCGCGCGCGGCGATCATCGCTTACCTGAAGACGCTCAAATGATCAGGGCGTGACGATCGCAAAACCCGGCGGCGGCGTCTCGAACAGGGTGCGGAACATGTCCCACGCATTCCGGTCGCCGGTCACGTCTCCGCTCATCGTCATGCCGGCGAGCATTGCGGCAAGGAACGCCGGGCGCGGCATCGTGATCGACACTGTCGGCGCTGCGTGGGCGACGCCCGCTTCGTACACGAGAACGCCGTTGCGCACTGTCGCCGCAAAGATTTCCTTGCGGTCGGGAAAGCTGAAATTCAGCCGCATCTCTTCGGCGGGCGCTTTTTCTGCGGCGAAGCGCACCGCCAGGAGGTCGAAGATCATCGACGTCGGCGTCGCCATGATGAAGTCAATGCTTGGCGTCGGCGCAAGGCTTTCCGCCGCGCCGTCGCGCAACTCCTGCGCCGCTGTCAGGTACATGTTGCGCCAGAGCGCGCTTTCCGCCTGAAACGCCAGTTGTTCGTGGACGCCGGCGAGCATGGCGCGCGTTTCTGCGTCCGCTGGATCGGCGAAGACCGCGAGATCGAGGAGTTCCGCCGCCCAGCGATTGTCGCCGGCGTCGATCGCCTTGCGCGCCTGTTTCCTGACCTTCCTGATTCCGCCCATCGCCGCGACATAGCGCGGCGCGCTCAGCTCCGCCGGCAGCTCGTCGAGATGCGCGGGGTTGGCGTCGTACCAGCCCATATAGCGCTGATAGACCGCGCGCGAATTGTGGCGCATCGTTCCGTAATAGCCGCGATTGAACCAGCGATCGGCAAGCGATTTCGGCAGCGCGATTTCGTCAGCGATTTCGGCGCCGGTGCGACCCTTGTTCATCAGGCGCACCGTCTGGTCATGCAGATATTTGTAGGCGTCGCGATGGCTCGCGATGTAGTCGCGCACGCGCGCGCCGCCGAATCGCGGCCAGGCGTGCGAGGTGAACAGGATTTCGGACCGGTCGCCGTAAAGCCGCAGCGCCTCGGTCAGGTAGTGCGCCCATTGTTTCGAATCGCGCACCAGCGCGCCGCGCGGCGTCAGCACATTGTGCATCGTCGCATTGGCGTTCTCGGCAAGGCAGAGCGCGCCGAATTGCGGCAGGAAGAAATTCATTTCGGCCGGCGCTTCGGTATCGGGCGTCAATTGAAAATCGAACGAGACGCCGTCGATCACGAGGCGCTCGCCGGTCTTCTTGATGGTCTCGGTCGGGGCGATCAGCGACCGGGCGCCGTTCGACACCGCATTCCCGATGCCGGCGCCGAGACGCCCGGCGGGTCCGGGGTCGAGGCGCGCGCCGAACTGATAGGCAGCGCGCCGTCCCATCGCCGGCCCGGCGATCAGGTTTTCGCTGATCGAATGTTCAAGAAATCCTTCCGGCGCGATGATCCGGACACTGCCTTTCGCGACGTCTTCGGCGCTGACGACGCCTTTGACGCCGGCGAAATGATCGGCGTGCGAATGCGTGTAGATGACGGCGACGACTTTCCTGTCGCCGAGATGCCGGCGAGCGAGCGCCAGCGCCGCGCGCGCCGTTTCGACGCTCGTCAGGGGGTCGACGATGATGAAGCCGGTCCGCCCGAGAATGATCGACATGTTCGCAAGATCAAACCCGCGCACCTGATAGATCCGTTCATGGGCCTTGAAGAGGCCATGCTTGGCAAGCAGGCCGGCATGACGCCACAGGCTCGGATTGGCGGTGTCGGGTGCGGCGCCTTGCGCGAAACCATAGGCGTCGAGATCCCAGACGACATCGCCGTTCGCGTCAGTGATCTTCGATTCGGCCGACGTCGCGATGAAGCCGCGCGCGGCGAACTCTTCATCCTCCGCATCCTGCGGCAGCGCGCCCGCGACTTCGGCGTTCGCCGCTTTCGTCGCCGCACTCGCGACGGGCGACGCAAGCGCCGGCGCGGCGGCGAGGAACGCTGCGGCGACGATCATGATTCGGATCATTTTCAACGCTCCTTCAGCGACGGGATTTGCGTCGAACAGTCAGTGTCTCCAGCCCGGATTGTCCCGCTTCAGCTTGCGCAGCAGACCCGGCCAGGCGAGGCTGTCGCCAAGCCCGGCGACGAATGCCGGCGCGCCCTGCTGCAGCACTTTCGACCCCATCGCCGGCGGCTCCTCGTGCGGCGCTTTGGTGTCGCTCTGCGCCAGGATCTGCGCGCGGCAGGCCTGCTCAAGGAAATACATGCGCAGGAACGCCAGCGCGCAATTCGCGCCGACGCTGAGCGTGCCGTGGTTCTTCAGGATCATGAAATTATGCGCGCCGATGTCCTTGACGAGGCGCTCGCGCTCATCGAGGTCCGTCGCGATGCCTTCATAGTCATGATAGGCGACATCGTCATGCACGATCATCGCAAATTGCGAATAGCGCTTGAGGCCCTCCTGCTGCGCCGAGACCGCGACGCCGTAGGGCGTATGGAGATGCAGGACGCAATGCGCGTCTTCCCGCGCCATGTGCAGCGCCGAATGGATGGTGAAGCCGGCCGGATTGGTGAAATAAGGCGTTTCCTGAACAGCGTTTCCCTTGAGGTCGACCTTGATCAGCGCCGACGCCGTCATCTCCTCGAAAAAGACGCCATAGGGGTTGAGCAGGAAACGCTCCTCGCCATTCTCCGACGGCAGGCGCACGGAGATATGCGTGAAGATCATGTCGTCCCAGCCATAAAGCGCGCAGAGCCGATAGGTCGCCGCAAGGTCGCAGCGCAGCCGCCATTCCTCCGCCGACACCTTGCCTTCCAGAGAAGGAAGGTCCGCAGGGTCGGGAATGTTGAATCCCGGCGAAACGCCGATCGTCTCCGCCATTTTCGATTGCGCGCCCATCAATGCCTCCACGGTGGCTTGCGGCGCGATCGTAGCAGACCAGACGCAGGGCGCGAGAGCGGAGCGCAGCCGGCGAACCGTCATCGCCGCTTTTGCTTCCCCGGCGGCGCGGCCTATGATCATCGTCAAACCGGAGCACTGTCCCTTGGCCGCTGACCGCCTCTGCATCCTGTCGAGCAACAAATCCCATGCCGCGGAGACCGCCGCGACGCTGCGCAAGCGCTTTGGCGATCATGGGCCGGGCGATTGCGACACCATCGTCGCGGTCGGCGGCGACGGCTTCATGCTGGAAACCCTGCGCGCCTACATGAACGCCGGAAAACCGGTTTACGGCGTCAATTGCGGCACCGTCGGCTTCCTGATGAACACGCCGGACCTCGATCAGCTGCCCGAGCGGATCGCAGAGGCCGAGAAAGCGGTCATCTACCCGTTGTCGATGAAGGCGACCGACGAGCGCGGCGACAGCCATGTGGCGCTGGCGATCAACGAGATCTCGCTGGTCCGCCAGACCCGGCACAGCGCCCGCATCCGCATCCTCGTCAACGGCAAGGTGCGGATGGAATCGCTGACCTGCGACGGCGTGCTGCTGGCGACCCCGGCCGGCTCGACGGCCTATAATCTTTCGGCGCACGGGCCGATCCTGCCGATCAGCGCCGATCTCCTCGCCCTGACGCCGATCAGCGCCTTCCGGCCGCGGCGCTGGAAGGGCGCTCTGCTGCCGCATGACGCAGTGGTGCGGTTCGAGGCGCT
>JBGSSK010000212.1:0-4609 GCA_041737095.1 Parvularculaceae bacterium | reverse complement strand
GCCGAGAACGCGGAAACCGCGCCGGCGAGCGCGGTCGCGAAAATCGCCAGCGGCGCAGCGAGCGCAATCGCCAGCATGGCGACCGCGGAAAAGGCGAGAATCGCAAGAAAGAGCACCACATCGACGAGGCCCGAAAGCCCGCGGCCGGCTGAATTCGCCGGGGAATCGGCGTTTGAGCTTGCTGTCAGGCTTGCAACTTCACCCATTTCGACCACCACGCCTACGCATCGCCGCCAGTCTATGCGCACAAAACGCGCCGCGTCCAGCAGCCGGCCGCAAAAGCGGCCGATCACAATCTAGAACACCCGCGTTAAGCGAAAATAAGGCGAAGCGGACCCTTGGTTAACGGGCCCTTTCGGCGAGAATCCGGTCATAGGCCGTGTTGATCGTCGCTGTCCGGTTCTCGGCGATCTTGACGAGGCCCGGCGGCACCCCGCGCGCGATCAGCGCGTCCGGGTGATTCTCGCGCATCAGATCGCGATAGCGCGCCCTCAGCGTCGAATCGTCGGCGTCCGGCTCGAGCCCGAGAATCAGATAGGGGTCTTCGCGGTCCTGCCCGAGATGCGCCGCCTTCAGGCGCCGCCATGTCGCCGGCTTCACCGCGAATTTCGCCGCCGCCTGTTCGACGAGATCCATCTCGCGCGGATGCGCCTGTCCGTCGGCGAGCGCGACGTAAAGAAGACAGTCGATGACATCTTCCAGAACGATCGGATCGTCATCGAAGATCCTGGCGACCTGACCGGCATAATGGTCGAAACCAGCGACATCCTGTTTGGCGAGATCGAAGACCATCCGCACTTTCGTTTCTTCTTCCGGCGGATAGGCGAAGAATTTCCGGAACGCCGCGACCTCCGCGTCGGTGACGATGCCGTCCGCCCGCGCGATTTTCGCCGAAAGCGCAATCAGTGCGATCGAAAACGCGGTCTCGTCGCGGCGCGCCTTCATCTGGACGAAGGCGTCGAGCGCCGCCCCGAAGGTCCGCTTGTGCGCCTTCTCGATTGCATCCGTGATATTATCCCAGAGAGTCGTCAAGCGAGCTCCTTCAATCACCGCTAGGTGTACCAATCCTGACAGCGGAGCGATACGACGGCGATAGCGCCGATTTCCCGGCGATGTAACGATTCTGTGGAAAATTTTTTTTCCTGAAGCGATCCCGCCGCTTGCCGGTTCGCTCGCGCACGGGATGCGCAAGGGCGCACAGGCTGCCGCTTGCTATCCGGCGCCTGCGAAGCACACTCAGCGCGCGTGGTCTTTCGGGGTCTGACCAAAGGGGTTGGGGCATGAATGCTCTCTTTGATCAGTTGCGTATTGCGGCGGCGGGATTGCTGTGCGGCGGCGGGCTGATGGCGGTCGTGCTGCTGTTGGCGAATTTCGCGCGCTAGGGATCATAACCGAGTATCGGGGCAAGCCAGCGCTCGGCGTCGGCGACCTTCATGCCTTTTCTGGCGGCGTAGTCCTCGACCTGATCGCGCGCGATCTGGCCGACGCCGAAATAGAGCGCTTCGGGATGGCTGAAATAAAGCCCGGAAACCGACGCCGGCGGCGTCATCGCAAAACTCTCCGTCAGCGCCATGTCGGCGTTCTTCTCCGCCTCGAGCAATCGGAACAGCGTCGCCTTCTCGGTGTGATCGGGTTGCGCCGGATAGCCGGGCGCCGGGCGAATGCCCTGGTATTTCTCGGCGATCATTTCGTCGACCGAAAACGCCTCATCCTTCGCATAGGCCCATAATTCGCGACGGACGCGCGCGTGAAGATGTTCGGCGAACGCCTCGGCGAGGCGATCGGCGAGCGCCTTCGTCATTATCGCGGCGTAATTGTCGTGCCGCGCATCGAAGGACGCGGCGAGCGCCGCTTCGCCGACGCCGGCGGTCACCGCAAAGGCGCCGAGATAATCGCGCTTGCCGCTGTCCTTCGGCGCGACGAAATCGGAAAGGCAATAATTCGGCGCGCCCGCTTCGCGCTTGGCGATCTGCTGGCGAAGGCCGTGCATCACCGCGATCGGCGCGCCGCGCGTCTCATCGGCGTAGAGCTCGATATCGTCACCGACCGAATTCGCCGGCCAGAAACCGGCGACGCCATGCGCGACAAGCTGATTTTCAGAGATGATCATTTCCAGCATCGCCTGCGCGTCAGCGAAAAGCGATCGCGCCGATTCGCCGACGATATCGTCTTCGAGAATGCGCGGATATTTCCCGGCGAGCTCCCATGACGCGAAAAACGGCGTCCAGTCGATATGGTCGGCGAGCGTCTCAAGATCGTAGTTGCGGAACGCCCGCACGCCCGTGAAAGTCGGAACCGGCGGGTCGTACCGCGCCCAGTCGATCTTCGGCGCCTTTTCTCTCGCCTCGATGAGCGCGATGCGCGGATTGCGCTCGCGGCCTTTTTCATGCTGCTCGCGCACACGATCGTAATCGGTCCTGATCTGAGCAAGGTAGTCGTCGCGTCGTTCCGGCGAAACGAGCGCGCCGGCGACGCCGACGGCGCGGCTCGCATCCGTCACGTAAACGACACCATGATCGTAATTCGGCGCGATCTTGACCGCCGTATGCGCGCGGCTCGTCGTTGCGCCGCCGATCAGCAGGGGAATTGTAAAGCCCTGCCGCTTCATTTCGGCGGCGACGTGGCGCATCTCGTCCAGGCTCGGCGTGATCAACCCCGACAGGCCGATGATATCGACCTTGCGCTTGCGCGCTTCAGTCAGGATCTTTTCGGTCGGCGCCATGACGCCGAGATCGATCACCTCGTAATTGTTGCACTGGAGAACGACGCCGACGATATTTTTGCCGATGTCGTGAACGTCGCCCTTGACGGTCGCCATCAGGATGACGCCGTTGGGCTTTCCCTGCGCAAGGCCCTGCTCTTCCTTTTCCTTCTCCATGAAGGGCGTCAGATGCGCGACGGATTGCTTCATCACGCGCGCCGATTTGACGACTTGCGGGAGGAACATCTTGCCCGACCCGAAGAGGTCGCCGACGATATTCATCCCGTCCATCAGCGGCCCTTCGATGACGAAAAGCGGTCGGCCGAGCTTCAAGCGCGCTTCTTCCGTATCCTCGATGATGAATTCGGTTATGCCTTTGACAAGCGCGTGTTTCAGGCGATCTTCGACCGGCGCGTCGCGCCACGCGAGGTCCGCCTCGGTCGCGCGTCCCGCCTCGCCCCGATATTGTTCGGCGACTTCCAGCAATCGTTCCGTCGCGTCCTTGCGGCGATTGAGGATCACATCTTCGACCGGCTCGCGCAGCGACGGCGGGATTTCGTCATAGATTGCGAGCTGGCCCGCATTGACGATCCCCATGTCCATGCCGGCCCGGATCGCGTGATAGAGAAAGACCGAGTGCATCGCCTCGCGCACCGGCTCATTGCCGCGAAACGAGAACGAGATATTTGAAACGCCGCCCGAAACCCGCGCGCCCGGCAGGCGCTGTTTGATCGCGCGCGTCGCCTCGATGAAATCGACAGCGTAATTGTTGTGCTCGTCGATGCCGGTCGCAACAGCGAAAATGTTCGGATCGAAAATGATGTCGTCGGCGGGAAAACCGATCCGGTCGACCAGCAGGCGATAGGACCGCTCGCAGATTTCGATCTTGCGCGATGCCGTGTCGGCCTGCCCCTTTTCGTCGAACGCCATGACGACGGCGGCGGCGCCATATCGCATGATCTTGCCTGCGTGTTCGAGAAAGGCCGCCTCGCCTTCCTTCAGCGAAATCGAATTGACGATCGCTTTGCCCTGGACGTTTTTCAGCCCTTCCTCAATGACCTCCCATTTCGACGAGTCGATCATGATCGGCACGCGCGAAATGTCGGGCTCGGACGCGATGAGGCGCAAGAACCGCCGCATGGCGGCGACGCCGTCGAGCATCCCCTCGTCCATGTTGACGTCGATGATCTGTGCGCCGCTCTCGACCTGCTGACGTGCGACGGCTAAGGCCTCGTCGTATTTGTCGTCCTTGATCAGCTTGCGGAACTTTGCCGAGCCGGTGACGTTCGTCCGCTCGCCGATATTCACGAATGTCGGAAGGGTCATGCTGCGGCGCCCGATTGCGCGTCCGCCTTTTTTGCCGACGATTTCGGCCGGACGCCCAGCATCGTGCAGAGCGCGAAAGCGAGATCGTCGCGATTGAGCGTATAGAAATGGAAGTTCTTGACGCCCTGTTCGGCGAGCGCGAGGCATTGCTCGGCCGCGACCGTCGCCGCGATCAGCTGGCGGGTCGCCGGATCGTCGTCAAGATTTTCAAATAGCTTGACAAGCCGGCCCGGTATCGTCGCGCCGCAGGTGTCGGCCATCTTGCGGACGCCTGAGAAATTCGTGACCGGCATGATGCCGGGCGCAATCGGAATCGCGATCCCGGCGGCGCGCACGCGGTCCATGTAGCGGTAATAAACTTCGTTGTCGTAGAAGAATTGCGTGATGCCATGCGTCGCGCCGGCGTCGATCTTGCGCTTCAGCATATCGATGTCGGCGGCGGCCGAGGGGCTGTCCGGATGTTTCTCCGGGTAACAGCCGACGCTTATCTTGAAGTCCGCGATGTTAAGCGCGGCGGCGGCGAGTTCGGCCGCGTTGGCGTAGCCGCCCGGATGCGGCTGGTAGCGCTCGCCGGGACCGCCC
>JBGSSK010000207.1:0-1747 GCA_041737095.1 Parvularculaceae bacterium | reverse complement strand
GCGGTGGGCGGGCCTACGCGGCCGGCTCCGGCGTCGTCCTCGCGCTGTGCGCCCTGTGGACCGCGGATGAAATTCGAAACGCCCGCTCGGCGAGCGCCGATTTTGAATCGATTTTCCGGCCGCCGCTCGATCTTGATGATCCGATCGTCGCCCGCGTCGATGGCCGTTACATTCACCTGAGCGAAGTTGAATCGGCCGCCCGCGCCAGCGGCCAGATCCAGGACGGCGACGCACTGACCGTCGACGCCGCTTTCGCACGCGATCTTGTCAGCGCCTATGTGGAGCAGCGCCTACTGGCCCGCGCCGCGATGGAAGAAGGCCGGCAGCGCGACCCGGCGGTGCAGCGACGACTGAACGCCGCGCGCGACCGGATCCTCGCCTCCGCCTATATGGAAGACCGCATCAAGTCGGCGGTGACGCCGGACCGCGTCAAGCGCCTTTATGAGAGCCAGGCCGATGTCACCCGGCTGGGCGATGAGGTAAGCGCCCGCCACATCCTTGTCGCCACCGAAGCCGAAGCGCTCGCCGTCATCAACGAGATAAGGGCCGGCGGCGATTTTGCGTCGATCGCCCGCGCGCGATCGCTCGACCGGGCGACGGCGCCGCTCGGCGGCGAGATCGGCTGGTTCACCAAAGACATGATGACGCCGCCCTTCGCCGCCGCCGCTTTTTCGACCGCAGTCGGCGATATCGCCGCGCCATTTTCGAGCGAATTCGGCTGGCACGTTCTCGAGGTCGTCGATCGGCGCCCGACCGGCGGCGTTTCCTTCGAGGCGGTCGAGGATGATGTTCGTCGTTTCTTAACCATGCGGGCGATCAGCCAGACGCTCGATGCGCTCAAGGAAGACGAAGATGTCACCTATTTCCCGCCTGACAAAGCGGCTGAATAGGCGGACCGTTACAATTGCGCCTTCTTGCGAAAGTCGATGGCAAGCTCTGGCGCCTAATGATTGAGGCGGAAAGATGGCAGGGCTGCTCTATGTCGCAGCAGGCGCATTGATCGACGGCGACGGGCGGGTGCTTTTGGCCTGTCGCCCGCGGGACAAGGAAATGGCGGGCCTCTGGGAGTTTCCCGGCGGCAAGCTGAAGGAAGGAGAAACGCCTGAAGCGGCGCTGGTGAGAGAACTGAAGGAAGAACTGGGGATTGATGTCGAGGCCGCGTGCCTTGCGCCTGTCGCCTTCTCTTCGACCTCTTCAGCAGACTTTCATCTATTGGTGCTGCTTTATGCGTGCAGGAAGTGGAAGGGCGTCGCGCGCCCGCTTGAAGCGGAAGCGCTGGCGTGGGTCAGGCCGACGGAGTTCCAGGGGTATCAAATGCCGCCTGCCGACCGGCCGCTCGCAGCGCAATTGAGGGATATATTATGATTGGCTTCGGGTGCGAAAATGACCGCCGGTCGTTGTTCGGCCGCTTCATGCGAAATGAGGACGGCGCGACCGCGATCGAATACGGCCTCATCGTGTCATTGATTTTTCTCGCGATCACCGCAGCGGTGAACGGCTTTACGAATGAGACGAAAAATCTCTACTCGTCGATTGAAAGCGCGCTGATCAATTAGCGTCGCGAACGGCTTGCGCTAGCGAGCGCTTCGCGCTGCCGGGCTTTAGCGGCTTGGGCTGGCCGGGATGCGGCGCCCAGGCTGTCAGCGTTATCAAATCGAAGGTCGCCGTCCGCTCCGGCCCGATGCGCCGAAGAGCGCCGGTCAAAACGTCGCGCCTGAGCCCCCGGCCACGACTTGCAAGGCAGCTC
>JBGSSK010000196.1:0-4055 GCA_041737095.1 Parvularculaceae bacterium | reverse complement strand
GCCTTCATCTGCGCCGCAGGCTCCGTTTCATCCGCCGCCGCGAACGCAGCCGACGAACAGCGCGCGAGACTTTCATCGGGCGACGCGGCGAGCGCAGCCGCGAGGATTTCCGGATAACGCTCCATCAGCCGCGCGAGATAGGGCGAGCAGCCGGCGACGCCGAGGACGAGATCGCGCGCCGCCGCCTGCGGCGCCAACGTCTCAAGCGACCGCTCGCCGGCGGCGCGGTTGAACGGCGTCGGCGAAAAGCGGATGCGCGATAACAAGGAGGCGTCGTCAGCCATCTGACTTTACCTTATCGCGCGCCGATGATCGGCGTCACGCTTTATCGAAGGGCGGAAAGGCGATCGTCACCTTGAGGCCGCGCTTGTCGGGGTTCGACGAGGCGTCGCCGAGCACGATCGAGGCGCGGTGCGCACGCGCGATTGCGGTGACGAGCGACAGGCCGAGGCCGCTGCCGGGGGCCGTTCGGCTTTGCTCCAGCCGCACGAAGCGCTTGACGACGCTGTCGCGGTCGCCTTCGGGAACCCCCGGCCCGTCATCGAGAATGCTGAGCAGCACGCGGCCTTCCGAGCCCTTGCGCACATCGATACGGATCGTCGTGCCGCCGACGGCGTATTTCAGGGCGTTGTCGAGAAGATTGGCGATCGCCTGCGACAGGAGCGAGCGCGAACCGCGGATCGGCGGCGCCGGCGCAGTCTTCAATTGCAGGATGAAGCCGGCGTCCTGCGCGGCGGGCTCATAGAGTTCGACCATTTCCTGTGCGATCGCGACGAGATCGATCGCCTCCATCGCGCCCGCGCCTTCGCCCGATTCGATGCGCGCGATCGACAGCAGCGCGTTGAAGGTCGTAATCATGTTCTCGGCGTCTTCGAGGGTTGCGCGAACCGCCTCGTCCTTTTCCGCCGGCCCCGCCTTGATCGCATCTTCAAGGCGGCCGCGAATACGATTGAGCGGCGAGCGCAAATCATGCGCGATGTTGTCGGAGACCTCGCGCATGCCGTTCATCAGCCGTTCGATCTGGTCGAGCATGGCGTTGAGGTTGATCGCAAGGTTCTCAAGCTCGTCGCCGGCGCCGGTGAGCGCGATGCGCTTCGACAGATCGCCGTCGCGAATCGCCCGGGCGGTGCGGTTGACGGAATCGACGCGCCTGAGGAGCGCGCGCGAGAAGACGAGGCCGACAATGATGCCGAGCAGGATCGTCGCAGCGCCGATCCGCGCCATCTGCGCCTGGCTGCGTTTGCGCAGGCCCTCGCGGGTCGAGATGTCGCGCGCGACGAAAACGAGGAATGATGTCTCGGCGTCGGGCGTCGCCTTGAAACGACGAATCTTGCCGCGCGCCTCGCGGCTGTCGATACCGATTTCGCGCCCGGCTGCGTCGAGGCGCGGACGCTCGAAGGTGAAATTGAAAAAACCTTCGCCGGCGGACAGCGCTTCGGGCGGCAGCGCGGAAAGATTGCCGGACAGGACCGCACCGGACGGCGCGCCGATCAGCATGTAAAGCCCGTCGTCGCGCCAGGCGGCGCGCTCGCGCACGACGCGGCGGAGGACGCCGGCGCCTTCCGTCGAAAAAACCTCCGAGAGAACTTGAATTTCCTGATCGAGGATCGCGTCGGTCTGTTCGGCGGCGACGCCGAAGGTGTAGCGATAGAAAAATGCGCCGAGAATCGCCACCGCGACGGCGAACACCGCGACATAGACGATCGTGAACCGGAAGGTCGTCGTGCGCAGAATACGCAGCATCGTTGAGGCCCGCTTCGGCGCGGCGACAGGCGACGGCCGCTGGCGCTTTGGTGTCCGACGCTTATGAACCCTTGCGCCCTGGCTCGCAAGCGCCGGCAGGCGCCATAAGATGCGACGGCCTAGTCGACGCCCTCGCCGATCGTATAGCCGGCGCCGCGAATTGTTTTCAGCAGCGCGGTGTCGAAATCCTTGTCGATCTTGGCGCGCAGCCGCGAGATATGAACGTCGATGACATTCGTCTGCGGATCGAAATGATACTCCCAGACATTTTCAAGCAGCATTGTGCGCGTCACCACTTGCCCGGCATGGCGCATCAGATATTCAAGCAGGCGGAATTCGCGCGGCTGCAGGTCGATCTTGCGGCCGGCGCGACGGACCGTCCGCGTGATGACGTCGATCTCGAGATCGGCGACGACATAACGCGTCGTGATGTTCGCCGGCGCCTGGTTGCGGCGGCGCCCCAGCGCCTCGACCCGGGCCAGAAGCTCGGGGAAAGCATAGGGCTTGACGAGGTAATCATCGCCGCCGGCTTTGAATCCCTTGACCCGGTCGTCGACCTCGCCGAGCGCGGAGAGAAAAAGCGCCGGGGTTTCATCGCCGCCGGCGCGCCGCCGCGACAGTAGCGAAACGCCGTCGAGCTTGGGCAGCATCCGGTCGATGACATAGGCGTCGTAATCGCCGACATCGGCCATGTTGAGACCGACCTCGCCATCCAGTGCATGATCGACGACATGGCCGGCTTCCCTGAGGCCCTTCGACACATGCGCCGCCGCTTCAGAATCGTCTTCGACAACGAGGATTCTCATGGTCTTCCTTCCTCTCGGGCGGCGAAGAAATTCGCCGCCTGTTCAGGACGAAAGGCGCGCGAGTGTCAGCCCCGAACGCGCCTGTCGTCGCTTCAACTCTTCTTTATCGTCAGTGCACTGAACTGTTTTGCCGCGCCAAGCTGCATGCGCAACAAGACAGCCTCTTTGCCGGCGGACTTGGCGTCGGCGATTTTTTTCTTCAGCGTCGCGGCGTTGCTGACCGCCGCGCCGTCGACCTGCAGGATGACGACGCCGGGGCTGAGCCCCGCGTCTTCGGCGGGGCTTCCCGGTCGCACCGCCGTCACGAGCACGCCGCTGACGCCGTCCGGGATGCGGAATTGCTGTCGCGTCGCATCAGTGATCTCGGCGACGCGCAGGCCGACATCCTTCGACAGCGGATCTTCGGACGAAGGCGGCGCGCCGTCGATGGCGGCGACTTGCTTTTCCTCATCGCGCTGGCCGAGCGTGACGGTCAGCTGTTTCTGGGCGCCGTTGCGCAGGACCGAGACCTTGACTTTCTCACCGGGCGGCAATGCGGAGATCGATCGGGTCAGGTCGCGCGGGCTGTCGATGCCGCGGCCGTTGAGCGAGAGAATGAGGTCGCCGCTTTCAAAACCGGCCTTGAACGCCGGCGTTCCTTCGAGCACTTCCGAGACGAGCGCGCCGGTCGTTTCCTTGCGGCCGAGCGCAGCGGCGATATCGGTCGTCACCTGCTGGATCGAGACGCCGAGCCAGCCGCGCGTCACCGAGCCGTTGGCGATCAGTTGCGCGACGGTTTCCTTCGCGGCTTTCGCCGGGATCGCAAAACCGATGCCGACGCTGCCGCCGCTCGGCGAATAGATCGCGGTGTTTACGCCGACGACGCGGCCCTTCAGATCGAAGGTCGGACCGCCGGAATTGCCGCGATTGATCGGCGCGTCGATCTGGATGTAATCGAGGAACTGTCCCTCGCGGCTTTCGCCGCCGATCGCAGAGACGATGCCGCTCGTCACCGAGCCGCCGAGGCCGAACGGATTTCCGACAGCAATCACCCAGTCTCCGACGCGGAGAGTGACGTCTTCGGCGAACTGCACGAAAGGCTGCCCTTTCGGCGGCTCGACTTTCAGCACCGCAAGGTCGGTCAACGGATCGGCGCCGACGAGCTTGGCCTTGATCTCCTTGCCGTCCGAAAACCGGATCTTGATATGGTCGGCGTCTTCGATGACGTGATTGTTGGTGACGATGTGGCCGGCGGCGTCGATGAAGAAGCCCGAGCCTTGCGCTTCGAGGCGTCGGACGCCGCCCTCATCGCCAAAGCCATTGTCCTCGCCGCCGCCTCGACTTTGCGGATCGCCGAAGCGGAACTGGAAGAAATCCTGCAGCGCCTGCGGCGCGCTTGGCGCATCGACTTCGCGCTCGACAAGGATGCTGACGACGGCGGGCGAGACCCGCTCGACGAGATCGGCGAAGGACAACGATCCGTCGACCGCGGCGGGGGGCGGCGAGACAAGGCGCGGCGCCTGCGCG
>JBGSSK010000165.1:0-19475 GCA_041737095.1 Parvularculaceae bacterium | reverse complement strand
CGAGCCGGGGCGGCACCGCCGCCGGCACGCCGGCCGCCCGCGTCGAGAACGCCAATGCCGCAGCCCGCGTCGAACCACGCCGCGAGGGCTATTACAACGCTATCCAGATTTATCCGTGGAGCGAAGGCGCGCTCTATCAGGTCTATGCCGCAGTCGGGCAGATCACCAATATCGCGCTGGAGCCCGGCGAAAGCCTGACCGGCGCGGGACCGATCGCCGCCGGCGACACCGCCCGCTGGATCATCGGCGACACCGAAAGTGGGTCGGGCGTGACCCGGCGCGTGCATGTGCTGGTCAAGCCCACACGCGCCGACATCTCGACCAACCTCGTCATCACCACCGACCGCCGCACCTACATGATCGAGCTGCGTGCGCGGGACGCCCTCTATATGCCCGCCGTCGCCTGGGCCTATCCTGCGCCACCCGCAGGGCAACGCCAGAGCGTTCCCGCGACCCCGATCATCCCAGCCGTCGCGGCGCGGAACTATCGCTACGGCTTGACCGGCGACACGCCGCCCTGGCGGCCGGTCTCGGTCTATGACGATGGCCGCCGCGTCTATGTCGAATTCCCGCGCGGCATCGTGCAGGGCGAGATGCCGCCCATCTTCGTCATCGGCTCGGACGGCGAGCCGCAGATCGTCAACAGCCGCATCCATCAGAACATCCTGATCGTCGACCGCCTGTTCGGCGCGGCCGAGCTGCGCCTTGGCGGCGGCGACCGCCAGCAGACGGTCAGGATCGTCCGCACCGACGGGAGGCCCGCATCATGAACGAGAGCGAAAGCAGGAGAGAGGATGACGTGCCGCTGACCGGCTCCGCCACCGATTCCGCCGCACCCATGCGGCTGCGCGCCGACGCGCCGCGTGTGACGCGCCTGTCCCGAAAGGTGCTCGCCAGCATTGGCGTAGTGGCGTCCCTCGGCGTCGGCGGGGCTTTGATCTATGCGCTCCAGACGCGCGATGCCAACACCGGCGGCGAGGAGCTTTACTCCACCGACAACCGCGCAACGGCCGATGGTCTGGCCGGGCTGCCGCGCGATTATTCCGGGCCGGTCCTCGGGCCGGCGCTGCCCGGCGACCTCGGCCGCCCGATCCTCGACGCCCAGAACCGGGGGCAACCCGTCGTGCCGCCCGCCATGGCGACACCAGCCGTCGACCCGGAGGAACAGCGCCGGCTCGCCGAAGAAGAAGCCGCGCGCCTGAGCCGTGTCTTCTTCCAGACAGCACCCGGCACGGTGGCCGCGACTGGAGCGCCCGGCGGCATTGCCAGCCCAAACCTCGCGGCCTTTGGCCTGCCTGGTCAGCAGGGCACGCCCACCGCGCAGGATCGGCAGACCGCGTTCCTCAATGCCGCCGTGGACCGGCGCACCGTTGCGGCCGATCGCGTCATGGCTCCGGCATCGCCCTATGTGCTTCAGGCCGGCGCGGTGATTTCCGCCGCGCTTATCACGGGCATCCGCTCCGATCTGCCTGGACAGATCACGGCTCAGGTCACGGAAAACATCTATGACAGCCCGACCGGCCGGCTGCTGCTCGTACCCCAGGGCACCCGGCTGATCGGCCAGTATGACAATGGCGTCGGTTTCGGCCAAAGGCGCGTGCTCCTCGTCTGGAACCGCCTCATCATGCCGAACGGCCGCTCAATCGTGCTCGAGCGCCAGCCGGGCGCGGACGCTGAAGGCTATGCCGGCCTTGAGGACGGCGTCGACTATCATTGGTGGGACCTCGCCAAGGCGGCTGCACTCTCGACCCTGCTCGGCGTCGGAGCGGAACTGGCCACCGACGACAACGATCGCCTGATCAGCGCCATTCGTGGCGGCGCGCAGGACACGATCAACGATGCCGGCCAGCAGATCGTTCGGCGCCAGCTCAATGTGGCGCCGACGCTGACCATCCGGCCCGGCTTTCCCGTCCGCGTGGTCGTTACGCGCGACCTTGTCCTCGAACCCTATGGCGGATGATCCATGGCAAAACTGAAACTCGGCCCCATTGCCGACGACCGGCCGGTCAAACTCACCGTCGAGCTTTCCGCCGCTGTGCATCGTGACCTCGTCGCCTATGCCGAGGTCCTGGGCCGGGAGACGGGCCAGGCTGTCGGCGAGCCGGCCAAGCTGATCGCCCCGATGGTGGAACGCTTCATGGCGACCGATCGCGCCTTTGCCAAAGCACGACGGACCCGTCAGCCACCGTTGGACAGCAAGGGATAGCGTTCTTCCAGGAGCTTGAGGAAATGCGCCAGCGCCGGATTGTCGTTATCGCCTTGCCAATAGGCGGCATAGCTGATCCGGCTCGGGCCGTTGCCGTCTCGTGCCTCGCGGTAGACCACGCCGGAATACACGGCGCCTATGCAGGCCTCGCACATCAGGGCGACGCCGAAGCCGGCGCCCACCAGGCTCTTGATGTTCTCGCGGCTGACGTCGTGGCTGATCACCTTAGGCCGCTCGCCTGGCGCGGCGAGCTTCGCCAGCAGGATGTCCTGGATCTCCGGACCCGGATCGCGCTGGCTGAAGAGGAAGGTCTCGTCCTTCAGATCGGTCCAGTAGACAATCTCGTTCGCCGCCAGCACATGGTTTTCGGGCAGCGCGACCATGATCCGCTCGCTCCACAGGCCCATGGCCTTTCCCTCGCGCGCGGTCGGCTCTCCGGTAACGATGGTCACGTCGAGCGTACCACGCTCCAGGCCCGTGAAAAGGCTCGCCCGCGCTCCCTCGACTGTGCGGATCTCCACCTGCGGAAACCGTCGCGCATGTTCCATCAAGCTCGCGCGCAAGTTCCCGGACGAAAGAGAAGTATAGAATCCGACGGTCAACCGGCCAGCCTCGCCCCGGCCGGCGGCCTTGGCCGTCGCCATCATGTGGTCCAGCCCTTCGACCAGATGCCGGGAGGTGCGCAGGATCTCGGCACCGGCCGCGGTAAGCCGCACGCCGCCGCTCGACCGCTCGAATACCACGACGCCCAGACGGTCCTCCATCTGGCGAATGCAGCGGCTGAGCGTCGATTGCTTGACACCAAGTTCCTCAGCCGCACGCCGGAAGCTCCGGAAATGAGCAGCGGCGATCGCATAGCGTAAATGCCTCAGTTCGATACCCGCTGCCAGCGATCGGTACTCCTCCTGGCGCCTCCGTCCCTGCCCAGCGTGCCGTCGCCGGAGACTTTATGTTCGGCCGGCGCGCGACCTTTTCAACAGTATGGCGTCGACGGGCCGGAATTGTGGCCGCCGGGACCGTGCGTCCGACTCGGATCAGAGCCGCTGACAGGAGTATAATCCGATGAGCTTGGAATCGCTAATGAGAAGCAGTCGCATATCCAGCCGGTCGACATCCGGCGACTTTCGTCCGGTTACATAGATTACGCTTAGATGACGACTAGCTGGACGATCTAAGCAAAAACGGCCTCGAAGGGCCGTTTCCAACTGCTTGATTTTCAAGTGAAATCTGGATCGGGCGATGGGCTTCGAACCCACGGCCCCAACCTTGGCAAAGGTTGGCGCACCCGACAGGATTCGAACCTGTGGCCTCCACCTTCGGAGGGTGGCGCTCTATCCAGCTGAGCTACGGGTGCATCTAGATTTTCGCCTAGCCCGGCCAACCAAGAGAGGTCAACGGACTCGGCACTTGCCGATCGATTCTGCCTGCAAGACGGGACCGCAAATTGGTGGTTCGCGACTCTACGCCAATCTAGCCGTTTCGCCTCCACGCTATCCCGTCAACTGCTTACGCGGCGCTTACGCGGACTTTTTTGCGTTTTGGACGGACAGGCGATAGTCTTACAAGTCCTTGATATCCTGCCTAGTTTTCAACTCCTTCCTTGTACTAACCGTCTTGACACGAGCCTTCGGAGGGCGGCGGCCCCTCGTTAATCCGTTGATATTCCGTGTGCTGCGGTCGCGTCCAGAGCGCCTTTCGTGCGGTTTGTTCGCGGCCCGTTCACGGGGTTTGGGTCAATTGAACCACTGCACGCTGCCTCTTTTGCAGGGCAGTCGAAAACCCGCCATCAGAAAGGACCATCACAATGACCGGGATTGATGACGCAACGCCGAGGCCGTGGAAGGTGGCAGCAAAGAATCGCATTTGGTACGCGGGCCACGATCCCAAGATCGGAAATGTCGAGATCGCCCAATTTGGCGACATGTCCTACAAGGAGCTTGTTCCCTTCAATGCAAAGCGATGGCAAGCCGATTGCGCCTTAGCCGTCCTCGCCGTCAACACCCTCTCCGAACGAGAGGCGCTGCTGAGAGAGGCGGCGGACTTTATTGAAGATACGCCGCTGGAGAGCCCCTCTGGCGCAACATCCAAAATCCAAGCCGAACTGATCGCCTGCATCCGTACAGCCCTTGGAGAGAGTGGAGAGAAGAAATGAGCTACCACGATTTTGAGCCGGGAAGTTTTGCCGGCAAACTCGGCCAACGCATTTATCTAAAGGCGCTCGATGACCGTCGCGGCTTTCGCTACGATCAGATCGGCATAGACGACGATGAAATCTGGACTGAGATATTTGAACATATCGGACGCGAGGCAATCACCTCCCCCGAAGTAACAGCACTCGTGGCAGCGGCGCGGGCTTTAGCCGATGATTACGCGACGATTGGCCGGAACTATCACAACACGCCGGTCTATGAAGCCCTCCGCGCCGCCTCGCCCCGTTCACAGAGAAGGAGCCGGGTGAATGAGAGACGCCTTCAACACCGCCCGCTGCACTTGCACCGCGATTGACCCTGACGAAGCAAGAGAGCGCCAGCAGGAACGCCGCGAAGAATGGCGGCGGGAGGGAGAGGGGAAATGAGGCGCTTTGTAGTCGAACTAATTGCGCTGTTCATCTTTTTGGTAGCCGCTTTTTTGTTTGGCTTCGGCATTGCGACGGAATTTTCCTACCATCCATTGGAAATTCGTGAATAGCGATGGCTCAATCACAAGCCGCTGGCGTCATCGAGGCCCTTGAAGCAGCCGGGTACGTCATCGCGCATCCGGATCAGGTGACGGAGGAGATGAATGACGCCGCCGAGAAGGTCTTACTTAATCACTGGCGCGCGGAACCGCCGCCTTTTCAGGGTGCTAACTTTGCGGTCGCCGCAGCCCTCCGCGCCGCTCTGATCCGGTGCTGCGCGCCCTGCACGGTGAGCCCGGTTAGCGCGCGCAATTGTTTAGCTGCGTAGCTTGCCGCAGAATTTCCCGGCCTTGCCTGACCGATCGGAAGATTGCCGGCGTTTATCGCCTCGACATAAAAATCATACGCCTGCCTCAATTCGTCGTCTGTCAACGGCGCTGTCGGCATGTTTACTCCTGCGGATCATTACCAATTTCCGACGCTCGGGATCGAGCCGGCGCTAGTCCTGCGCCCACGCCAAAGGGGCGGTGAGGTCGCGCCGCGCGAGGCGCAAGTCAGATGTCTTCGTTTTGGATTTCGCAGATCGGATGCGCCGCGACATATTCGGGGCGGTTGACGCACCAGAATTCCACCATGTCCGCGCGCTCGTCTATCGTGCGCGGCGGCGTCGGGAATTTCTCATAGAAAGAGGCTTTGAAGAATTCAGGGGTTACCGTCGAACCCTTCGAGATAATCGCGCAACTGCTTGCGGCGAGCATCATCACGGCGGCGGCGCTCAAACTCGCGATCGTGTTCATCCTGGAGCTTCCTCGCTTTGTCTTCGGCCTTTCGCGCGCGATCCTCGGCCTTGTCCTCGCCGGCCTTTCGGCCTGCGAAATAAGCAGCGATAGCCGCGCCCCATCGTTTCAGGAGCGCGGCGATCTCCGCAACGGCTTTCGCCCATGCGTCGGACATGCAGCTTTCCTTCGCCAATCAAGCGGCGGCGGATTGAACCGCAGCGAGGAAGCGCAGGACGCGCGCCTTCGCGTAGTCGTCAAACAGCGTGTTTGACGCGGCGACCTGATCCTTGACGGCGGTTCCGACCTGAGCGCCGAGCTGATCTATTTCAGCATCGACAAGGCCGGCGACAGAATTCAAGGCAAGAAGAATGAAGTCCTGAACATTCATTAGTCACTCCATGGATGATTGCCCGGAACCGCCGGGCGCGGATCACTCAAGATCGCCGCCGCCGATTTTCCGCGTAGCTCTGGCGCGAAAGATGACAGCCAGCACAGCGCCGATCGCGGCGAGCGCGTGATAGATCGGTTCCATGGCGGTTTCGCTAACGCCGAAGTCGATATTTAAGATCGCAAGCGCGCTGGCGATAGCGGAAACAACCGCCGCGATGACAGTGCGGGATTGCATTAATTCGGCGATCCGCCGCATGAATTCGGAAACGCTCATGTTAGTTATCCATGGATCGTTCGATAACGCGATCGAGCTTGTCCTCGATCCTGTTCAGGGCCTGACTTTGTGACGAGGTCAATTGTTCGACGCGCGCGAGGCGTGATTCATTTTGCGACTGCGCGCTGATAATTCGTTCGAGGCTGTCGAGCCTCGATTGCATTGAGGACGCCCACCACACCGCCGCCATCGACTGAAAAACAATCGTCATGATCAGGGCGATCGGAACGCGCTTGTCTAAATGCCACTCGACTTCGCCGTTCACGTCCTGCAAGTCCTTTCGCGGTTCTGTCATTGAAGAAGCGCGGACCATGCCGCGTTGTCGCCGCCGGCCCTGTCCCACGGAGCACATTCGATCCACGGGCTTTCCGGCGCTCTCCCTCCGGCGCAGAATTTGTAATTGGCGATGATGAGGCTCGGGTCGATCGCCTTCATGCCGTCGGCGATCATGGTGATGACGCGGCCGTGATCGTCGCTTTCGTGCCATTCGTGAAACAGCGCGCGGGCCGCAGCGTTCGCTTGCAGGGCCTTTGACATCACGTTGTGCGAATCGCCTTCGTAAGAGCCGAGTGCGCGGGCGCCGGCGCTTTCCGCCGCCGCTTTGTGCTCTCGGAGTTTCGCGAGAACCCATGCCGCGTTTTGCGGCTTGGCGACGGGGTCAAGCATGTAATCGGTGATGCGCTTTCGGAGCCCTGCCGGGTCGCTGGCGAGGTCGGCGAGCCACCGGCTTTCCCATGCGGCCTGCGAAAGCCTCAAGCCGAATAGCAGATTGTCCTGCGTCCAGCCGAACGCGCCTTTGTAATAATTCGTGGTCGCGACGCCGTAGCGCGCCATCGGCTCGGTCGTCAGTTGTTTAATGGCACCTAGAGCCGCCGTAGTGCGTCCGACATTCGCGGTCTGAGTGCCGACCGCCATCGTCCAGACCTGAGCGCCGCGCCCACCCTCGGCGAAAGCCTGAGCGAAGGCCGTCGCCATCTTGGCGGTGATCACGCCATAGCCGTTCGGGATGTCGCCGCCTGAGCGGCCGAGCGCCTTGCCGACGCCCCAAAAGAACTCGCCGCCGACGATAAAGGTTGAGTTCCAGCTTTCGTTCAGCACCTCGATATAGAGCGGCCGATCGAGCGGCCAGCCCTGCCGGTTCAATTCTGCGACGATCGAGCGCGCGTAGGCCAGATGCTCGCCGCTGGCGATGATTTGCGAATACTCGGCCGCCACAGCCGCGACGCGCTGATCCTGCGTCCCGGAGCGGGATTTGAGCATGGCGAACGTCGCGTCGGATAACCCCAAGTGACCGGGGGTGTTGAGCCATAGCTGGTTGCCGGTCTCAATTGATGCGCGGATGAGCGCCCAATCGGGAACCCGGCCGTCGAACCAGACGAGCCGATTGGCCGGCGCGCGGTCGCTGACCTGATTTTCGAAAGCGCCGTTCACGCCGGTCCAATCCATCGGGCGGTCAATATCGAAGCGCGCGGCAAGCGCCTTGAATGAAGGGTCGAGGATATTCCCTGCGTCGATCAAGGCCGCGTGCGATGATCGGTAGAACCGGAGACCCCAACATCCGGTCGGGCCGACGCGGGTCACGATCAAGGCCGGCGGCTTCACCCCATGCCGGGCCGGTTCATACAGCTCATCAAAGCGGTTTGATCCGGCGCGGGTCAGATCGCCGACGCTGCCCGATTGCAGCGTCACGTCGCAATCGCCCTGCCAGTCGCCGGTCCAGCGGCCCGCGTAGTAATCCGGCGCTTGATCGACGCCGTCCCTGACGAGGCCGATATTGAGGCCGCCGCTCGGAATGCTGACGATCTTGCCGGAGGCTTCGTCAACGTGCCCGGCGCTGACCCATGAATAATAGTTCCGGCCCGAGACGAGGACGTGATTGATGAACGGACCTTCCTGCGCCCAGTAAGCCGATTGCGCAAAGCCGATCAGCGTTTGCGGCGAATGGCCGGCGCTTGGCGGCGGGACCGGATCAGGCGTCGGCGCCGGATCAGGATCAGGCGTAGGATCGGGGGTAGGGTCCGGCGTCGGGTCGGGATCGGGAACCGGATCAGGGTCCGGCGCCGGAGGCGGAGGCGGGACCGGCTTCTTTTCGAGGTCGTCGATCCGCTTCTTGATCTCGATAATCTCAAGCCCGATCGCGCGATCGATGTCGGCGCGATTGGCAAGCTCGCCGTCCTGAGCCGTGTTCTTGATAATGAGTGCGGCGATGGCGTCATCCTGCGCCGCGTTCGTCGCGTCGATCGAAGCGCCCGGCCCTTGCGCCAGAGCGTCGGAGAAAAGCGCGACGGTCGCAGCAAAGCCTGCAATGAAAAGTTTCATTCGCCGTATCCTCTGGGAAGCTGAAAATGCACGCCGTCCTTGAAAGTTTTCCAGTCGCCGCCCCATTCAATCGGAACGTCGAACTCTTTCGCCGCCGCTTTCATGGTTGCCGCGATCGATTCATACAGGCTCCACGGAACCCAGCGCACCGCGCCGTTTTCCAGCGCGACAAGATCGACGGCGTGCCCCCATCCGTCTTCTTGAACGAGGTGCCGGCTGTTCATGGTTTGCGACGCTCCGGCCTGCACCATTTTACGTTGATCAGTGATCGACCGTACGCCGCAGATAACGCGGAAATTGACCGCCGTCAGATGAATCGCGCGTTCTACAATCAACACAAGATCGGGGTGCACGCCCTCAAGATTTTTGCGGCTGATCAGCGACAGTTTGAATGGCATAGGTTTTTTACGGATTGCCGAGCGCTGCGATCAATTCCTTGACCGCCGGGCTCAATTTACATTTCAGCTCGGTGCCCGCCTTATATGTAATGGTTGCGCGGTTTTGCTTTTCGTCAGCCGCGACGCTCTCGACGGCAGCGACGCCGACAAGCTGCTTCTCGCCGTCAAGGCGCGTGACTTCCACAATGATCTTGTTCATTCACCCTGCTCCGCTCTTTGCGCTTTCTCCGCTGACAGTTCGTCAATAACCGCACTCGCCACCATGAGACGGGCGCGGAGTTCTTCATTTTCCATCGTCAGTGCGCCGATTTTCATGCAAAGCGCATTGCTCGCGAGGCGACGGGCTTCGTTTTCTTTCTCTTTCTCGTTCATGGTATTTTCTATGTCCCAATGAGGCCGTGGCCGGCTGTTGCGTGCAGATCGTCGATCAGTGCCTTGACGCGCTCGGCAAGCTGAGCAGTCGTCACAGATGCCGTGTCAAACGTTGTTCTTGTCGCCGTTCCGGTTGCGACGGCCCATCCGGTTTTTCTCGCGACGATGACGTCTGCGCCGGCGACACGAAATCCTGGACTTGGACCGCGCGCGTCAATCCTGCCGTTGCCGTCAATCCGCAGCAGATCGGTCGGCGTGCCGAAGCTGTCGTTCGTTTTGCGAAACCTCAATTCATCCTCGTCGCAGTAAATCGAATGAATCCGGCTGCCTGACGTGTTGTCGGTATTGCGTAAGTAAATTTCCGCCGCGCCGCCGACCTGATTATTTTCGACAACGTAAGTCGTGTCGATAACGTCAATGCGGTTAGAACCCGCATACATCGTCATGAACACGCCGCCGCCCGTGCGCGCGAATTTTAGCTGATTAGTTCCATGATCAAGCGAAATATCAATGCCAGTCGTCGTCGCCGACGACTTGCGAATTGAAATCGCATTGCGGTCGCTGTCATCTGTCGCGAGGATCGACAGGTTGCCCCACCCGGTAACGGTATCATAAGTGAGGTCATTGGTTGACGGCGAGTTCTTGCGGTCAATGTCGAGCGCGGTCGGATCGAACGGATATGAGACGCCCTCATCGGTCGCGCCGCCTGCCAAAATCAGATTACCGGTGTTCGACAACCAGACGCGGTCAACGCAATATGCCTGACCGTTCTTCGTTGCGCCAAAAACGAGACCGCCGCCGCGCGCCGAGGCTGTCGGCGTTTCTGCGATAAAGAAATAGATTTGCCCTTGGCGACCGTAGTACGGGTTTTGCCCACCCGATTCGCCGGAGCCATAATCAATGCCGCTCGGCACATATGAGCCAAGGTTGTCCATTGGCCAGCCGTACAGGTAAGCGCCAGGATGAGGCGCTGCCCTGCGTGAGGGAGATGCGGGCGTTCCGTCAACGATGAAAAACCCGACTTCCGCCGTGTCGCCGGGATCGCCGCAGAGCAACGATTTCGCAATCGTTTTCGGCTGCGAATATCGACGGTCCAGAGCGAAATCAGGATAATCCGTTCCCGCTGCATCTGGATCGCCTGCAAAGTAGAAAAAATAATTCGGGTTGCTTCCTCCGCGAACAACAACGCTGCTGTCGCTAAACGGTCTGTTAATAATGACTGTCATCTCGGGGTCCTCATTACGCTTGTGATGATGTCGCGCGGCGCGCCTGTATTATTCACCGCTTCAATGACGGTGCCGGTCGCCTGAAAAGTCATGTTGTCTTCGACAAGCGCGATCAGGACGGCATCGGATGCATCATGCGTTAACAGCGCGAGGCCGCGCATCCCTGCTGACCCTTGCGCGCGAACGAACAACAGCGCTTGTCCATTCGTCGCCCCGTAATCAGTGATTGGCGCAGCCGCGGCGTCGGCGATTGCGCTATGAAAAGTCGAAATTATATCGTGCCCGCCGCTGCGGCTCGCAGTCCATCCAGTGCCCGCCGCGTCAACATAGAGATCAACGCTCGGCGTGTTCGCGTCGAGCACCATATTTGATCCGGTATCGGTGACGATATTTCCAAGGCCGGTTTCAATCGTGATCGTGTGGCCGGCGGTGATCTGCAATCTCAAATGACCGCCGATTGGGAATGATCCGACTACGACATTTCGGAGGTTGTCTGACGTGCCGGTTTCGGAGGTGACAAAATGAACGGCTCTCGTCGGCGTGACCGATCCGCTTGAAATGACGAGCGCGGATGCGGCGATTGAATTTGGAATGATATTTGGAAGGCCACCGCCGCCAATCATCCGAATGACGCCGTTTTCTTTCTCGAAAAAAATCGGCGCATCTGTAATTTTAAGCGTGAACGGAAGTGCGTTCGGAAAAACAAAAGTCGATGAATGAATAAAAACCTGATTTTGTGCACCCGGCCGAACCAGAATTCTTTTTCCATCTCGGAAGCCGTCAAATGTCGTGATCGCGGCTGGAGCTGCGTCGGCGCACACAAAAACTTCGCCCTGCGACACATCGGGCGTCGCATCGCTATCGGCAAATTTAATCGCAGGATTGGGTGCCGAAATGTTCCAGCGACCTGCATTGCCTCCGGAAATATCATCCGGTCGCCACTTGTTGACGCCGAGTTCAGTCGCGCTCGTGGACGTATCGGAGGCGTTCCAAAAAATATCGAGGGGGACTTTCAGGTCCTTGTCCGCGAGAATGCCTCGCACCTGAACGCGGTCGCCGTTTCGCCATTTTGTAGAGGCGACCGCCAGAAGAGCGGCCAGCGTCGCATAAGAGCCCTGATAATAATTTTCGACCTGCGGGATCGTCTTGAGGATTGCGGAAGCCTCAGCGCCGATCAGCGGCCGGAGACGGCGCAGTTCGTTCGTGGCCGTGCTCTGAGCGATGCCGCCAGTCGGGATTTGCGCTTCATCGGCGATCGACGCCGGAACGAACGCTTCGAAGACCCGGAGATATCTTCCGGTCCCGATCGCCGGCGCCAGAGTGTTGACGGTGACGGCGGTTGTGTGATCGTCGGCAGCCGTCGCGTCGCCTGACTTCCAGATGAAGAAACCGCCAAGTCCGTCGTTTTGAGTGCGCCCGTAGCCGATTCGAAAGACGACGTTGTTCGAGGTCGGAACCTTGCGCGCGACAAGATCAGCGAAGTCAAGCGCAATCGCCGCTTTGGCGACAAACTCGCCATTGACTATGTTATTCGAACCGTCAACGAAGAGCGCCTTCTCCGCCGGAATGTCGAAGATCATCGTGACTGGCGCGCCAGAGAAATTTGCCGGAACGCCAACGCCAGCCTTCGACTTGATCGGCGACGTGCGTGCGAACGTGCCGAACGTCGTCGTGCCGTTGCCCGCCGATGTCCACGTGCCTAAGCCGAATTCCCAGTTGCCGGCGCCGTCCGTCAGGATCGAGTAATATAAGGTATCGCCCGGCGTGACGGTCGGAAGCACATAGGAATTCGTCGCGTCGAGGCCTGTAACAGTGACGTTGCCGCTGTCGCCGGTGACGCTGGCGGCGAGGATGATGAGCGACTCTTGGACGTGCGCCATTTAGCGGTGCTCCTTGAACGATGCGCGGACGAAAAAATGCGCGCCGTCGCGATCTGTCGCGATCGGCTTGCTGTCGAAGACGCTGATTGACGACCTCTTTGAGAGGTCGCCCGTCAGACGGCGAAGAAGAGCGAATGGCTTGGTGATGCCGTGTGAAAGAAAGAATTCTTCCCACTCATCAAGCTCGGAGGCGGACCAGACGTCCCACGAGCCGGAGAACTCAAGAAGCCGGGAGCGCGCTTCGGCGAAGACTCCGCCGGTGAATGACGAGCGGCCGATCTCCGCGTTTTCGTCGATCGACCACGAGACGCCCCGATTGTAATTGAAAGCCGGCGTCCAGATCGGACCCGCGAATACGTTCTCGACCTCGAAGTAAGCCGACGCCGTAGTGACTTCGATCGCCCAGTAGCGAGCGGTCGCCGGCGCCAGCGCCCCCCCTCCGTCGCGCAGGATGTAAGTTAGATATCCAAGGCGCGGATGTTGCGTCGGCGAGATGACGGCGTTGTGAATCTCGCTGAGCGACGGCCCTACATTCGACGCCTCGATAAGGATCGAATCCGGCGGCGCGACGATCGGCGCGGGCGTCAACGCCGGGTCGCGCTCTGACGGCCAGCGAATGACGATCGCGCCGATCGTGACCGGCGCTCCGCAATCGAAATTCAGCGATGAGAGTCCCGTCGTTGATCTGTAGACTCGGTCATGCCGTGGATCGACGACGTTCGTCGGCGGATAGCCGACAGCCTCATTCGTCGCTGTAATGGCGGCGTTAGCGAAAATGTTTTCGCGGATGAACCCGGCGACTTCTGACATTTAGACAATGACCCTCAGCCGCGTCCGCAGCGTGTCGTAATTGGCGTCTGACTTGACGATCAGCGCGTTTTTCCCGTTCAAGAACGGCTTATTTCGATGCGTTATCCTGACGACCGAACCAATCGGCCAGAGCAAGGCGCGGCGCGAGAGAACTTCGATTTCCCAGTAATTTCGCTCGACGCCGAAGAATTTCCGGTAGCGGTCCTCAAGCTGCGCGACGGCGCCCGCCGTGACGAGCGACGTGTTGAGCGTCACCTGCTCGATGTAGTCGCGGTATCTCAGGAAGACCCGCGCGTCGGGTCGCGGCGAAGTAGATTCGCCGGTCGTCTGCACATATTGCTTGAACGCCGGATTATTGGCCGGAAGGACAAGGTCATCCTCATCGACCTGCAAATCGTTTGGCTTCCATTTCACGACGACGTCAAGAACAGGCTTCGAGGCCCGACCTTCGAGCCTCATCGACTTGATCTCGGATTCCTTGATCTCGAAGTCGAAACTCGCAGTGTCAGGATCGCGGATCGGAATTGATCTGAAACGCGCGCCGGCTGACAGCCTGCCGCCCGCATCCGTCGCGAGCCGTTCGACGACGTCCTTGATCATCACGCGGGACGAGCCGTCGAACCAGTAACCGCCCTCGCCGATATTGAACGCGCCGAGAGAGGCCGCATCGTATTGCGTCAAGTCGAACGCCGCGAACTGCCTAAACACCTTGGCGATGAGGTCGCCGGGCTGCGGCGAATACCCGCCGACATTGTCGCCGTGCGCCTGAATCGCGACCGGCGCTTCGATTCCGCCTGCCGGACGATCCTTGCCGATCGAAAGCGCCTTGCAGGTGACGTAAGCACCCTCAGATACGGGCGCCGCAGCAAATGAAATGAGGTCCGGGTAATCCCCTTCGCTCGGGATCGCCTCGCCGCCGTAATAGGCCGCGACGACGCCTTGCGACGGTCCGTCGTTCCACATCCACCAGCGATCCGCGATGCTGATCGTGATCGGCTGAAAATGCGTTCTGAAACCGATGAGGCGCGGCTTCAACTTTCCCTTTAGAACCGCGTCGCCTTCAAGCCCGCCGGTGCCGGCGAACTCGCGCGCCTGAAAATCGCGCTCCAATCCGAACTGCAAGTCTTGAAGCCGCAGCGTCGCGCGCCCGGCGTCATCGCGCGCCCAATCCCGCGCAAAGGCTTCTGCAACTACGCGATAATCGGCGAGCGTTCCCGAGCGCGGTCCGAAGAGCACGCGGACCCTGCGGCCGTCGAAATTGTACTGGTCGATCTTGTCCTCGACCCAGCGATCCTGATCGAACGCCTGCACGTCGCCGACGGAAATTACCGCCGACGATTCAACGTCAGGCGCGATGTCGATCGAGGATCGCACCTCGACCCGTTGCGCGAGACGTCCTTCCGTCTGATATCCCGGCGACACGGGATCGTCAGGCTTGAACCGCTTGCCATCTGACGAAAGCCTCAGCGTAATATCGCCCTGAATAGTGCCGGCCGGAATTTCGATCGCCATGGTCGCCCACGCCATCGTGGCGGGGAACGGAAACAGGATCGGACTCGCTGACTTCGGCGATGCGTTGATCTCTACGATGACCGAGCCCGGCTCGACGCCATCGATGAATAGATCAAACGCGCCCGGCGAAAATTGCAGATTGCCCGGCGCCATCGTCGCCGCCGCCATCGTGGCCCACAACATCGACATGCGCGCGGTTCCTTTTTATCTAAAACCGCTGGCCACGCGCTGCAGGTCGATAAGTTCTCGTTGATCTATATTTCCGTTAGCGACGGCGTCCACCAACTGATTGACGGACGTCTGGAGTTTTTGATTGTCTGCGCGCAGATCGGCGTTGGCGCGTAAAATGGCGTCAACTACGGCCTGATTTTCCGATGTCGCCGGTTGTTGCGTCACCTGCGGTTGCGGCGGCGCGAGGCCCTGCGAGGTCAGGAACTGATTGGACTGTTCCTGCAGGACGGATGGATCGAGCACGATGCCGACCGCATTGGCGGCGGCAATGTACTGCGCGAGAAGGTCGCGAAGTATAGAGTTCGTGACGCGGTTTTCGTCGAGCGCCTGTTGAATTAAGGCGATCGACGGCTCCGGAGACGCGATCAGGTCGCGGATTTCCTGCAGGATCGCGACTTCTCGCTCCGCCGCTTCGATCAGCGATAGGCGCTCGTTCACTTCCGCCTGACCGGCGTCCGCGATCTGCGCCAGAATGTCGGTCGCGAAGTCCCGATTCTGTCCGAACTGGCCGGTCGGTCCGAAAAGCTCCGCGGAAAGATCGACGAATTGCCGCGCGAGGTCCGACGCGAGATCGATCTGGTCGGCGATGAATTCAGCGTCTGCGTCCGGCGCTTGCACCGATTGCAGGATTTGCGTCAACTCGCCGCGCAGGTCGCGAAGCTGCTCGCCCGCTGTGGCCGGCGAAAACTCCCGCAGAATATCGCTTCGGGTATCGCGGGCGCGATCAACTGAGTCCTGAATACTTTCGGCTTCTTGCCTCAGCCGTTCGATCGTCTCAAAAACATTATCGACGAAGTCGGTGATGCCGAGTTCGAGCCTCGCGAGCGCCGCCGCAGCTTGGCCGATCTCATCGCCCAGAAGGCCGAAGAAATCGCCGAGCGCGGCAACATCTTCCGGCGATAAATTTTTAAAGAAATTAGTCGCCTCTAAAGCCGCAAGAAATTGCACGCTTTCGAATTCGCCGGGCGTTATCGCGCCGCGCGACAGCAAGGTGAGCGCGTCTTTCTGGCGTTGCTCCAGTTCTTTCAGTAGACGGCGATAATCGCCAAGGACGCTGTTCTGCTGGTCAAGAATCCGCTGCTGAATGTCATCGACGAAGCCAAGTCCGACCGCTCGCGCCGCCTGCTTCGCCACGTCCTCGATTGCCGCGATTGACTGGCCGAGCGCCTGCAGGTCCGCGATGACCGGATTGATGACGTCGTCGATCGACTTAAGTTGCTTTTCGATCTCCGAAAGCGGCGTGATTTGCAGCGAGAATGCGCCTTGCAACGCCTGAAGGCCCTCGACAAGGTCCTGCGTGTCCCGGCCCGCCTGAAGCGCCGCGCGGGCGTATTCGACAAGGGCCTGATTGCCGCCTTGGAGGCTCTCGACCGCAAGGCGAACCGCCGCGTCAAGCGCCTGATCGGGATCGGTGAACGCCTGCGGATTGGCGGGACCGCCACGCGGGCCGAAACCCTCGCCGCTGATGATGATGCCTTCGCGGCTGTTGACCTCGACCGACAGCTCGCCGCTCGACAGTGCGCCGGTTATGTCCTGTATGGCGCCGACAACGTCATTGACGGCGTCTAGGAACGTGTCGCGGCCTTGCGCGTTCGCGTTGGAATTCTCGGAGTCGTCCCGTTGGCGGCGACCGATGACGACGCCGGTGTCAAAGTCAAGCGTCGCGCGGGCGAAGAAGCCCGAAGGCTTGCCGAAGATTTCCTTGAAGAAATTGAGCGCGCTTTCGACGAAGCCGGCGATCTGGCCGACCGTGGTTATCACAGCGCCAACAGGGGAGAGCGCCGGCAGAACGGCAGACAATTGCGAGATTGCATCGCCGACCCCGCGACCGATCCCGGAAATTGCGCCGGCGATGTCGCCAACGCCGTCGGCGTCGCGTAGTCTCAGCACGCCTTCGGTCACGCTGTCGAATATCTGCGCCCCGATGTCGGCGATCGAGCCGATTCGCCCGATGCTTTCCTCGAATCTGGACGCGACTTCTTCGGCGTTTTTGTCGTCGTTTTTGATGAGGTCATTCTTCGCCGCTTCAATCGCCGCCTGCGCCTCCTGTCCGGTGATGGCGCCGGCGTCGATCGCTTCCCTGATCTGCGGGGCCAGATAGCGGTTGACCCCTTCTTCAAAACCGCGCGCGATTTCATCGCGTGAGAGGCCGCCGAGACTCCGGTCGGAGCGAAGGTCCTTCACAAGGTCGGACAATTGCCGCTCAAGCGCATCTTGCGGCGTCGATTGAATGAACGGCGTTCGGCGCGCCGATGCGCGTTCAATCTCGCGCTCAGCTTCCTTGATCGCCTTCAATTGTTCTCGCGCGGACTTTTCGAGTTCCGCCGAAAACGTCAGGCCCGCTTCGGCGTAGGATTCGGCGACCACCGCGATCTGCCTTTCGATCTCCAGTCGCTCCTTGGCCGCAGCGAGCGCCGCGTCGGAAATCTGGGCGGCCTCCAGAAGGGCTTGCGAGTCCTGAAACGGCTTAGTGATCTCGCTTGCAAACAGCTTTTCGACTTCGCGCCTCGCCTTCGCCGCGGCTTCCGCAAGTTTTGCGAGCGCCTTTTGCTCTTCTTCGGTGCGGATGATTAGCGCGTTGGGATCGCCAGACGGCCGCGTGAAGGCGGCGCGTGCGTCGCGACTGAAGGGCTGCGGAAAAATGAAGGCCGACTGCTTCGCGAGCGCCTTGAAAACGTCTTCGGCGGACGCGCCAAGCTCTTCGATCGCATCCTGAAACTCATCGGCGGTCAGGATCGCCTGATCGAAACTCTTGTCGAACTGAATTTCGCCGATGTTGATGGCGCCAGCGCGGGCGGCTTCGATCGCTTCATTAAGCGTTCCGAAAGTCGCGACCGCATCGAGCGTTCCGTCTCGGAACCTCTGGATCGCCTCTTCGGCCTCAAGAACCTTGCCGTCGTCAATCGTCGGAATGTTGACGAATTCGCCCCGGAATTCGAACGTAACGGCGCCCGAGCCCTCATTGAGGTTTAAAAGCTTTTCTTTCGTCAGGTCGATCGAGCGCCCGGCCTTGTCGATCGCGGCCTCGAATTCGCCGACGCTGGCGATGGCGATGTCACTGATGCGGATTTGCCCGCCAAGATCGGCGACGCCCTTGAGCTTTCTTTCGAGATCGTCGAGCGCATCGACTTGCGCCCGCGTTACCGCCTCGGCTTCACGCCCACGCTCGGCGAGGGTTCCAAGCGCGAATTCAGTCGCGGCGATTGCGCCTTCGGTGATTTGTCCGATCGGGCCAAGATCAGCCGCCGCATCGAGGCGGCGAAGCCCAGCGTCACGATCAACGCGGAACGGCTCTGACGGTCGCTCCGGCGGTGATACTGAGACTGAGCCCGGCAGCTTCGGCAGGTCGCGAAGGATGCCCGCCATCACGTCGGCGACGTCTTCCAGAATTTCCAGAAATGCGTCAGCCGCGTCCTTGGCGAATTCGAAAGCGCCCCGGAATATCGGGCCGACCTCTTCCGCCAATTCGCCGAACGATTTGAACGGCGTCAGGGCGCGGGTGATTTCATCGCGGAAGGTGACGATGCCGGCGACAGCGATCGGAATCCACAAAAGCGGATTGGCGACGGCCGCAGCGCCAAGGGCGATCAACGCGCGCGTAACCCCGCCGATGCCCCCGATGATCGCTGCAAACGCCGCCGGCGCGGCGGCTGTAGCAAGGCCCGCCGCTATGCCCTGAACGGCTTTCAGGATAGAGTCGGCGTTCTTTTCAAACGTGTTAGCGATATCGACCAGCGTCGCGCCGAATTTGCGCGCAGCGCTGATAATCCGGGGATCGGCGAGCGCCTCCGCAACGCGGCTGTAGAAGTCGATCTTGACGTCGAGCAACGGGCCGAACGCTTCGTCAGCTATGACCTGTGCGTTAAGTTTCAGGTTCGACGCGACCTGAGCGAACGTCCGATCAAGGCCGGCAAAAGTCGCGTCTGTCTCATCCTTGACGGCTTCCAGCGCGCGGATGACGAGGTCGGACGAGAGCTTTCCGTCTTCGGCGAGACGCTTCAGGTCGCTGCGAAAGGTTTCAACGCCCGTAACTTTTGTGATGCCGCGCGCGATTGCGTCCGAGAGCGCAAACACCTGCTCATTGAGGGAGTTGATCTCTTGCGCCGACGCCTCAAAATTATTCGACAGCGCCTGACCGAATTGAATGAGCGCAGATTCGGACGCTTGCGCCGTCGAGCCCGACAATGCGACGGCCTTGTTGACGGTCTCCGAAACAGAAAGCAGACGATCCTGGCTGATGCCGAGGCGATCGACCGCGCCGGCCATCCGCTGATAGGCTTGGACCGTGCCCTCAATTGAGCCGAAGGTGTCGCGGGAGATTTGAATCAGCCGCTGCTGTACCTGCTCGAATTCTTCCGAGCTGTCCGTAACCAGCTTGATGCGGTTATCGAGCGCCCGGAAATTGTCGGCGGCCTGCAAGCCGGCAGCGAGGCCCTTGACCGCCGCGCCGACCGATAGAAC
>JBGSSK010000156.1:0-10063 GCA_041737095.1 Parvularculaceae bacterium | reverse complement strand
GCCTGCCGCGGCCGCCGCAAACCGGCGCTGTCGTCGCCGGCCGCGTCGAAGCGGTTTTGAAACCAGTGAATGGCGCCTTTGTCGATATCGCAGCGGACCGGGCGGCTTTTGCCTCGATCGGCAAGGGCGCGCCGTCGCTGGTCGAAGGCGCGCTATTGATCGCCAAAGTTCGCCGACCGCCGATCGGCGGTAAGGGCGCGGTCCTGTCGCTCGACTGGCGCGGCGGGCTTTCGCTCGACGCGCAGCAAGCGATCGAGGCGAAAGCGAAGTCGGGAACGCGCGGGACCCTCAGCGATCCTGTCGACGCGGCGATCGAGGCCGCGCAATATTTCGCCGACGATCTGCGTCGAGCGGAATTCGACTGCGTCGTGAATGATCCGACCACGAAGCGCCTCGCTGAATGCGTTTTCGGCGTCGCCGCCATTTTCGAGGTTGAGCCGCTCGCAGCGCGCGGCATCGACGATTTTTTGCAGGCGTCGCTCGACAGGGAGATCAGCCTGACGAACGGCGCGCGCTTGTTCATTCACGAAACGGAGGCGGGCGCGCTCATCGATATCGACGCCGCCGGCGCCGCCGGGCAATCGTCTGGCGCGATCAACAACCGGATCAACGCCGCCGCTGTCGCGCGGCTCTTCCCGGAAATTTCGCGGCGGGCGATTTCGGGCCGGGTTATCATCGATTTCCTCCCGCCAGGCGGCGCTGACGCCCGGCGCAAGCTGGCGGAAGGATTGAAATCGGCGCTCGCGATTTTCCGCGGCGCCCGGTTCGGCAAGTTGGCGCCAGACGGGCTTTGCGATGTCACGCTGCCGCGCCGCGACCTCTCGCTGCTCGAACGCGCGACGGAACCGGCGGGCGCGCCGCAGCCGCTCGAAGGGCGGCGCTATACGATCGACTGGGCGGCGAAATCAGCAATTCGCGCGCTTGAATATCGCCTCGCCCGGCAAGCGGCTTGCCGGCCCCGTCTTGTTGTCACGCCCGCGATCGAGGCTTATTTAGCGAGCGCGAGGCCGCAATGGCGCGACCGGTTGGCCGAGAAATTCGGCGCGCGATTTGCGATTGCGGCCGACCCGTCGAAAGGGAGAGAGGACCATGAAGTCGTCGAGTAAGGGCGCAATCAATGACAATGCGCTGAAGGGAAAATGTCCGACCTGCGCCGCGCGCTCCGCGACAGATTACCAGCCGTTCTGTTCAAAGCGCTGCGCCGACATCGACCTTCATCGCTGGCTGTCGGGCGCTTATGCGATACCGGCAGTCGAGTCCGACAGCGACCCCGAAAGCGAAGACGACCGTCCGGGTTGAATGAAATTGGCCCGCCTCAGGGACGTGAGGCGGGCCGCGCCGCGGACAGGGGGCGTTTTGCGGCGGTTCGTCGGTCCTACTGAGCGACGATTTCGGCTGCAGGCTTGATCGCAACGAGCGCCGCAAAGATCTGTTTCTCGCCTTCGTCGAGATTCTTGTCTCTATTGACGTCCGCCTTGTCGAAGCTCGTCGAGCGCGCCTCGATCATTTCCTGGCGGCTGATCTTGCCGTCATTCTTGGCGATCGCGGCAAAGGCCTTCTCGATTTTCGGCGCAATGGCCGGATCGCTCGTATCCGGCGCCGTCACCAGCGTTTCGAATTCCGACTTGTCGACCGCGCCGTCAACATTGGCGTCGGCAATGAGGAACTCTGCGTCTGCGAGTTTCTGCGCATCGTCGCGCGTTGCAACGCGTTCAGGCGAGATCATCAGCTCGGCCTGTTCCGCCGGCTGGTTGATTTTCGGCGCGCCCAACTTGTCAGCGGCTGGATCGGCCATTGCAGCGGTTGACGCCAACGCAATCGTCGCGGCGCCAAAAAGAATTGTCCTGATCATTATGTGCTCCTTTTATCTGTCGCCGTAATTCAGCGATGACGACGACTTGAACGTTTATAACGTCGATTGTTCAACGCCTGTCCTATGTGATGATTGCAGCGCGATATCGCCAGTTAAGCATGTGTCATGACGCATTCGTCATGGCGGGTTAATATCGCAGGATGGTGGTTATTCAGCGAGCATTCCGCCGATGCCGACGCTTAACGAGCGCTCATGATTTCTGAACTTTCATCAAGCGATGAGCCATCGGTTCCGAAATATTTTCGAAAAGCTTCCCTTCACTGCCGCAATCGACAGGTCAATGCGCGACCCAGCCGCCGTCGATCTGGTAGGCGGCGCCGGTCAGCGATCCGGAATTCGGACCGGCGAGAAAAACCGCAAGCGCAGCAATATCCTCGACCGGTACGAATTTCTTCGTCGGCTGCGCGTCAAGAATGACGTTCTTGATGACTTCTTCTTCGGTCATGCCGCGCGCTTTTGCGGTGTCTGGAATTTGCTTTTCGACAAGCGGCGTCTTGACGTAGCCGGGACAAATCGCGTTGCAGGTGACGCCGAACTCGGCCCCTTCAAGCGCGATCGTCTTGGAGAAGCCGAAAACGCCGTGTTTTGCGGCGACATAGGCGGATTTGAACGGCGAAGCGACCAGCGCATGCGCCGAGGCGATGTTGATGATGCGGCCGAACCCGCGCTCCTTCATGCCTCCGAAAACGGCTTTAGTCGCATGGAAAGCCGAGGAAAGGTTGATCGCGATGATCGCATCCCATTTTTCTTCCGGAAATTCCTCGATCGGCGAGACGTGCTGGATGCCGGCGTTGTTGACGAGAATGTCGACCTTGCCGAATTCCGACGCCGCAAAGGCGGCCATCGCCCGAATTTCGATCGGCTTGCTCATGTCGGCCCCGTGATAGCGCGCCTTGACGCCGAATTTCTTCTCAAGGCCGGCGCGCTCTTTCTCGATGGCCTCCGCATCGCCGAACCCGTTGAGGAGAACGTCCGCCCCCTCCGCCGCAAATGCGGCAGCGATGCTAAGCCCGATGCCGCTCGTTGAGCCGGTGACGATGGCGGCGCGTGATTTCAACATGATAAGGGGTTCCCGTGTCAGATCGATTGAAGGATATCCCGCCCGTCGCGCGCCGGCGGATGCTGGCGCTTGATGGCGGGGGGCGGTAGGATGGTCTTACTCCTTGAAGGACACGGGAGACAACCATGAGACTAGGTCACATTTGCCTGATTTCGCTCGCCGGCGTGACGGGCGCGGCGCATGCCCAGATGTCGGTATCGACATTCGGAGCAACCGATGCGCGCCTTTGTTATGAGCAGGCGGCGGAGGCGACCGTCGCCAGCACCGACGATTGCGACAAAGCGCTGCGCGAGGCCGGTTTGACGAAGCGCGACCGCATTGCAACCCTTGTCAATCGCGGGATTATCCTCAACCGCGCCGGACGCTTCGACGAAGCGCTCGCAGATTTCGGCAAGGCGCTCGACAGCGACGCCGGGCTCGCCGAGGCGTATCTCAATCGCGGCAACACCTATTTCCTGATGCGTCGCTATGACGAGGCGATCGTCGATTACGAGCGATCGCTCGACAACGGTCTCGGCAAGTCGCATGTCGCCTGGTACAATATCGGTCTTGCACATGAAGCCAAGAAAGACGCCGTCAAGGCGCGCGAGGCCTATCGAACATCGCTGAGTATCGCGCCCGATTTCGGCCCGGCGCAGAAAAAGCTGCAACCATCCGTTTCGCCGGCGCAGGAATGAACGGCGTTCGGCGGCATGCGAAGGGAGACGGCCCCATGAAGTTTCTCGCCGGACTTTCCGTGATGATCGTCGCCGCATTGCATGCTGCGTTTCTCACGCTTGAGATGTTTTTCTGGGATCATCCGGTCGGCCGGAAAATATTCTCGATTACGGCGGAGCAATCAGCGAGTTCAGCTGTGCTCGCCGCCAATCAGGGACTTTACAACGGATTTCTCGCGGCGGGGCTTTTGTGGGGGCTGCTTGCCAGGAAGCGCGACGTGCAGATTTTTTTCCTGCTTTGCGTCATCGTCGCCGGCCTGTTCGGCGGCGCGACGGCGAAGCCGACGATCTGGCTGACGCAGGCGACGCCCGGCGTCATCGCCCTGGCGCTTGTTCTCATCGCCGGCGGGAAACGCAGACAGCGGGCCTGACTGAAGAGCGCGCCATTGCGCCGATGCGATCGACGGCGCTGAAGCCGGTTCCGGCTCAGGCGAAGCACTCCGCCAGAAACTGCTTGAACGCAGCCCAGCTCCGATCGGCGGCGCGTTTGTTGTAGACGGTACCGAACGCCGGATCGTTCGCCTGCGGATTGGTGAAGGCGTGCATGACGCCGCCATAGGAATGGATCTGCCAGTCGGCGCCGGCTTCAGTCAGTTCCTGCCCTAGCGCCTTGACGTCGTCCGGCTTCACCATCGGATCGTCCCAGCCATGAAAGGCGATCACCTTCGCCCTGATCTTTTTGCCTTTGCTGGCGCCGGGCGCTCCGAAAAGCCCGTGGAAGGAGGCTGCGCCGCGGATATTGGCTCCAGTGCGGGCGACGTCGAGGGCGCAAAGGCCGCCGAAGCAGAATCCCATGACGACAATCTTCGACGCATCGACCTCCGGGAGCTTGCGCACGACTTCCACCGCGTTAAGCAGCCGATCCTGCAGATAGGGGCGGTTTCCGGCGAGCGGCGACATCAGCGCCTGGCATTCCTCGGTCGTCTTGCCAAAGACGCCCTTGCCGTAAAGATCGAGCGCGAACCCTGCATAACCGAGTTCCGCGATCCGCGCGGCGTAGCCCTCTTCGACCGGGCCGCGCCCGGCCCAGGCGTGCGAGATAAGAACGGCAGGTCTCGGTCTTGCCGCGTCGCCTGCGACGAGGACGCCCTCAAACGCCTTGCCGTCATGCGTGTAATCGACGCGCCGGGTCGTTGGGGTCATCACGGCTCTCCTGCCTTTTATTCGCCGCTAGCGCCGATGCGGCTGATCTTCAAGGTATTGGTCTTGCCTTTGCGTCCGAACGGATAGCCGGCGATGATGATGATGCGGTCGCCGTCCTGCGCGCCGTGTTTCAGCGACAGTCTTTCGGCTTTGTCGAGCATCTCGTGAAAATGCGAAATGTCTTCGGTGATCGCTGGCGCGATGCCCCAGTACAGCGACAGCTGACGCGCCACCTGCGCGTTCGGCGTCGCCGCGAGGATCGCGCAGCGCGGACGGTCGCGCGACAATCGCTTGGCGGTCGATCCGGTCTTGGTGTAGGCGACTGCGATCCGGCAGTCGAGCACTTCCGCGATGCGGCGTGCGGAGAGCGTGATCGCGTCGGCGGTTGTGTGCTCCGTATTCGGATCGTCAAGCGACGTAAGCGCTGCGCTCTCCGGGTCCTTCTCCGTCGCGGTGATGATCCGGTCCATGATCGCGACGGCGGTCGGCGGGTGTCGACCGACCGCCGTTTCGGCGGAAAGCATTACGGCGTCGGCGCCCTGGAAGACGGCGGTCGACACGTCGGAGGCCTCAGCGCGCGTCGGCGCGATCGATTCAACCATCGACTCCAGCATGTGGGTCGCGACGATGACCGGCTTGCCGGCCTTGCGGCATTCGCGGACGATGCGCCGCTGGATATTCGGGACGTCCTCCGGCGGCAATTCGACGCCGAGATCGCCGCGCGCCACCATGAGCGCGTCGGAGAGGGCGATGATCTCGTCCAGATGGTCGACGGCGGAGGGTTTTTCGATCTTCGAAATAATGCCGGCGCGGTCGCCTATCAACTCGCGCGCCTCGGCGACGTCTTCCGGGCGCTGCACGAAAGAGAGCGCGACATAATCGACGCCGATCTTCAGGGCGTGCGCAAGGTCGGCGCGGTCCTTCTCGGTCAGCGCCGAAATCGGCAGCTTGCGGCCGGGCAGGTTGATGCCCTTGCGATTGGTCAGCGGTCCAGGCGTGTCGGCGCGCGCCACGATCGCGTCGCCATTGACCGTGTCGACCGTAATTTGCAGCTTGCCGTCATCGAGCTTCAGGATGTCGCCGGGCCTGAGGACGCTGAGGATTTCCTGATGCGGGATCGGGATCACGTCATCTTCGGTCGTTTCCTTCGCAAGGATCAGGCGATATTTGCCGTTGTATTTCAGATTGAGCTTGTCGCCCTTCAGAACGCCAGTGCGGATTTTTGGTCCCTGCAAGTCGGCGAATACCGCGATCGGGGTTTGCAGCTCCTCGCTGACAGTGCGGATCGCCTCGATGATGCGGGCGGTCTTGTCGTGTTCGCCATGCGAAAAATTGAGGCGGAAGACATCGACGCCGGCAAGGTGCAGCATGCGCAGCATCGACGGCGATGAACTCGCGGGTCCGACGGTTGCAACGATCTTGCACTGGCGCTTGCGCATGAGGGGCCCCTTGTTCGACAGGGGAAGACCTTAACCAGACTTCGCCGCAAACAGGAAGCGGCGCCTCAGCGGCAGACCTTTTTCTTCGCGGCTTCGTATTCGGCGACGAGTTGCTCGACATAATCAGCAGCTGGACCGCGCCGCTTGATCGCCCCGATCCCCTGACCGCAGCCCCAGATGTCTTTCCAGGCTTTCTTGGCGGTGTTGCCGCCCGAGCCGAAATCCATCTTCGAGGGGTCGCTTTCGGGAAGCTTGTCCGGGTCAAGGCCGGCCGCCGCAATCGACGGTTTCAGGTAGTTGCCGTGCACGCCGGTGAAGAGGCTCGTATAGACGATATCGTCGGCGCCGTATCTGACGATCGCGTCCTTGTAGGCGTCATTTGCATTGGCTTCGTCGGTCGCAATGAACGCCGAGCCGATATAACCGAAATCGGCGCCGATCGCCTCCGCCGCGAGGACGGCGCCGCCGGTCGAGATCGAGCCTGAAAGCGCGATCGGTCCGGCGAACCACTCGCGGATTTCCTGGATCAGCGCGAACGGCGAAATGACGCCGGCATGGCCGCCGGCGCCGGCAGCGACAGCGATGAGGCCGTCGGCGCCCTTGTCGATCGCCTTGCGCGCAAAAGTGTTGTTGATGATGTCGTGCAGGACAAGCCCGCCATAGGAATGGATCGCCTGATAGACGTCCTCGCGCGCGCCGAGCGAGCAGATGACGATCGGAACCTCGTGGCGGACGCAGCTTTCCATGTCCTTCATCAGCCGGTCATTCGAGCGGTGGACGATCTGGTTCACCGCAAAGGGCGCCGACGGCCGATCGGGATTCTTTGCGTCATGATCCGCGAGCGCTTCCTTGATCTCGATGATCCATTCGTCGAGCTGTTCCTGCGGCCGCGCATTCAGCGCCGGGAACGACCCGACGACCCCCGCCTTGCACTGCGCGATCACGAGCTTCGGATTGGAGACGATGAACAACGGCGCTCCGATCACCGGAATACGCATTTTTTTCCTGATATCGGCAAAGGTGGTCATGCAAGGCGACTTCATGTTCATTCAACCCCATGCTAGCCGCGTGCTGCGACGCAAACAATGTGGACGCGCAGTCCGGGTTGCATTTTCCGGGGATCAATGATCCTTGATCTGACGAGAAGTCATGGATGGCGATGATGAGCAGAGCAAAGGCTGAAATGGGCGGTTCGCGCGGATTTCTGGGCTGGGTCGAGCGAACCGGCAACCGTTTGCCGGATCCGGCTTTCATTTTTCTTTATCTGATCGGCGTCCTGATCCTCGTCAGCATCGCCGCCGACCTCGCCGGCCTTTCCGCCCTTCATCCGACCCAGAAATCGGACGCCGGCGACCCCGTCGTCATCGCGGCGACGAGCCTCCTCGCCGCAAATAATGTCAGCCGCCTCTGGGTCGAGATGCCGACGACGTTCACGCATTTCCATCCGCTCGGCTATGTGCTGGTCGTCATGCTCGGCGCCGGCGTCGCCGAACGCACCGGACTGTTCGGCGCGGCGATGCGCGGCGCGGTTCGCGGTGCGCCGAAATTCCTCCTGACGCCGATGGTCGCCTTCGTCGCCATGATGGGAAACCTCGCGGCCGACGCGGCCTATGTCGTGCTCATTCCGCTCGCCGCCGTCCTTTACGCGGCGGCGGGCCGGCATCCGATCGCCGGCATCACGGCGTCCTTCGCCGGCGTTTCCGGCGGCTTTTCCGCCAACCTGCTTCCAGGCCAGCTTGATGCGCTGCTGTTCGGCATCACCGAAGCGGCGGCGGAACTGATCCTGCCCGGCTGGGACGCGAACATCGCCGGCAACTGGTATTTCATCGCCGCCATGCTGTTCGTCTTCCTGCCGGTCATCTGGTTCGTGACTGACCGGATCGTCGAGCCGCGCCTCGGCGCCTTCACGCCGGAGACGGAACAGGCGCGCCGGGCGCTTGGCGAGGACAAGCCGCTGTCGGCGACGGAACGCCGGGGTCTTGGGCGCGCGGGCCTCGCCTCGCTCGTCGTCGTTCTTTTCTGGACCTATTTCACGCTCGGGCCCGGAACCGCGCTGATCGATGAAACCGCCGAAGGGCCGGGGCGGCTGACGCCGTTCTTCCGCTCGCTCGTCGCTGCGTTTTTCGTGCTGTTCCTCGCCGCCGGCTGGGCCTACGGCGCGGCGGTCGGCAACATCAAGACGCACCGAGACGTCGTCAGGATGATGTCGGAGGCGATGGCAGATCTCGGCTATTACATGATCCTCGCCTTTTTCGCGGCGCATTTCGTCGCGATGTTCAACTGGTCCAATCTCGGCCTCATCTTCGCGGTAAACGGCGCGAACGCGATCAAGGCGTCCGGCATGCCGATGCCGGTTTTGCTGACCATGATGGTGCTGCTGACGGGCGCGGTGAATCTCTTTGTCGGGTCGGCGAGCGCGAAATGGGCGTTGCTCGCGCCGGTCATGGTGCCGATGCTGATGCTGCTCGGCGTCTCGCCTGAAGCGACGACGGCGGCGTATCGCGTCGGCGACGGCGCAACCAACATCATCACGCCGCTGATGGTCTATTTCCCGCTGATCCTGACATTCTGCCAGCGCTGGAAGCCGGAGTTCGGCATCGGCAGTCTCACCGCGATGATGCTTCCCTATTCGCTTTTCATTCTCCTGTCGGGGATCATGCTCACCTTCGCGTGGATCACGTTCGACCTGCCGCTCGGACCGGCGGCGCCGGCGCAATTTGAAATGCCGGGCTGACGGTCAGTCCCGGTAATCGAGGGGCGGCTTGCGATCGCCGAGCAGTGATTTGTACTTGTATTTGGGGCCGCGCGCCGCATCGAATTCGGCGCGTGCGGCCGCGCGCAGCTCAGGGTTCTGGTAAAGCTCGATCGCGGCGAGAGTCAGCGTCTTGGCGGCGACCGTTGCGCCCTTGAAACCGATCGACATGCCGCTGGCGGCGACCGCCTGCCATGAATGGGCGGGTGTGCCGGGAACCCATGTCGCGGTGTTCAGCCCGACGGTCGGCGTCGCGTAGGAAACATCGCCGACATCGGTCGAACCATAGCCGATGCCCTTCGTGTAGGGCTTGATCGTCTTTTCGTCGCCGAGCGCGCCGTCCGGCTCGTCAAAGCTCGCATGGATCTTTTTTGCGAAGGCTTCTTCTTCCTTGTCATAGACGACGCCGCCGACCGCGACGAGTTTTTCATGAATCATCCGGCCAAGCGTGTCGTTGATCAGCAGCGGATTGTTGCCGTGGATGACCTCCCATTCAACCGTGGCGCCGGTCCCGAGCGCCGCGCCGCGCGCCGCGTCCTCAAGGCGCGACCAGATTTCATCGACACCCTCAGCGCTTGGGTGGCGGACATAATAAAAGACCTCGGCTTTATCCGGCACGACATTCGGCGCAATGCCGCCGTCGGTGATGACGTAGTGGATGCGTGCGTCCTGCGGCACATGCTCGCGCATCATGTTGACCATCATGTTGAACGCCTCGACCCCGTCGAGCGCCGAGCGGCCGCGTTCGGGCGCGGCGGCGGCGTGCGCCGACATCCCGCTGAACCTGAATTTCGCCGAACGGTTGGCGAGGCTGGTTTTCGCCTCGGCCGAGTTCTCATCTTCCGCATGCCAATGAAGCGCGAAATCAACATCGTCGAAGAGGCCGGCGCGCACCATGTAGACCTTGCCGCTGCCGCCTTCCTCGGCCGGCGTTCCGTATAGGCGGATGATTCCCGGTGTCCCGGTTTCAGAAAGCCAGTTCCTGATCGCGATCGCCGCGCCGACCGACCCCGCGCCGAACAGGTTGTGGCCGCAGGCGTGGCCGGCGCCCTTGCCGGCGATCGGCGCGCGCGTCGCGCT
>JBGSSK010000140.1:0-4930 GCA_041737095.1 Parvularculaceae bacterium | reverse complement strand
AACTGAGCTGACTTTGGGATGTCCTGTCATCCCGGCCGCCGCAGCGCGCGCCGACGGATTGTGGCGGCGCACCTGTTTCGAGGCGTTCATCGCAGCGCCGGACGCCGCCGCCTATTGCGAATTCAATTTCTCGCCGTCGGGCGAATGGGCGGCCTACCGGTTCCGCTCCTATCGCGACGACATGGCCGATCTCGCGCTTGCCGCGTCGCCGACGATCCTCTTTGAAAAGAACGAGGCCGGTTTTCACCTGAGGGCCGAGATCAATTTCGGATCGCTGTTTGACGCCGACGCGCTGACGGTCGCGCTGACAGCCGTCATTGAACAGAATGACAGCGAAGTCAGTTACTGGTCGCTCGCCCATCCGCCCGGCAAGCCTGATTTCCATCATCGCGATTGCTTCGCGCTCACGCTGACGAAAGAATGATCCAATGAAATTCGGCATTGACCGCCTTGTCGCCGACCAGGCCTTGCGCGCGCCGCTCGCGGGAAGGCGCGTCGCGCTGCTCGCCCATCCGGCGTCGGTGACGCGCGACCTGACGCATGCGCTCGATGCGCTGTTGGCGCTTGACGATATCAGGCTGACGGCGGCGTTCGGACCGCAGCACGGCCTTCGCGGCGACAAGCAGGACAACATGGTCGAGTCGCCCGACTTCAACGATCCGGTCCATGGAATTCCGGTGTTCAGCCTCTATGGCGAAGTCCGCCGTCCAACCGATGCGATGATGGCGCCGTTCGACGTGCTGCTGGTCGATCTGCAGGATCTCGGCTGCCGCATCTACACGTTCATCACGACGCTGCTCTACGTTCTCGAAGCTGCGGCGAAACACAAGAAGACGGTCGTCGTCCTCGACCGCCCCAATCCGGCGGGGCGTCCCGTCGAGGGCCTGACACTGCGCGGCGGCTGGGAGAGCTTCGTCGGCGCCGGGCCGATGCCGATGCGCCATGGCCTGACGCTCGGCGAACTCGGATCGTGGTTCATCCGGAAATTCAGACTTGACGTCGATTATCGTGTGATCGCGATGGAGGGCTGGAATCCGGCCGAGGGTCCGGGCTTCGGCTGGCCGCTCGGCGCGCGCGCGTGGATCAATCCGAGCCCCAATGCGCCGAACCTCTTCATGGCGCGCGCCTACGCCGGGACGGTGATGCTCGAAGGGACGACCTTGTCCGAAGGGCGCGGCACGACGCGGCCGCTCGAACTTTTCGGCGCGCCGGATATTGACGCGCGGCGCGTCATTGCGGAAATGCGCGCGCTCGCGCCGCTCTGGCTCGCCGGGTGCGCGCTGCGCGACATCTGGTTCGAGCCGACGTTTCACAAGCACGCGGGCAAGCTCTGCAACGGCGTGCAGATCCACACCGAGACGCACTATGATCACGACGCCTTCAGGCCGTGGCACCTTCAGGCGCTCGCCTTCAAGGCGATCCGGCGGCTTTATCCGGATTATCCGCTGTGGCGCGATTTTCCTTACGAGTACGAAATCGGCAAGCTGGCGATCGACGTCATCAACGGCTCGCCGCTGCTGCGCGAATGGGTCGACGATGCGTCGGCGACGCCTGGCGACCTCGATGCGCTGACGGCGCCCGACGAAAAGGGGTGGGCGGAAGAACGCCGCGCCTTCCTGCTTTACTGAGGCCGCCGCGTCACGCCGCTGACTTCTCCGCGATCCATTCGTCGACCGTCTTGTCGAGGATGCCAAGCGGCATGGCGCCGTTGCCGAGCACGAGTTCGTGGAATTCCTTCAACACGAATTGGTCGCCGAGCGCCGCTTCGGCGCGCGCGCGCATCCTCAGGATCGCGAGCTGGCCGGTCTTGTAGGCCGTCGCTTGCCCCGGCCAGACGACATACCGCTCGATTTCGCGCGTCACTTCGTCTTCGGTGTTGCCGGTCTTCGACCGCATGTAGGCGATCGCTTCTTCACGCGACCAGTGCTTGGCGTGCATCCCGGTATCGACGACGAGGCGGACGGCGCGGAACATCTCCGCCTGCAGGCGCCCCAAATCGCCCAAGGGATCTTCCGCATACATGTTCATGTCGGTCTTCGCGATGCGTTCGGAATATAGCGCCCAGCCTTCGGAATAGGCGCTGAACGGCGACAACTTGCGCAATAGCGGCACGTTCTTGATGAGCTGTGAGGCCGACAGCTGGAAATGGTGGCCGGGCGCGCCTTCATGATAGAGCAGCGTCGGCAGCGTCCAGCGCGGATTGTCGGCGGCGTTCTTCTGGTTGATGTAAAAGCGGCCCGGGCGCGATCCGTCGAGCGCCGGCGGACTGTAATAGCCGCCCGGCGATGACTCCTGCGAATATTCGGGAACACGGACGATTTCGAGCGGCTGTTGCGGGATCGTTATGAAATAGTCCGGCGCCTTCGCCATCATGCCGTTGTTGAGTTCGACGAGATAGTCGAGCATCTGCTGGCGGCCTTCGTCGGTATTCGGGAATTGCTGCGCGGGGTCCGCCATCAACTGCTTGACGCGGTCCGACACGGTCCCCTCGGTCAGGCCCTGCGCCGTCAGGATCGCATCCATTTCAAGCTCGATGCGCGCGACTTCCGAAAGGCCGATTTCATGGATTGCGTCCGCCGACAGATCGGTCGTCGTATTGGAATGGAGCGCCGCGGCGTAGATCCGGTCGCCATCGGGGATCCGCCAGATGCCGGCGTCATTCGTCGCCGTCGTCGCCATGTCTTCGAACAGCGCGATCATCGCCTCATAGCCCGGGATGACGGCGTCTTCGACCGCCGCAGTCGCTTCGGCGACATACCCCGCCTTTTTTTCCGCCGACATTCCCTCAATCGTGTCGAGCTTGGCCGGCAGCGTCGTCACCAGCGGGTTCTTTTCCGCCCCGCCCTCGATGAAAGCGTTCATGCCGTTGATCGCCTTGGCGATGACGAAGTCCGGCGGCGTCACGCCATGCGCGCGATCGTCCTCGACGCGCGCTTTGGTTTCGCCGAGCACGCGGCCGAATTCGCGGATTCGCGAAACGTATCGTTTGACGCTCTTCTCGTTCTTGATGACGTGGGTGTCGGTGATGAACTGCGGCAGGTCGACAAGCGGCCCTGAAATCTGGTTGACGCGGTAGCCGCTATACTCGAATTCCGACTGCGCGATGATGTCGTCGAGGAACCACGTCGAAATCTGCCAGCTGAGCTTTTCCTGGCCTTTGAGCTTTTCCGGGTCGAAACGGTTCATCATGGCGCGAGCCTTTTTCAGCCTCGCGATGTTCCTGTCGTCCTGCGCCTTCGTGTAGTCGCTGAGCTTGCCGCTATGGAAATCGAGCGGCGTGTTGTCGATCACGCCAAGCCCGGTCAGCAGTTCCGGTGTCACCAGCGCGAATTGCACGGTGAATTTGTTGACGGCGTTGTTGACCGTCATCGGATAGAACCAGAACCAGACGGACGCGGCGCCGAGCGCCAGCGCGATCAGCAGCATCAGCCCGCCGAAAATCTTGCCTAAAAGTCGCATGAGCCGCCCCTTTGATCGTGACGCAGCGACCCTACACGAGAGCCGCAGCGCGGCAACCCCCGTTAGTCGTCATTCCGCGTCGCCCTGGCGCATTTCGCCGGCCCGCGCCTTTTCGACACAAGGTCTATCGCAGCGATCACTTTTGCGGTTTGCGAATGGTGGAGCGCGTGCCCCGTAGCCGGGATCACCTCATAATAAGCGTCCGGCAATTGCCGCGCGAGAGCCGCTGAATGGAGGGTGGGGCTGACCGTCGGATCGGCGGCGCCGGTGAGGATCGCCGCCGGAACGGCGATCTCCTGGTAGCGGTCCATCATCGCGACGATCTGCGGTTTCAAGCGCCGGATGTCTTCGGCGTTGGAGCGGAAATCCTTCGGCCGGAAGAGCAGCGTCAGGCCGGAACGCTCGTAATAATTCTCCGGCGCCGTATCGGGATGAAAAGAGTTGATGACACTGCTCTTCGCCGCGAAAGGCGCATAGACCGGAATGACGAGACGGCGCAGCAAGGTCCCGATGACCGGCATGCCGGACGCCTTATTGTACCAGGCGACGCCGCCCGGCCATTCATGGCTGACCGTCGCCAGGAGGACGACGCCCGATATCTCGTCCTGAAACTGCAGCGCATAGCTGAGCGCGACGGCGCCGCCGAAACTCTGACCGACGATGATCGGCCTTTCGACGCCGGCGGCTTTCATCGCCTGATGGATGAGCGCCGCCTGGCGGTCGAGGCGCCAGCCGTCTTCTGGCCGCGTCGAATAACCCCGCCCCGGCCGGTCGACGATGAGGACGCGGCGCGACCTGGCGAGTTCATCGCCAAGCGCCATTTTCATGTCGCGGAGATTGGCGCTGGCGCCATGGATCAGCACGACCGGCGGCAGCGTCCCGTCATCCTCGCCGATGTCGAGAAGATGAAGGCGGGCGCCATCGACATCGACAAGGCGCCCGATCGGCGGCGCGTTTTTTTCGGCTTGCAGGGTCGCGCAGCCGCCAAGCGCAAACAGCATCGCCAGGGTCGCGCCGAAAATCACCCAGACCGACATCCGCATCGTTCCCCCGGAGCCTAACGCGCCGCCTGGATGATCGCGGCGAAATCCGCCGCTTTGAGGCTCGCCCCGCCGACCAGCGCGCCGTGCACATTGGCGGCCGAAAGTATTTCCTCCGCATTCGACGGCTTCACCGACCCGCCATAAAGAATGCGCGCACCGTCCCTGATCCGTGAGCGGATGAACGTGTGCATTTCCGCGATGTCGCCGGGGGTCGGGGTGAGCCCCGTGCCGATCGCCCAGACCGGCTCATAGGCGATCACATAATCTTCAGCGGCGTCCGGGATCGAGCCTGCCAGCTGCGCGCTGACGATTTCCTTTTCACGTCCGGCGCGGCGCTGCTCCGCCGTTTCGCCGACGCAGATGATCGGCGTAAGGCCGGCGCGTAAGGCGGCGGCCGCCTTGGCGCGGCCGATCGCATCGGTCTCGCC
>JBGSSK010000133.1:0-8083 GCA_041737095.1 Parvularculaceae bacterium | reverse complement strand
GCCGAGGCGGCGTTTCGGCATGGCGCGCGCGGGGAGCAGAACCGGCCGCAACGGCCGCGCCGGCCGATCAGCGGGCGCCAACCCGGATCCGGCCGTTGTCAGTTCGCCCGCCGTCAAGAGCCGGAACGCCTCCAGCGCCGCTTCGCATTTCAAGGTGGGGTCGGCGGTCGTCAGGACCAGCATCCCTCGCTGACGCCAGGATCCGGCGGCGGGCGTTTCAGCCAAGGTCCTTGACCGCCGCCAGGACTTCATCGACATGGCCTGGCACCTTGACCCTCCGCCAGATCTTCCGAACGACGCCCTTCGCGTCGATTAAAAAGGTCGAACGGTCGATCCCCATATATTTTCGACCGTAGAGCGTCTTTTCGACCCACGACCCGAAGGCGGCTATCACCTCGCCGTTCTCGTCGGACGCCAGCGAAACGGTCAATTCGTGCTTAAGCTTGAATTTGTCGTGTTTCGCAGGCGTGTCCTTGGAAACGCCCAAGACGGCGGCGCCGGCGCGCGCGAAAGATTTCATCTGGCTGGAAAAGTCGATTGCTTCTTTGGTGCAGCCAGATGTGTCGTCCTTCGGATATAAATAAAGAACAAGGGTTTTCCCTCGAAAATCCGCCAGTTTCGCGCGGCCGCCGCCATCTGTCGGTAAATTGAAAGCAGGCGCTTTCGATCCTTCGACAATCTCTGCCCTCATTGCGTTGGTCGCCATTCTTCCTCCTCATTCGAAGTGTTGGGTACCAGTCAAGACGCGGTTTCGGCAAGTTTGCGAAATGTCAGACATTGCTTGATCAGCCGTTACATTGTCACTAGTCATCAGTGCCGGAACGGGCAGGCGAGGCAGGGCGGGTTTGGCGCGCATGAAGTCGCGGATCATACGCGCGGGCGTCATCGCAGCGGAGGCGGCGGGCCTCGTCGTGGCCGCGGTCGTTGCGCTGGCGGCGTTCCTATTCTGGCGAGTCCAGGCGGCGCCGGTCGATCTTGACTGGGCGTCGCCGGCGATCCGCGCCGGCGCCAATTCGGCGATTTTCAGCGGGGCGGTCCGCGACATCGATAGCGTTACGCTTTCGAAGTCGGAAACAGATCACAGCTATCGTCTGCGTCTTGAGAACATCAGGCTCGGACGCCGAAAAGCGCCGGCGAGCGCCTTGCTGCCGCTGGTCGACATCGAGTTTTTTCCGAGCGACCTGTTTTCGGGAAAAGCGGGGCCGCGCCGCATCCTGATCGAGGGCGCGGAGCTGCGCATTCTGCGCCGCGACGACAAGAAACTGAAACTCGATTTCGGCGAAGCGGCCGGCGCTCGGGCCCGGGTATTCCAGTCGGTTACGGGCGGCGCTTATTTTCGCGAAGCGTTCGAGCACGCGGAATTGCGGGATGCGAAAATCGTTTTCGTCGATGAAGCGTCCGGGCGCCGATGGCGCGGGGACGACGGCGCCGCCATCATTAACCGGACGACGGGCGGCTACGCCGTCGAAGTCGCTTCGAATTTCGATATCGGAGGAAAATCCGCGTCGCTGACGTTCCGGTCCAATTATGATTTGGCGACTCGCGTGATTTCATCGAATCTCGCGCTCGTCGATGCGCCGGTCGGCGATCTCGTCGCTGTCCTGTTCAATGCCGAGGCGGAACTCCTGACGTCGCCGATATCGGGCAGCGCGACCTTCGATCTTTCGGACGACGGGGCGGTCCTGTCCTCGCAGATCGATATCCGTGCGAGAGAGGGGAAGATCAGGATCGGCGACTGGTCGACCGAAATCAAAGCGCTTTCGGCGTCGGCCGCGTTCGACCCGCGCCGCAATCGGTTCGACCTTCACCGGATCGAATGGGATAGCGCGCTCGGCGCCGGCGCCGCGTCCGGCGAGGTGACGCTGCAACCTGCTGACTCCGGCAAGGGCGTCGACAGGGTGACTTTTGATCTCGATACGGATGAATTGACGCTCCGGAGCGCTGAGCCAGACGCAGAGCCGGTCAGCATCGATCGCGCCGCCGCCATCGGATCATTCGGCGTAAGGGAACGGCGACTCGACATTTCCGCTCTTTCGGCCGACTTTCTCGGAGTCGCATTGAATGGCGCGGTAGCCGCGAAGACGACGTCGGGAAAATCGCCTGGCATTACCGCGCAATTGAAAGTTGATGGCGCGCTGTCGCGGCAGAACCTCCTCGCGATCTGGCCGCAAGGGCTTGCGCATGGCGCGCGGAATTTCGTCTCCATGCGCATGGCGGCCGGCAGTTTCAGCAATATCGATTTCAAGATGGACATGGTTGAGGGCGCGATCGGCGCCGACGGCATCCTGCCTGATGAAGCTATGTCGCTTTCGTTCAGGGCCGACGGCGCCGAAGTCGACTACGCGCCCGGAATGACGCCGATGAAGGGCGTCTCCGGGAATGGCGCGCTCAGCGGCAACAGCTTTTCATTCGATGCGGAAGGCGGAAAAGTCGGCGCAGTGGCGATCACCGGCGGCGACGTGGAAATCACCAGACTGGCGCCCAAAGGCGCGCCGACCTTTTTCCGCTTTCGCGCTGCTGGCGAGGCGCGCGACATCCTTGGCGTTCTCGCGCAGGAGCCGCTCGCGATATTCAGGAAGACCACTTTCTCGCCTGACCAGTTCACGGGCGTGGCGCAGCTCGACGTCGAAATCGAACGGCCGAATCTCAGCGTCGCGCCGCCGGAATCCTATCGATACAAAGGGAAAGCGAATTTCTCAAAGCTCTCCGTTGAAAACATCATCGGCGACGCCTCTCTGTCGGACGGCGTCGGAGAGCTGTTGCTGACGACGGAGGGAATGACAACGCTTGGAAAAGCGAATATCGCCGGAGCGCCGGTGTCGATTGAGTGGCGCCAGAAGTTTGCAGGCGAAGGCGACACGACGGTCATTCGTGCGCACGGCGTCGCCGATTCGGCGATGGCGGACCGCCTCGGCGTTCCGACGCGTCAGATGGCGCAAGGCGACGTGCCGTTCGCCGCCAAGGCGATCGGCGACACCAGAGCTTTCCGTTCGCTAGAAATAGATGCTGATTTCACGAATGCAACGCTCGTTTCCGAGCCCCTCGGGTGGATAAAACCTGCGGGCGCGAGGGCGACCGGCGCCGCGAAGATCGAATTCTCCCCGGAGCGACTGCGTATTGCGTCGATGACATTGGCTGGGGAGGGCATATCGGTCGACGGCGCCGCAGAATTCGAACGGTCGGGATCGCTAATTTCCGTCAACATGCCGAGGTTTTCGCTGGCCGGCGCCGCGGATTTCTCGCTGGTCGGCGAGCGAAACCAAAGCGGCGTCATGGCGTTCGCGGCGACCGGCGCATATTTGAACGCTAGCGAGATCGTTCGCACCCTGATCGAAAGCGGTTCCGGCGCGGCTTCTTCAGGGAGCGCGCCGATCGCGATGACGGCTAATCTCGATCGCATCGATTTTCGCGGCGGCTCAACTTACCAGAAGGCGTCGATCGATTTCAGCCGAACCGACGGCGTTGTCGAGAAACTCGATTTTGAGGCCAGCGACTCTGGCGGCAAGCCGTTGACAATAAAGCTTCTGCCGGCTGACGCAAAAGGCGAACAGTCGATCGAGGCGCGCTCGGATGATGTCGGCGCGCTTCTCGCCGGCATTTTCGGCGTAACCTCGGTCAAGGGCGGCACAGGTCATCTCGATTTCTTTTTCACGCCCGGCGCGCGCGAGGCGCCGCGCAAGGGATCGCTTGAGGCGCATGATCTTCGCGTCACGAAAGCCCCCATTCTTGCAAAGATCTTTTCCGCCGGATCGCTGACCGGCCTTGCCGATCTCGTCAACGGCGAAGGCATTGAGCTAAGGAACGCGATGGCGGTTTTCGCGATAGAAAAAGGGAGGATCCGGGTATCGGAGGCGCGCGCCACCGGTCCTTCCGTAGGCATCACGGCAGCTGGATCATTGCCGCTGGACGGCGGCGAAATCGATCTGTCGGGCTCGGTCGCGCCTGCCTATCAGGTGAATTCCTTTCTCGGTCGGACGCCTGTCATCGGCGACTTGTTCGTGAGCCGGAAGGGTGAGGGGATTCTCGCTCTTTCCTATAACGTCAATGGTGAGACGGCCGAGCCTAGGGTGACGGTCAATCCGCTTTCGGCGCTAACGCCGGGGGTCTTGAGGCGCATGTTCGAGGTCGGCCGGGGCGAGGAGCAAACGGACGTCGCCGAACCGTCGGCCGAACCCGCCGGCGATTATTGAACGCGCACAAGCGCGTGTTTTTTCCTGCCGACCGACAGCTTGATTGCGCCATCGACGAGATCGGCGTCGGTCAACGCTTTTTCATCTGTGCATGCAACGTCATTGACCTTAAGCGCGCCGGCCTTGATATGGCGACGAGCCTCCCCTTTCGAGCCGACGAGGCCCGCCGCGGCGAAAGCGTCGAGAAGCGGATAGCCGGCGGCAAGATCAGTGTGCGCAACCTCGATGGTCGGCAGACCATCCGCAGCGCCGCCCTCTTCGAATGTTCGGCGCGCAGTTTCCGCAGCGTTCTCGGCCGCTTCGCGCCCGTGCAGGAGGGCGGTCGCTTCCGTTGCGAGGATTTTCTTGGCGTCATTGATCTCGGCGCCGCCAAGCGCCGCCAGCCGCCGAACCTCGGCCATGGGCAATTTGGTGAAGCGCGCCAGCATCGCTCCTACATCTGCGTCCTCGGTGTTCCGCCAATATTGCCAATAGTCGTAAGATGAAAACATGTCGGCATTCAGCCAGACGGCGCCGCTTTCGGTCTTGCCCATTTTCTTCCCGGACGCGCTCGTCAGCAGCGGCGTTGTCAGGCCGAACACTTCAGCGCCGTCCTTGCGCCGGCAAAGCTCGACGCCATTGACTATGTTGCCCCATTGGTCGGAGCCGCCCATTTGCAGTGAGCAACCGTGACGCCGATAAAGCTCATGAAAGTCGTAGGCCTGCATCAACATGTAGTTGAATTCGAGAAACGTCATCGGGCTTTCACGTTCGAGTCGCAGTTTGACGGAGTCGAATGTCAGCATCCGGTTGATCGTGAATTGCGTTCCGTAGTCGCGAAGAAATTCCACATAACCGAGACGCGAAAGCCAGTCGTCATTATTGACCATTAGCGCGGAAGCGGCCCCCTCGCTGAAATCGAGAAACCTCGAAAAGACGCTTTTGATGCTATCAATATTCGCAGCGATGTCGGTGTCGCTCAAAAGAGCGCGCTGCTGATCCTTGCCTGTCGGATCGCCGACTTTGGTCGTTCCGCCGCCCATCAAGGCGATCGGTCGATGCCCGGTTTGCTGGAGCCAGTGCAGCAGCATGATCTGAATGAGACTGCCGGCGTGGAGCGAGCGCGCCGTAGCGTCGAAACCGATATAGCCGGTGACGACGCCGGAATTCAGGCGCTCATCGAGACCTTCAAGGTTGGTTCCCTGATGTATGTATCTGCGCTCATCGAGAATGCGGAGGAAGTCGGATTTGAAAGCCATTGTTGTCTCGTCGCCGCCGGACCCAGGGTTGGGCCGGTCCTTCTATAGCGACGCAACGGCGATGGAAACCGGGGGCCGCCGACCTGATATCAAATCGGCGGCGTTCATCGATTTAGGCCAGGCGTCTATTCGACGCCGGCGACCCAACCGATGCACGACGCGGTATCGTTGAGCGCATGTTCGCCGAGGCAAAACGCCTCCTCATAGGGCGCCCGCGTCGCGGCGATGCACTGCTTCAAGGTAAGCGCCGCGAAGGACAGGCAGGAATTGGACTTGTCGTTTTTCGCATAAACCGCAACGGTCTTCTCGTTGACGCCGGCGACAGCATAGCGGGCGGCGAGATTGAGAACGCGGTTCATGATGACCTGGGCGTTCGGCTCGGTCATCCGGCCGGCGCCGGCGCTCTTGCCCCATTCGGGGTTCCAGGCGGCGCTGCTGCTTGTCAGGCCGGGCGCGGTCACACCCTTTTCAGTCGTTGAGGCGAGCGTTGGCGCAGTCGCCGACGGCCGCGACCGCGCGAAGGATTCCGCATCGCTGAGGCGCTGCGAGCTGGCCGGGATCTTCGCCTTGCCCCACGACGTCTTCTGCATCGCATAGGCCTGCTCTTTGAAGGCTTCGCCGAGGGTCGTGTAGCGCGTCGTATCTTGCATGGTCATGGCGAGGACGCGCTGCATCGCTTCGTCGGCGCCTTTCATTTGACGCGGATAAGCCGGGTCGGCGGCGAGCTTGGCGAAGAATGCGTCGGCGCCTGCCATTCCGTTGATCTTTTTCTTGCTTGAAACTTCTTTTTCGAGCGCATCGCGGAATGCCGGCGTGTCGGCGGCGACCAGCGCCGCATAGGCGACCCATCCTGCTGAAAGCGCCTCGGCCTTGTGCGCAGACAGGCGGCGATGCGCCTCCCTCGTCGTTTCGGCGCTGTTGAACGGCGTCGCCTCGATCGCGGCGACATCTTCGCGAAACCGGACATAATCAGCCGCGGTCCGCTCCAGCGCGGTGTCCCGCGGCTGCGCCAGCGATTCCGCCGATACGCCGCTGGTCAGGGCGAATGCGATGATCGAGGCGGACGCCGCGATCGCCCCGCCGATTCGCCGGGCGGCGGGCTCTGCGCTCAAACTGAATTTCTCACATGAAAAAGGCGTCAGGCGCCGCGCCGAGGTTTGGCTACGCAACATTGTCCGCTCCCGATTGGGCTCCTGCAAGAGCCTATCCCTGCCAATGACGCTGAAACCCTGCATAAACCAGCGCCGTCGCCCAAAATACCCACAGCCCCTTAACCGGGGTTTCGGGATACTAGCGACATTCAATGCAAATTCGAGATGTTAATGGTGAGCGGAATCTGAAATTTCGAAAACATCGCGACGGGCCGAATCATGTTGCCGTCCCGCTGCCGAAAGGATGATGGATTTTAGTATTTGTTAACGGTGTCAGGTCCAGATAGTCACGAATCGTTAACCGGCCCGTCCCAGGGCGAAAATCGCCCCGTTTCAGCGGTCCGAAGGACTGAAATGCGCCTGTCATCCGCCCTTTCGACCGTTCGCCAGCGCCTGATCGATGCGTTGGGCGGCGGGGCGCGTTTCGGCGGCGGCGGCGGAACCGCGGTCGCGCTGGTCGCCTGGGACGGCCGGCTGATAAAGCTTTCAGAGTCCGGGGCGCGGATGTTCGCGCGGGCGGGCGAGGCGCAGTCGCTGGGAGATCTTTTCCTCGCCGACGACCAGGACGCCGTCGGCCACGCGTTGCGATCAAGAACGATAAGCCGCGTCGAGGCGCGGGCGCGGCGGCCGGGCGGGGCCGAAGGGTATTTCGAAATCGCGTTCGAACGACGTCCAGACGGCTTCGCGGCGGCGCTGATCATCGACCGGACAGCCGAAAAGCGGGCGCAGCGCCGGCAATTGCAGGATATCGATCGCGCCCGCGCCACAGCGGCCGACAGCGCGGTCATGCTGGCCGACCTTTCGCACGAAATGCGCACACCGCTAAACGCCGTCATCGGCTTCGCCGAAACCATTGAACGGCAAACATTCGGACCGGTGGGTCACGAGAATTACGCCCAGTATGCGGAACATATCCGCATGGCGGGCCGACACCTGCTCGACCTGGTGAACACCGTCCTTGACCTGTCAAAGGTTGAGGCGGACCGCTTTGCGCTTAACCGCGTCGCGATTGATCCGGCGTCGATCGCACGCGAATGTTCGGCGATCATGAGCCAGCAAGCTGAAGACGCCGGATTGCGACTCGTCGTCGACATTGCGGGCGATCCGCCTGAAAGCTTCCTTGATCCGCGGGCGATCCGCCAGATCCTCCTTAATCTGCTCGCCAACGCGATCAAATTCACCGCTGACGGCGAGATCCGCCTGACTGTCCGGCGGGTGGGCGACGACATCTTGTTCGCGGTCAAGGATGACGGCGTCGGCATGAGCGCCGAAGCGCTGCAGAAAATCGGCGCGCGGTACACTGCGGCGCACGGGACCGGCGTTCGCGGACAGGGCGGCGCAGGGCTCGGATTATCACTGGCGATCAGTCTCGCCGAATTGCACGGCGGCCGCGTCAACATTCATTCGGCCCCTGGCGAGGGATTGACCGCGCAGGTTTTTCTTCCGATCAAGGCAGCGCCAGCGCCGGCGAAAGGCGCCGCGCGCGCGGTGCTCGCCGCCGCCG
>JBGSSK010000131.1:0-4532 GCA_041737095.1 Parvularculaceae bacterium | reverse complement strand
AATATCGCGTCGCGGCGTCGACATGTCCGAACAGGTGGTGCGGCGCACAAGCTTCCTCCGCCGCCGTCGGCCGGGCCGACAGCGCGCGAAGATCGCGATAGACCTGAATGGCGTCGGCGTTGACGATCTCGCCGCCGATCGCCTCGGCGATCGCGAGCGCGGCCGCCGACTTGCCGCTCGCCGTCGGCCCTGCGATAAGAACCGTCTTCACCTGCATTCTCTCCGGCGCCCTCATGTCTGTTACTGCAATCACGCTCATTTGTAATCCGCAAACGGAAGTCCTTGGCGACGACATTGTCGACGAGGCGATGCTGCGTTTGCTGGAATTCGGCGACGGCGCGGAGGTGCGTCGGCGGACGCTTTGCGAAGGCGTCGCCGAGGATTTTCTGCTCGACCTGCCGGCCGGACGCGACGCCATCGCCGCCGCCCTCATGCCGGCGATTGGCGGCGAGCCGATCGACCTCATCGTTCAGCCGGCCGCCTCAAGGCGCAAGCGTCTCCTCGTCGCGGACATGGATTCGACGATCATCGGCCAGGAATGCATCGATGAACTCGCCGATTTCGCCGGGCTGAAAGCGGAAATTTCCGCGATCACCGACAGCGCGATGCGCGGCGACCTGGATTTCGAGGCGGCGCTGACAGCGCGGGTCGCCATGCTGAAAGGCTTGCCGGAGACTGTACTCGACGAATGCTTCCGCACGCGGATCACCTTGAACCCCGGCGCGGCGACGCTGGTCGCCGCGATGAACCGGAACGGCGCAGCGACGCTGCTCATTTCCGGCGGTTTCACGTATTTTGTCGAACGCGTCGCGAAGCTCGCCGGATTCAGCGCATTTCGCGCCAACCGACTCGAAATCGAAGGGGGCCGCCTCACCGGCAGGGTCGGTCTGCCGATCGTCGGACGGGAAGCAAAAAAGGAAGCGCTGATGCAAGGCGTCGCTGACGGCGGCATCGACCGCAAAGAATCACTCGCGGTCGGCGACGGCGCCAATGATCTCGGCATGATCGAAGCGGCGGGTCTCGGCGTCGCCTGGCGCGCGAAGCCGAAAGTCGCCGCGGCGGCGGACGCGTCGATCCTTTACGCCGACCTGACCGCCCTCCTTTATGCGCAAGGGATCACTCGCGAAGAATTCGCTGATTGAGCGACGAACGAAAAACGGCCCGGCGCGTCGCCGGGCCGATTCCAATTGCTGACCCGGATATCCGTTACGGCCGCAGCGACTCGTAGAACAGCAACTCGCCGCGCTGGACATAGATCTGCACCGGCCCGGAATTGAGATTCCGGAGCTTGTCGAGCTTGGTCGCCGCCGCCTCCGGACGGGTCATCCGCTCCCAACCGATTTCGAGAATGATGTCGCCGGGTTGCAGAACGATCGCCGCCTGGCTGTCGGGATCGACGGCGGTGACGACGACGCCCTCGGCGTCCGGCGCAAGGCCGAAGGCTTCGATGACGTTGCGCGTCGGCCGTTCGAGCGTCAGGCCGGACGCCTTGAGGCCGCCTGGCGCCGGGGCGCCGGGGGCGCTTGCAAGAACCCGCGTCTCGCGACGGTCGACGGTGACCTTCAGAATGACCTTCCTATTTTCGCGCAGGACAGTCATCGGCACGGTCGATCCGACCGGCGTATCGGCGACAGCGCGTGTCAGGTCGCGCACGGTGTTCACGGGGCGCTTGTTGAAATCGAGAATGATGTCGTTAGGCAGGACCCCGGCGGACAGAGCGGGGCTGTTCGGGCGGACCACCGAGACGACGGCGCCGCGCGGGCGTTCGAAGCCGAGTTCGGCCGCGAGCTTCGGCGTCATTTCGTCGATCGAAACGCCAAGCCAGCCGCGGCGCGTTTCGCCATGCGTCAACAGCTGATCGACGACGATGCTGGCGAGATCGGCCGGCACGGCGAAGCCGACGCCGACAGAGCCGCCGGTCTGCGAATAGATCGCGGTGTTGATGCCGACGACGCTGCCGCTCATGTCGAACAAGGGGCCGCCGGAATTGCCGCGGTTGATCGCCGCGTCAGTCTGGATGAAGTCGTCGAAATTGCCGGCGTCGATGTCGCGATTGCGCGCCGAAACAATGCCGACCGTCACCGTGCCGCCGAGACCGAAAGGATTGCCGATCGCCAGCACCCAGTCGCCGACGCGCGCCGCATTGGAATTGCCGAACGACACGTAAGGCAGTTTGGCGGGCGGCGAATCAAGTTGCAGGATCGCGATGTCGGTTTCGCGATCGACCGCGCGGATCGTCGCCTTGAATTCGCGGCCGTCATGCATCGTCACCGTCACCTGATCGGCGTTGTCGATCACATGATTGTTGGTGACGACGATGCCTTTGGGATCGACGATGAAGCCGGACCCGAGCGAGACCGCCTGCGGCGAGAATTTTTTCTGGAGCTGCGCGGTGTCGCCGCCCTTCGCGCCATTGACGCGCTGGGCCGACGAAATGTTGACGACCGCCGGGCTCAGTCTTTCGGCGAGATCGGCGAAACTTTCCGGCGCGCCGCGCGGCGCGGCAAGGGCGGCGCCTGGCGCGCCCGCAAAAAGAACAGCAGCCAAAGCCGCAGACACTAATGATTTCAACGCCATAACCTCGCCTCTTCAGACGTCGTCTCGGTCAAAGGCCGAGGCGAACCCCGCTACATGCCGGGAGGAGGTTACCGGAAAACCCCGCGCGGGCAAAGCCGCGAAAGGCTTATCTTATCGCCTTCCGCGCGCATTGTTGAGGTAACGCAGGAATTCGCTGTCCGGCGACAGGAGGATGGTGGTTTCGCCGGCCCGCAGCGCCGTTTCATAAGCGACGAGCGAGCGATAAAATGTGAAGAACTCCGTGTCCTTGCCATAGGCGGCGGCGAAGACCGCATTGCGCTCGGCGTCGGCGAGGCCGCGCAGCTTTTCCGCCTCCTCCTGAGATTTCGATTTGATCTCGATGACTTCGCGATCGGCCTGCGCGGTGATTTTCTGCGCCTCTTCGTTGCCTTCCGAGCGGATCTGCTGGGCAAGCTGGTTGCGCTCGGTGATCATCCGCTGGAACACCGCCTGGCTGTTCTGGAGCGGCAGGTCGGCTCTCCGGATCTTGACGTCGATGATCTCGATTCCGAGCTGGCGCGCGCTGGCGTCGAGAAGGTCGCGGATCCGGATCATCAGTTCGCTTCTGCGGCCGGAAACAATTTCGTCAACCGACACTTCGCCAAGCACCCGGCGGACGGTCTGGTTCATTTGCGTCGAGAGCCGCTGTTGGCCGCCGGCGACAGTGCGGACCGATTGGTAGAACAGCACCGGATCGACGATCTTGTAGCGGGCGAACGCATCAACCCGGAGGCGCTCCTGGTTGCGCGCGATGATTTCAATTTCGTCCTGGTCGAGTTCGAGATTGCGCTTGTCGATATATTCGACATTCTCGATGAACGGCGTCTTGAATTTGAGGCCGGCAGTCGTGTGCTTGCCGGTCGGTTCGCCGAAACGCAGCACGATCGCAGATCGCGATTCCGGCACGATGAAGGCGGCGTTCAGGACGATGAACAGGCCGACGAAAACGACGCCGGCGATTACGGCGATGCTGGTCTGTCGCATTACTGGGGCGCCTTCTTGTTCAGCTCGTTGAGCGGCAGATAGGGAACGACGCCGGAACCTGCATCCTGGTCCATGATGATCTTGTTCATCGGGCCGAGAACGCGCTCGGTCGTTTCAAGATACATGCGCTGGCGCGTCACGTCCGGGGCTTTTTGATATTCGGTGAGAATCGCGTCGAAACGGCTCGCCTGGCCGCGCGCATCGGCCGTCACTTGCGCCTGGTAGCCGCGCGCTTCCTCGATGATCTTCTGCGCCTCGCCGCGCGCTTCCGGCACCGCCTTGTTCGCGTATTCGCGCGCGCGGTTGATGAACTGCTCGCGATCCTGCGAAGCCGCGATGACGTCGAGAAACGCCTGGTTGACTTCCTCGGTCGGTGGATCGGCCTTCTCAAGGTTGACCGAAACGATTTCAACGCCTGCACGCTGCTCGTCCAGCGCCTGCTGCATCAGTTGGCGGGTCTCTTCCATGACGACGGCGCGGCCGTCGGTTTGCACGAAGTCAAGCTCGTTGCGGCCGATCACTTCACGGATCGCCGATTCCGCGAAAGCGCTGACGAGATTGACCGGATCGTCGATCGAAAACATGAAGCGCGCGACCGGCGGCATTTCGCCATCGGGCGCCGTAACGTCCGGCTTAACGCGCCATTGCACGCGCAGCCCGATTTCAACGATGTTCTTGTCGCGGGTGAGCATCAGGCCGCCCGAACGTTCGCCGCGGGCGGACGCTGTTTGCGGGATCAGCGTTTCACGAAACTCGGTGACGACTTCCTTGCGCGCGTTCTGGAACGGCGCCGGCAAATGCCAGTGAAGGCCCGGGCCGCTGACGCTTTCGTATTCGCCGAACGTCGTGACGACCGCAAGTTCGGAAGCCGCGACCTGGTAAAAGCCGCTGAGGCCCCAGAGCGCCGCGAGGCCGGCGGCCCCGAGCATTGCGGTCTGGCGGCTGAATTGCGGCGGGCCGCCGCTCGCGCC
>JBGSSK010000121.1:0-7849 GCA_041737095.1 Parvularculaceae bacterium | reverse complement strand
CCGCCGCCTCCGCGATCGCCTGAACCGGAAAGCGCCGGGCCCGGACGAAACGCCCTTGGGGACGACGGCGCCGCCGGTTTCGCCAGTGCCCTTTTCGCCCGCGCCAAGATTGTCTCGGGCGCCCGGCTTGCTCCATGAAGGCGGATCATGGGCCAGGACGGGACAGCGATGCGCGGCGCAGGGCCGAGAGATCAGGCGGATCTCGAAGCCATCGCGCGCGGCAAGCATATCGTCGATCTCCTGATCGAGGAGCGCGCCAAGAAGCTCGTCAGGTCGCGATTCTGGCCGCTTTATCGCGCTTTCCTCTATCCGCTGCTGAAGGAGCCTCAAGCCAAGCGGATGGTCGACGTCATCGCCGACATGACCGGGCGCGAGGCAATGGCGTTTGTCAGTTCGATCCTGCGCCTTGATGTGACAGCGACCGGTCTCGAAAACATCCCTGAAAAAGGCCGCGTGATCATCGCGTCGGTGCATCCTACCGGCATCGCTGACGGCGTCGCGATGTTCGACGCGTTGCGCGCTCGCCGCCCCGACGCCGTGTTTTTCGCCAACCGCGATGCGATTCGCGTTGCGCCCGGCCTTTGCGATCTCGTCATTCCGGTTGAGTGGGTGATCGAAAAGCGCACGCGCCAGCGTTCGCGCGAAACGCTCATCGATGCGAAGAAGGCCTTTTTTGAAGAGCGCTGCGTAGTCATATTTCCATCGGGGCGGCTCGCATTCATGGACGAAAACAAGAAGCTCGTTGAGCGCGAATGGATGACGTCGGTCGCGATCTTCGCGCGGAAATACCAGTGCGCGGTGATCCCGACGCATCTGCGGGCCCGTAATTCCTGGCTCTATTACTGGTTCTGGCGCCTCAACACCGAGTTGCGCGACATCACGCTATTCAATGAGCTCCTGAACAAGCGCGGAAAGCCGTTCCACTTCACCTTCGGCGCGCCGATCGCGGCGTCCGCGCTTGACGGCGATCCGGCGGCGGTGACGATGGCCCTGCAGGACCACGCCGCCTATGACGTGCCAGCCGGCAGGGGCTGGGTTCCTTTATCCGCACGCTGACGGTCACGGTGGTAGGTGAGCTCAAGGAATACGTCTTCCAGATCGGACTCAACCGTCGTCAGATCCTTGACGATGACGCCTGCCCCTTGCAGTCGCTCAAGGATCGATGACACCTCGCACATGCTCGGTTGGTAGGGGATCGCGATACGACCGTCGTCTCGCAGTTCCGCCGTGTAGGGATGAAGCGCCGGCGCCGTCGCCAACGGTGCGACCGGCGTCACCAGCAGGGTCTTGGAATCCAGCGACGAGACAAGTTTCTCGGTCGGCTCGCAAGCGACCACTTCGCCCTGGTGGATGATGGCGATGCGGTCGCACAGCTCCTGCGCCTCTTCGAGATAATGCGTCGTCAGGACGATGGTCACGCCCTTGGCGTTCAATGCGAGGACATATTCCCACAATTGCTTGCGCAACTCGATATCGACGCCGGCGGTCGGTTCGTCGAGAATGAGAACCGGCGGCGCATGCACCATCGCCTTGGCGACGAGCAGCCGCCGCTTCATGCCGCCCGACAGCATCCTGACATAGGCGTTCGCCTTGTCTTCCAGGCCGAGCGCCGCGAGGATCTCCATCGTCCGCCGTTCGCGCTTCGGGACGCCGTAAAGGCCGGCCTGGATGTCGAGCGCTTCCTTCGGCGTGAAGAAGACGTCCATGTTGATTTCCTGCGGCACGACGCCGATCGCCGCGCGCGCCTGGCGCGGATTCTTGTCGATGTCGAAGCCCCAGACGGTGACTTCGCCCGAAGTCTTGGTGACCAGCCCCGCAAGGATGTTGATGAAGGTCGACTTGCCTGCGCCGTTTGGACCGAGCAGGCCGAATATCGACCCGACAGGGATATCGAGATCGACGCCCTTCAGCGCTTCCTTCGCCGACGCCTTTTTCGTCGCCGCGTAAACCTTGCGGAGACCCTTTGCTGCGATCGCAGCTTCTCGTGCGGTCATTTTATGAATGTCCAGCTAAAGAGCGAGAATACCACGCCGCCTCCGCGCCCGGTCAACCGGCCTTGACCGCCTAAATTCCGAACTTGACAGCAAGCGGCGCCGAATTGCATGGACTTGACGATTGCGATCGCCGATTGGCCCCAATTCGCCCGAATTCGCTTAAGCCGGTGAGCCCATGAAAGACCTCAATTCGAAAGCGCCGCCGCCGGAAGTCGTTTATGTCGACAAGCAGCGCGTCGCCTGCAATGGCGATGGCGGCGCGCTCGGTCATCCGATGGTATGGTATGCGCTTGACGACGGTGAAGCCGAATGCGGCTATTGCGACCGCAAGTTCATCTACGATCCCGAAAAAACGAGGCGCTGATCAGCGCCCGCGGACAAGGCCGATGAGGTCTTTCGCTTTCGGCGGCGCCGATTGCAGAATCGCCGCGCGGAATATCTTTCCCATCGCCCGCGCCAGCACCATCGCGAAAGCGAGCATCAAGGCGGTCGCGCCGATGATTTCCCAGATCGGCGGATCGGCCGCGGCGCGCATCATCACCGCATAGGGCGTATAGATCGGGATCCAGGTGAGGATCGAGGCGACGAGGCCGTTCGGGTTCTGGAACACCATCACCATGAACGGCAGCGGCGCGAAGACCAGCAACATCACCGGGCCGATATAGCTCTGAGCGTCCTGAAGCGAATTCGAAATCGCGCCGATCGCGAGAAATATCATCGCAAAGATCGCGTAGGCGCAGAAGAAGTAGAACAAATAGATCGCGATGAACCACGAATCGAACAGCACGCCGACAAGGCTCTGCAGCATCTCGTCGCCGCCGCCCGAAGCCGCGAGGCCGAGCCCGCCGATCATGAAGACCGTCGGCATTGTCAGCCCGACCGCGGCGATGCCGACAAGCTTGCCGAGCATCAACTGGTTCGCCGTCACCGACGACAGCAGGATTTCGACGATCTTGTTCGATCGCTCCTCGATCGTGTTCGTCAGGAGGAGATTGCCGACGCCGAAAACGACGACGAGCAGCATGTAGGTCATCGCCGCCGGGATGACCGCCGAACGGAGACGATCGATATCCTGCAACTCGCCGCCGCCTGCGACCTTGTTGGGGCGGTACGGCTTGACCGGCGCGTCGACATCCCCGAGCGCATCGAGCTGTCCGACGGTCAACCCGAAATTCTCCGATAATGTGCGCCTTGCTGTTGCGGTCAGCGCACGCGACACCGCCACTTCAAGGTTCGGATCGGTCAGGTTGTTGCTCCAGAACTGCGCTTCGGCGCCGTCCTCAGCGCCGGTGTAGCCTTTCGGGATGATGACGGCGGCGAACAGCGCCGAATTATCGGTCGCGCCCGGATAGGGCCTGGCGCCGAGGAGATACGGGCGCAGCGCTTCGCTCGCGGCCTCGATCGTTTCTGCGTTGCGGACATCGTCGGAGAGTTCAAGGCGCATGAATTGCTGGCGCGGCGCGACGAACAGCGGAACCCCTTTCCTGAGTTTGCCGTCGACCGCCGCGCGCGCGCCGTCGACGCCGCCGGTCTCGATGAAAGCGCGCCGGCGCATCTCGGTGACAGCGCCCGGCGCGAAAGGCTCGGCGAGGTCTTCCGGCTTGAGCTTCGTCTCATCGAGGGCGCCGGCGACATAGGCGTCCCAAGCGGCGATGAGGCTGCGTTCGGTGCGTTCGGCGATCTCGCGGTCAATCGCCTCGGCGTAACCGCCAACCTGGTCAAAAACGACGAAATTGCGGATCGGTCGCGAGGATTCGAGCAGGCCCATCGCTGCGCCGCCAAGCACGATGATCAGCGGAAAGGTCACGAGGAAAATCAGAAAGCCTCGTGACAGCACATATTGCTTGTATTCGCGCCAGGCGATGAGAAAAACCGCTTTCACGCCGCTTCCTCCACGGCATCGCGGCCGGGCGTTTCGCCGCCCTTGCCGACAAGTGCGACGAAAATGTCGTGCAGGGAGGAATTGGCGTTCTCAAAGCGCGACAGGTGCATGCCGGCGTCGAAGGCGGCGCGCAAGACGATATTGGGATCGACGCCGCGCGCCAGCTCGATCGCATAGCCGGGGTCTTCGCCGTTGCGCGCGGCGATCTCCTCGATGCTGGCGACGCCCGGCGCCCTGCGCAGCGGTTCGATCGGATCGCGGGTCCGGATATTGAGGCGCGGCGCAAAGCCCGCCCGCGCCTCGTCGAGCGTCCCCTCAAAACGCATGCGGCCTTTGGCGAGGATCAGGAAGCGGTCGCAGAGCCGCTCGGCGTGCTGCATCGTGTGAGTCGAAAAGATGATCGTGCAGCCCTTGTCGCGCAAATCCGCGATCAGGGTCTCGAGCGTCGCCTGGTTGATCGGATCAAGGCCGGTGAACGGTTCGTCGAGAATGAGAAGCTCCGGCTCATGCGCGATCGTCGCGAGGAGCTGGACCTTCTGCGCCATGCCCTTCGACAGCGCTTCGTTCTTCGACCGTGCGAAATCGCCGAGCCCGAACTGTTCGAGGAGGCGCAGGGCGCGGGCCCGCGCTTCCTTTTGCGGAACGCCCCTGAGGCTCGCGAAATAGGCGATCGTCTCGGCGGCCTTCATTTTCCGGTAGAGACCGCGCTCCTCCGGCAAATAGCCGATGCGATGGCGGACCGGGATCGCGGACGCGGATCCAAGAACCTCGATCCGCCCGGAGGTCGGCGGGATGATATCGAGCATCATCCTCAAGGTCGTCGTCTTGCCGGCGCCGTTGGGGCCGAGAAAGCCGAAGATTTCGCCTTGCCGGACGCGAAATGACAGATCGTCGACAGCGGCGAATGCGCCGAAGCGTTTGACGACGTTTTCCAGAATGAGCGGCGTTTCCGGCATGAACCCTTCACAAATCTGAGGCCGGAAGATGCGGCGATCGGCCTTAATAGTCCGTTCACATTAACGGATCGAGCCCTTTGCGCCGCCCATAGATCCGGGCGCCTACCAGCTTCCTTCATTCGGCATCGAGGCCCATGGCTCCTCCGGCGGCAAGGCCGCGCCCTTCTGCAGGAGTTCAATCGAAATGTTGTCCGGCGATCGGATGAACGCCATATGGCCGTCGCGCGGCGGGCGGTTGATGACGACGCCTCCGCGCATCAGCTTCTCGCAGAGCGCATAGATATCATCGACGCGATAGGCGAGATGGCCGAAATTCCGTCCGCCCTGGTAGACTTCCCTGTCCCAGTTGTAAGTCAGCTCGACCAGCGGCGCCTTGCCGGCGCGCGCCGACTCGACATCGCCAGGCGCGGCGAGGAAGACGAGCGTGAAGCGCCCTTTCTCACTCACCGTGCGCGAAATTTCGATGAGCCCGAGTTTCTCGCAGTAGAAGTCGAGCGAGGCGTCCAGATCGCTGACGCGCACCATCGTGTGGAGATAATTCATTGTGCTGACCCTTCCGGTTTTTCCGCCAGGATTTCATCGCGTAGATAGCCCGGGCGGCGTCGATGAAAGCGCCGCATCGCAAAAAATATGATCCCGAGCCAGACGAAAATCAGGCCGAAATAATAATAGAATTTGAGGACGTCCTGAACGTAATAGAGCGCGACCGTCTCGCCGTCGTCGCGGCTGACGGCGTTGGTCGCGCCGGCGACCGGCACGCTTTTGGCGATCGCCGCCGCGTCGGCCGAAAGCCCGATCGAATCGAGGCCCCATGCGACGCCCGCAAGGACGCCAAGCGTCAGCGGCAGCGCGATCACGAAAGCCGCCACAATCGCCAGCGCATATTTCGGAAAGCGCGGGAAATGGACGCGCCGGTAGATCGCGCGAAACCGCGTCTCATCGAGCCCGTCGAGCAAGGCCGGGTCCGCCGACTTTAGCCGCGACCATTCCTCGCCGGCGCATTCGGAAAGCTCCGCATCCGTCCTTTTCGCCCAGAACCAATAGGCGAGGGCGGCGAGCGCGACCGCGCCGAGCAGCAGCAGGAATGTTTCAAGCATCGCTCAGGTCCTGCCGTTCGCCGCCGATAACGCCGCGCTGAGCGCCCGCGCGAAGCTCATTCGCTCATCCGGCGACAGAAAGGCGCCGAGGACCAGCGACCGCCCTTTGCTGACGATCCGGACACGCGCTTCATGGGCGCCCGGATTGTCGATGACGACGCGCGCCCAGAACGGCTCGATCGTCCAGCGTGATTCATGCCCCGACGGCAGCACGCGCGAGACGCGCAGGCCGCCATTGTCTATCCGCACGCGCTCATGCAAGCGCCCCTGCCGATAGGAGAGCTTGAAAGCGAGCCAGACGAGGAAGACGTCGAGCCCGCAAAACCCGAGGACCGGCCATGCGCCGATCGAAAAAAAATAGACCCCGAAAACGATATTGGCGCCGATCACGATCGCCATGACGGCGAGAAAGCCGGCGTTCGGCAGCGAGCGATTGGGATGGAGCGCGGCGTCGAACGCCGCTGCGCCGGCGACCTCCTGCGGACCGAGGTCCGACGCCCGGCCCCTTTCGGCGGGCGCCATGTCTTCGAAAACGCAAACCCTGCTCATCCGCCGACCATAACCCAGCCGGGCGCGTCCGTCAGCCGCCGCGCCGGCGGTTTGACAGTGATCGCCACTGCGTCTCAAAGGGCCCACCGAACGGAAGGGATGCTGATGGGCAAAATGACGCGGGCGGCGGCGGCGGAAATCTTCGCGCGGTTCGCCGCGGCGGCGCCGGCGCCCGAGACCGAGCTTTCCTATCGCAACGATTTCACCCTTCTCGTCGCTGTCGTGCTGTCGGCGCAGGCGACCGATGTCGGCGTCAACAAGGCGACGAAGGCGTTGTTCGAGATCGCCGACACGCCGCAGAAAATGGCGGCGCTAGGCGAGGAAAAGCTCGGCGCCCATATCCGGACGATCGGCCTGTGGCGCGGCAAGACGAAAAACGTCATCGCGCTGTCAAAGCAGCTGATCGCGGAACATGGCGGCGCGGTGCCGGCTGACCGCGATGCGCTCGAACGGCTGCCGGGGGTGGGGCGCAAAACCGCCAATGTCGTCTCTAATGTCGCCTTCGGCCAGCCGACGATCGCCGTCGACACCCATATTTTCCGCGTCGCCAACCGCACTGGACTTGCGCCTGGAAAGACGCCGCTGGCGGTTGAAAAGGGGCTTGAGAAAATCACGCCGAAGGAATTCCTGCATGGCGCGCATCACTGGCTGATCCTGCACGGGCGGTATATCTGCAAGGCGCGCAAGCCGGAATGCTGGCGCTGCCCGATCGCCGATCTTTGCAGCTTTAGGGCGAAGACGCCTGCGCCGGCGGATGCGGCGACGAAGCCCGCCGCAAAGCGGAAATCCGCGCGGCTTGCCTCGACGCCGAAATTGCGTGAAGCAAGGCCGCGCAGGAAGAAGCCCCGATGAAGAATTCCGACCACCTCATAGTCGCGCTCGATCTCCCCGATATCGCGGCGGCGCGCCTTCTCGTCGAGCGGATCGGCGACGCTGGCGCATTCTACAAGATCGGCTATCAGCTGATGCCGATCGGCGGTCTCGATCTCGCGCAGGAACTGACGGCGCGCGGCAAGAAGGTCTTCCTCGATTTCAAATTCCACGATATCGGCGCGACGGTCGAACGCGGCGTGGCGAGCGTGGCGCGGCTCGGCGGCGATTTCCTGACGGTCCACGCCGAGCCCGATGTCCTGAAAGGCGCCGTCGCCGGCCGCGGCGATGACAAGCGCCTGAAGATCCTCGGCGTCACGGTGTTGACCAGCCTGACGCAGGAAAGCCTGATCGAGAGCGGCGTGGCGATGAAGCTCGAGGATCTGGTGCTGAAGCGCGCCGAATTCGCAGCCCGCGCCGGCGCCGACGGCGTTGTCGCCTCGGCCCGCGAGGCCGAAGCGATTCGCGCGCGGTTCGGGTCCTCGCTCCGCATTGTGACGC
>JBGSSK010000120.1:0-23908 GCA_041737095.1 Parvularculaceae bacterium | reverse complement strand
CCCGAGGTGTACCGCAAGCTCGCGCGCAGCGTATGCCCCAGCGTGTGGGGGCACGAGCACATCAAACAGGCCATCCTGCTGATGCTGTTTGGCGGCGTGCACAAGCGCACCGGCGAGGGCATCAGCCTGCGCGGCGACATCAACGTCGCCGTCATCGGCGACCCCAGCTGCGCCAAGAGCCAGCTGCTCAAGTGGGTGTCCTCCTTCCTGCCGCGCGCCGTGTACACCAGCGGCAAGGCCTCCACTGCGGCGGGCCTGACGGCCAGCGAACAGTTCGCCAGCCGCGTCGGCGGCACGGAGAATGCGCCGGCGACCGCGACCCATATCGGCGATCTCGGCGCAACGGTGATCGAGGGCACGCTGATCGCCGGGGTGCTTGAAACGGCGATCAACTCGGACCTTCCCGGTTTCACCCGCGCGATCGTCAGTGAAGACGTGCGCAGCTTCGACGGAACGGAAGTCTTGATCCCGCGCGGCAGCCGCCTGATCGGTCAGTACCGCTCGGGATTGGCGATCGGCGAATCGCGCGCTTTCGTCGTATGGACGCGACTGATCCTTCCCGACGGCATTGCGATCAATCTCGCCTCGCCGATCACGGATACGCTCGGACGCGCCGGGCTTGGCGGAAAGGTCGATCGCCATTTCCTGCAGCGTTTCGGTTCGGCGATCCTCCTGTCGATCATCGGCGTCGGCGCCGAATTGATCGCGGCGGAGAGCGGCAACAGCCAGGTCGTCATCACCTCTTCCGCGCAGGCCTATGGCGTCGCGCAGACGGCCCTGCAGAGCAGCGTCAATATTCCGCCGACTATTCGCATTGCGCAGGGGGCGCCGATCCGCATTTTCGTTGCGCGCGACCTGATATTCCCGCTCTACGAGGAAAGCGGCGGCGTCGCCCTGAGTGCTGAGCAGCCATGAAGGAACCCGCGCGGCAGGAGCAGGCTTCGCAGGATCATGAGGCGCACGTCTATCTGACGGCGTTCCTGAAACCGCTCGAAAAATGGTTGCGCAATGAGCGGGTCGCCGAAATTTTCATCAACCGCCCGGGCGAATTCTGGGTCGAGGTCGCGGGAGGCGGCATGCACCGCATTGAGGCGGCCGACATCACGGACAGCCATCTGCACCGGCTCGCCTCGCAAATCGCCCGCGTCAATCATCAGGCGATAAACCGTGCCCACCCGCTGCTCTCCGCGTCCTTGCCGACCGGCGAGCGCGTGCAGATCGTCGGTCCTCCTGCGACACGGCGCCATTGGGCGATGGCGATCCGCCGGCCGGTCGTCACGCATCTCGGCCTCAGCGATTTCGCTGGCCAGAACGACTTTCGAGACATCGTGCTGTCGAATGAACACAGCATTTCGAGAATTGACGCCGCGCTGCTGAAATTGCTGAAGGCGCGGCGAATCCCGGACTTCCTGCAGGCGGCGGTCAAGGCCCGCAAATCGATACTGATTTCCGGGGGCACATCGACCGGCAAGACGAGCCTTCTGAACGCCATGCTGAAATTCGTGCCGGTTCACGAGCGCCTTATCACGGTTGAGGACACAGCGGAAATGTCGCTCGAACACGAAAACGCCGTCGGCCTGATCGCTGTCAAAGGCGAACTCGGCGAAGCGCGCGTCGGCATTGAAGATCTGCTGAATGCGTCCTTGCGCATGAGGCCAGACCGGATCATTCTCGGAGAACTTCGCGGAAGCGAAGCGGTCACGTTTCTTCGCGCGATCAATACCGGCCATCCAGGCTCGATCACCACTATTCACGCCGACAGTCCGCACGGCGCCTATGAACAGATTGCGCTGATGGCGCTGCAGGCCGGCATGCCACTGACGCGCAGCGAGACGATTTCTTATGTCAGGTCGATCATCGATATCGCCATTCACGTTGTGCGCGAAGGCGGCGGACGGAGAATTTCCGAAATCATGTTTTCGCCGGCCGGCGCTGAAGATCTGACGACTATTGAATAAAACTATTTGAATTCTTGTCTTCAGGCCTTTCCGTTTTGTCACAGATGATTCGGAAGAAGCGATCCTTTCCATAAAACGTCCGTTTACACACCTGCTGGCAATGTCGGCGCAGTCTCAACAAGCGCGCAGGGGCGCAAAAGATGATTGCAGGATCTGAACGACCAATGACGCTCGCTCGCCCGAAGGCCGCGTCCTTCGAGCGTGCTCGACGCATTGCTTTCGCCGCGATCGCTTCGCTCGGCCTCGCCGGATGCGGCGGCGGGTCGCCGCCTTCAACGCCCGCCCCTGTCGGCGCGCCTCAGGCGCCCACCGTCGGCGACAAGCCGACCGCCGCGGAAGCCTCGCGATTCCTGATGCAGGCGACGTTCGGACCGACCGAAGCCAGCATCAACGAATTGGTGTCGCGCGGTTATTCGGACTGGATGCGCCGACAGCTGGCGGCGACGACCGGACCGAATGTCGACGAAGTCCGTCGGATCCAGGCTGAATACGCCGCACGCAATGAAAGCATCGATGACCGCGTTCTCGCCGAGATCGTCTGGAAGGACATGATCGAGGGCGACGATCAGCTGCGCCAGCGCATGGCGTTCGCCTTGTCGCAGATCCTCGTCGTCTCCTACGAGAATCCCGACGTGGAGGACACGCCGGTCGCCGTCGCCTTTTATATGGACATCCTCAACCGGAACGCTTTCGGCAATTACCGCACGCTGATGGAGGACGTAACCTACAGCCCGTCCATGGCGCAGTTCCTGACCTATCTCAACAACCGGAAGGAAGACCCTTCAGTCAATCGCGTCCCGGATGAGAACTACGCCCGCGAGCTTATGCAGTTGTTCACGATCGGACTCGTTCAGTTGAACAATGACGGGACGCCGCAACTCGATTCGCAAGGCGGCCAGATCGAAACCTACACAAACGAAGACATCACGGGATTGGCGAAGGTCTTCACCGGGCTCAGCTGGGATGACGGAGAATATGGCGGCATTCGCCCGAGAGAGTCGGTTCCTGTCGCCGCCTACTCGCCGCTCGCGATATTTCCGGAGCACCATTCGACATCGGAAAAGGCATTCCTTGGAGTGACGATCCCCGCCAATACGGACGCCGCCGCCAGCATCGACACAGCGCTCGATACCTTGTTCAACCACCAGAATATCGCCCCCTTCATCGCGACGCAGCTGATCCAGCGATTTGTGACGTCCAATCCGTCGCCGCGCTATGTGTCGAATGTGACGGCGGCCTTCGAGACAGGCTGGTACCGCTTGCCCGACGGGTCGACGATCGGCACGCAGACACGCGGCGATCTGTCCGTGGTGATCGCGGCGATCCTGCTCGATGACGAGGCCCGAGATCTCGCAAACCGAAACAATCCGAATTTCGGCAAAGTGCGCGAACCGGTCATCCGCTTCACGCATTGGGCTCGCAACGCCGGAATCAATTCCGCCTCCGCGCTCGGCGAAAACAATCTTCAAGGCCATACTTCGCTGATTGAAGCAACCTCGTCAGGCGTACTCGCCCAGCAAGCTTACCGCTCGCCGTCGGTCTTCAATTTCTATCGGCCCGGCTATGTCGCAGCCGGCTCGCAATCTGCAGGCGCCGGCCTTTTCGCGCCGGAACTCCAGATTACGACGACAGCAACGGTGACAGGCTTCGCCAACTATATACAGGACCGGGTCGAGGAAAGCCGCGCCGACCGTACGTTCCTGCCCTCCTATGCGCCGGAGATCGCCCTGGCGGAGAATACGGATGCGCTTGTCGATCGCCTCAACCTCACCATGACAGCAGGCGGCATGGCGCCGGAAACCCGGTCGGCGATCATTGCTGCCGTCAATAGCATCCCGATCCGCGCCGACAGGGTCGCAGAGGACCGCCGGCGGCGCGTCAACGCCGCCATGCTGATGACCATTCTTTCCGCCGAATATTACGTTCAACGATAAGGACCGGAGCCCGATGACCTCGATCACGAGACGACAGATCCTGCGCACCGCCAGCGTGCTCGGCGCATACGGGGCAGCCCCGTTTGCGATGAACCTGCTGCCATTCAACGCGCTTGCTGCGTCGACAACCGGTTATCGCGCGCTCGTTTGCGTATTCCTGTTCGGCGGCATGGACTGCCACGACACGATCCTTCCTTATGATGCACCATCCTATAATCAATACGCGTCGATCCGCGGAACGCTTCTCAGCGATTATAATTCGCTGCCGGGCGGCTCGACGAGAACGCTGGCGCGGCTCCTGCCGATCAACCCGACGAACGCCGCAAATTTCGGGGGTCGCCAATTCGCCATGCCCGAGGCGCTGGCGCCGCTGCACGATCTCGTCAATTCCGGCAAGGCGGCGGTCATCGGCAATGTCGGCCCCCTCATTGAACCATTGACGCGGGCGGAGTGGCGAGCCAATTCGGCGCGCCGTCCGGCGCGCCTCTTTTCTCACAATGACCAGCAATCGACATGGATGGCGGCGGCTCCGGAGGGCGCGCGCTTCGGCTGGGGCGGTCGCCTCGCCGACATGGCGATCGCCTCACAGGCCAACGCCGACGCATCATTCACCGCAATCTCGGTTTCAGGCAATGTCGTCTATCTCGTCGGACAACAGGCCGCCGCCTTCTCGCTCGGCCTCAACGGCCCGGCGCAGATCGAATCGATTTCGCGGACGTCGGTTTACGGATCGCAGATGCTTCCGGGGCAGATTTCAAACCTGCTCCAGGACGCCGGGAACACAAGGACAAATCTCCTTGAACGCGACATTGCGTCGATCCACCGGCAGTCGATTACGCTCAATCGCGATCTGGAAGTCGCGCTGTCTTCGCAGCCGCCCTTCGCAACTGTTTTTCCCCAGAGTAATCTCGCCCGGCAATTGCAGATCGTCGCGCGTATGATCGCCGCGCGCTCGACGCTGGGCGCCAGCCGCCAGATCTATTTCGTGTCGACCGGCGGCTACGACACCCACTCCGTCCAGGCGCAGTCGCTGACCGGACTCCACACAACGCTTTCCACCGCCATGCGCGCTTTCTACGATGCGACCGTCGAGCTCGGCGTGCAGAACGACGTCACCTCGTTCACGGCATCCGATTTCGGCCGGACGCTCGCCGTCAACGGCGACGGCACCGACCATGGCTGGGGCGCTCACCATTTCGCAGTCGGCGGTTCGGTCAGCGGCAATCGCATTCTCGGCGACATTCCGCCGCCTGAACTCAACCATGCGCAAGACAGCGGCAGCGGCCGGCTCATCCCCGGCGTCGCGGTCGAGCAATTCGCCGCGAGCCTTGCCGCCTGGTTCGGTCTCACCGCCGGCGAAATCCAGGATGCGCTGCCGAATATCGGCAATTTCTCGGGACCAATCGACATCTTCGGCTCGGGGTCGACCGTCTAGACGGCAAACAGGGTAAAAAGGGGAATACGGAGTTCATATGAAAGTGTTAGTCGGATCGGCGATTGCAGTCGCCCTCGGCGCCGGCGGCGCATACGCCGTCGAGGCGGGCCAATTCAACATCGCGATGTTGCGCGACAGCGATATCGAAACAATGCAGGTCGCGCAGGCGTCGCAGAAATCGGAATACCGGTCGAGCGCGTCGCGCCGCCCGAGCCTTCGCGAAGGGCGCTCGCAGGCGCTGTTTGTCCGCGGCGGCTATTCATTCGCGGCGAGCGGCGGCGGTCTTGCAAACGGCGCCGGCGCGCCGCTTTACAGCGCCGGCTATCGCGCCCGAATCAGCGACAGGCTGCCGATCAGCTTCGAAGGCGAAGTCGTCTTTCAGCGCGACAAGGATCCGGTGTTCATCGGCATCGGTCAGGAAGAAGCGACGCGGCGTGCGATCTCCGGCCTCGTTTCGCTGCGCTATGACGGCCCGAAATTCGGTCCGGTCAGGCCCTATGTTTCGGGCGGCGTCGGACCGGCGCATGTCAAAGTGCAGATCGACAACGGCGTGACCCCTTTGTCTGATTCCAATATCGAGCTCGGCTATGGCGCCCGCGTCGGCGTTGCAATGCCGGTCAACGACGCCTGGGCGATCGAGGCCGGCTATCGGCTGCTCGGCGCCACCAATGATGATGTGAAAACCCATTCGGCGGAAATTGGCATCTCCTACCGATTCTGATCCGACCGCCGCCGAAGCATACTTCTAATACGAAAAAGGCCGGCGTCCTCAAAGACGCCGGCCTTTCGAAGTATTCCAGCCAATTAGCGGACGCTTTCAAATCACGTGCGCGCGGCGTTACTGGAAGCTCGCAAATCCGTTCTCGCTGCCCCAGAGATACCAGTTGTCGACCACCGTCCCAGTGAGCAGGATGCCGATGCCGCCGGTCAGCGTGCACAGGACCGCAAACCACCAGGCCCAACGATGGATCGACTCCATTGTCGCGTTAAAGCCCATCGTCCAGCGCCAGAAGAGCGCGGCGCGCTCCGACGCTGTCCCGCGGTCGGTGATCTGCTCGATCTCGCGTTCGCCGCCAAAGCGGCTGACCGCCAGGATCGTCGCGCCGTGCATCGCGAAGAGCAGCGCCGACCCATAGAGGAAGACGATCGAAAGCATGTGGAACGGATTGTAGAAGAGATTGCCATACGCGAGCGAAAAATTATTTGTCCATTCGAGATGCGAGAAAATCCCGAAAGGCACAGCGTGACTCCAGCTCCCCATCATCAGCGGCCTGATGAAGCCGAGGACAAGGTAAAGCCAGATCGCCGAAGCGAACGCCCAGGCGACATGCGTTCCAAGGCCCAACTGAACTGCGCGCCGATAAGTGCGGAGCCACCAGAGCAGGATCGATGCTGTCAGGAAAAATCCTGCCATCAGCCACCAACCGCCCTCGTTCAGCGGCGGAAAAATGCTGAGGCCATGTTCGGGGAGCGGCGGGTCGAGTGAAAGCCAGGCGAGCTGCCCGACGAATTTGATCGGGTTCCAGTTGACCGAGGCCATCATGTTGAGACCGATTATCTCGATCGCAAAGAAGAAACAGATGATCGATGCGACGCCGAGCGTGCCGAGATAGATCGGTCCGATTTGCGCGTCTCCGATCCTGCCGAGCAGATGCGAGAAGCCGGTCACATTCTCCCGCGACCAGTTGCCGCGCGGCAGCGGCACTCCCAGATCGAGATGACCGCGCACCTGCACTTGCGTAAAGATATTCTGATATTCAGCCATTGGATATCGGCCCCTTCAGCGCCAAATCGGAATGTTTTTCCACCAGCTCCACCATTCAACCCAGGAGCCGCTGTATAGCGGGCCGGAAATGATGATGCAGACAGCGCTCCAAAATCCCGCGCTGAGCGCCAGGAAAAGACCAAGTCTATGAATGCCGAGCGTCCCAATCGAATATCCGAGTATGTCCCGGAAAAACGAATTCTCATGTTCGGGCGCCTTCACTTCCTGCCCCGCGCCGGGATTTGTCGCAGAAAGGACGAGAGAACCGTGCAAGGCGAGCGCGAAACACGTCACAAAGAAGAAGGACACGGCGATCATGTGCGCAGGATTGTAGTGGAAATTGACGTAGGTGTAGCCGGTCGTCGACACCCAATCGAGGTGACTCATGATGCCGTAGGGAAATCCGTATCCCCAGGCGCCCATCAGAAGCGGCCGAAAGACGACCAGAGTCGCATAAGCGAAAATCGCAACGCCGAATGCAATCGGAACATGATAACCGATGCCGAGCTTTCGACAAATTTCAACTTCCCGCAGCGCCCAGGAACAAAAGGCGCCAAGCGCGCACATCGTGATGATCTGCCACAGCCCGCCCTCGCTCAACGGCGCGAGCGCAAGGCCGTATTTAATATCAGGCGGATTGATGCTGATCAGCCAGGGGTTCCATGTCGGCCCCATCGATGCGCCGAAGAAAATCAGCGCCGTGCCGAGCGTCGCGAAAAACGCGGCCGTCACGCCGAAAAATCCAACGTAGAACGGACCGACCCAGAAATCGAAGAGATCGCCCCCGACCAGGGTGCCGCCGCGAACACGGTATTTACGCTCGAAACTCAAGAGGGCCATATCAAAGATCCTTTATGCAGCGTTTCACCGCAAATGCATTCGACCGGCGCCGGCGCATGGAGCTTGCCGAGGGGGCGAGGCTCCATGCACTGGCAAGTCGTTGGCAGTCTAAGTGTTCAAAATGGTCGATTCGATCGCCGCCGTTGCCGACGGAGCCGTCCCGAGCCAGTTGAACCGCGACGTGCTGAGCAGAATAAAGTGAATCAGCAGCGCCAGGGTGAACAGGAAAATGAACAGTGCGACCAGCGCTCTGCGCGGATCGAACAATAGCCAGACTTTCCACATAGAAACTCTCCTAGCCTAAGACGGGAAATGCGAAATTCATCGCCAGCTGAATTCCTTCAAGGGCGGAATACCCTTCTGGACCCGGAATCCATGGCCGCCACATCCACACCAGAAAGTGCGCGATGATGGCGATAATCGTGAACAAGATGAAACTGCCCATAAAAATCTTATGGAACTCTTGGGCCTCAGCCGCCGTCAGTCCCGACAGCGAATCAGACCTTGATGGGTTTTCGGCCATTGAACTTGCCTCCTTGTATGACCATCAGCCTGCACCGCAATTCTTCCCTGCGGCTCTGGGTGGAATCAGCAACACGGACAATTGCTGAACTTCAGACATTTACGCAACATGGGATCGTCCGTTTACCCCATAAAGAACCATGGAACGGTGCGATGCGCCGCCCTAGCCGCCTCGTCAAAGACGGAAATGTGATGCGGCGTCGGCCCAAGCGGCCGCAGCGATTGCGGCAGCAGTCGGCCGATCATCGCCGCAGGAAAGAACACTGCGAATGACAGCGCAAAATAGAGCACATACTCGAAACGTTCGCGCTTGCTCAAAGAAGACTTTGAAACTGCGGGCCGTCTTGCGTTGATCGGCGCATGGCTGGAAATCGTCGTCATCGGCGTCTCCTCTTCTTCTCGCGGGCCGTGCTTTGCGGCCGCTGTTTCGGTTTGCTCATGCCGCGCGCGAAAGCACGCCGCAGCTTTTCTCGACGCGCGCGCGCGTCACTCGTGTTTCGCCGGCGAGCCTTGCATCGCGCTCTGCGACGTCTCGCATTTTCTTCGCTGCTGAAATGCGCGTCAGCACAGGGAATGCTTCGACAAGCCTGTCGAGTTCTCCGACCGCCGCCTCCTCCCAGACGATCTCGCGATGGAGGCGGGACGGCGTCGCCTCCGCGACGTCCATTTGGGAGGCGAGCGGGAGAATGTGAAAAAGCGCGTCGAAGAGCGCGTTGCAAAATTCCTGCACGATATAGGTCGCGCCGGCATATCCCATGAACGGGGTGCCGGTCGCGCGGCGGATGACTGCGCCAGGAAAAGACGCCGGGACGAAGGTCGAGCGGGCGCCGATCTCGGCGAGGTACATCCGCTCATTGTAACTGCCATAGACGACAAAGGGCGGCGCTTTCTGGATCGCGTCGCGCACCGCAGCGTTATCCGGTTTTTTACCGGCGGAGCGGGAAAATGCGAATGAGCATTGCAGCCCCATCTCGTTCTCGAGGAAGTTGCGAAGCCCTCTCGCATAGGTTTCGTTCGCAATGACGCCGAAATTGGCGGTGCCGAAGAAATCCTGCGTCACCGACCGCCAAAGGTCCCAGAGCGGCTTGATTGTCGTGTGCTTTTCCTTTTCGATGAAGGGTTCCGGGTCCAGCCCCGTTAATTCGCCGAGTTTCCGAAGGAATTTCGTCGTCGAGTGGAGACCGATCGGCGCCTGGAGATAAGGGCTGTCGAGCGCTTCGCAGAGCAACCTGCCATATTCCCGGTACATGCAGATATTCACATCCGCGTTGTAGAGACGCCGGACGTCAGCGAGGTGGCTTCCGAGCGGGAACTCCATGTTCACTTCAGCGCCGATGCCTTCGACCAGTCGCCTGATTTCCGCGACGTCAGACGGAGTGTTGAACATCCCGTAGGCGGGCCCGATGATATTCACGAGCGGCTTTGCGCCGTCCTTCCGCGCGGCGCGGCGCGGATTGCGTCCCTTTGTCTGGCCGAATTCCGTCCACAGCCACAGAAGGGCGCGATCCGCCGCTTGCCACTGATCCTCGTCGATCGTGCGCGGCAGGAAACGCTGGATATTCGAGCCTTCCGGCGTGACGCCGCCGCCGATCATCTCCGCGATCGAGCCCGTCACGACGACCGCGGGCAATTCCGGGTCAAGAACGCTGCGCGCCCGCTTCATCGCGGCTTCGGTGCCGTGCTGGCCAAGTTCTTCCTCGCCGAGCCCGGTGACGACAATCGGCAATTCATGCGGCGGCAATGCATCCGTATAATGAAGAACGGAGGTGACCGGCAGGTTTTCACAGCCGACAGGTCCGTCGATGACGACCTGCAGGCCTTTTACGGCGGTGAAGACGTAGACCGCCCCCCAATAGCCGCCAGCCCTGTCATGATCGAGGATCAGCATCCTATCGGTTCCTCGATATTCGCTTTCGCCTTCGCGTTGGCCTCGAGGCGGCGACGTTGCTTGGCGCGGAAATCCGGACGAATGACCGGCGCGCCGCTCCAGACGCCGGCCGTATCGCCGTCGCCGACGCCTTCAAAGAAAGCGCGCATCGCGACAAACCGGTCTTTCGATCCGATCGCTGTATTGACGACGTCCGCCAGCGATCCGGCGCCGGCGACGCCCATCAGCGGCCGCGCGGAAATCAGATTGGTGAAATAGAGCGCCGGCGTCGCGGCTTCTTTCGCCTTTTGCACGACCGGCGTTGTTCCGATCGCAAGATCAGGTTTCCACTCGGCGAAAGCGGCGAGATCCTGTTCGAGGGATGCGCGGTATTGAACATGAACGCCCTTGGCCTCCAGCCATGCGCGATCGTCCGCCGACCACTCGGTTTTGGGGCAAGCGGTGCCGACATACCGGACATCCGCGCCGCTCTCGACCAAAAGACGGGCGACCAGCAATTCCGAACCCTCATACCCCGACAGGGTGATCCGGCCGCGGACGGGTTTTGCCGCAAGCGCGCTCTTGATCGCCGGGAGGAAGATGTTCTTGGCGGCCTGAGCTTTCAGGTCCGAGACGCCGCACGCTTTGGCGATCGCGGTCAGCCACGCCGCCGTACCGTCGACGCCGACCGGCGCGGATCCGATGATCGGCCTGCCCGCCGCCTTAAATTCGCGAATCGATGCGGTGTAGAACGGATGTATCGCCGCCACGGCGCTGCAATCGAGCGCCGCGTATAATTCGCGCCATTCCCGCGTAGGAACGACCGGTCCGGGAGCGAGCCCCAGCGGTTCGAGCATGCGCCCGATGCCGACGGGATCGGACGGAAACATTTCTCCGAGCAGCGTCACTGTCGGCTTTTCGGACGCGGCGGCGCCGCGCTGCACCGGCCCCGCTTCAGCCTCATGCCGGGCATAATTCAGCATGGCGCCGGCGAGCACGTCCTTCGCCTCGGCATGTGTCGGCACGCCGAAACCCGGCACGTCGATGCCGATGATCCGCACGCCGTTGATTTCCTTCGGCAGCAGGCGGAGCGGAACGCCGGACGCCGTAGGCACGCAAAGATTGGTAACGATCACCGTGTCATATTTTTCGGGGTCGGCAAGCTTGAAAACGGCTTCCCTTATATCTTCGAAGAGCTTGCCGGTGACCAGCGTTTCCGAGTTGAATGGCACATAGCCGACCGTCCGGCGGGCGCCGTAGAAATGTGATGTGAAGGTCAGGCCGTATACGCAGCAGGCCGAGCCGGAAAGGACTGTCGCCGTCCTCTTCATTCGGAGACCGACGCGAAGCGACCCGAACGCCGGGCACATGCTCTGCGGCTGGTCATGCGGACCCTTGGGATAATCTTTTGCGTATTGGTCGAGCAATTCGCTCGCGCCGGCCGCCCGCGCCGCGCGCTGCATTTCAGCGGCGCCGGCGTGACATCCGGCGCCGTCGCCGGCGGAAGTCGCGCCTTCGACTGATGACGAAGCGCGCGCGTCGTCGCCGTGCGGCGCAGGTCCATCGCTCTCGCGGAGTATCAAGTCGTCAGTCATTCAATCAAGCGCCAATCATCAAACTGTTTCGTAGACGACTTCGAGTGAGGCCTTTTCGACCGCATTCTTTCCGCACATGTCTTTCGCCGTCGCCGGGATAAGCTTGTAGTTGCCGCCGACATCTTCCGCCTTGAACAGCCCAAGCAGGCCATCCTGGGTCAGCGGCGTCGGGTGAACGGGCGGCGCAAGACCGACATTGGCCGCCAATTCGGAAAACAGCGGCCCCCAGCGATCTTCAGGACGCCCGACAATCTGGTAATTCGCGCTCTTGCGCCGGATGTCGTCGTCGGCCGGGATGGCGGCGAGAACGGGAATGCCGACAGCATCGGCGAAGGCTTTTGCTTCGCCCGTTCCGTCATCCTTGTTGATGACCATTCCGGCGACGCCGACATTGCCGCCAAGCTTGCGGAAATATTCCACCGCTGAACACACATTGTTGGCGACGTACAGCGATTGCAGATCGTTTGATCCGACGACAATCACTTTCTGGCACATGTCGCGTGCGATCGGCAGACCGAAACCGCCGCAGACGACATCGCCGAGGAAGTCGAGCAGCACATAGTCGAAATCCCATTCGTGGAAACCGAGTTTCTCGAGCAGCTCGAAACCATGAATGATGCCGCGACCGCCGCAACCGCGACCGACCTCCGGTCCGCCGAGCTCCATGGCGAAAACGCCGTCGCGCATGAAGCAAACGTCGCCGATCTTCACTTCCTCGCCGGCGAGTTTCTTCTTCGTCGAAGTCTCGATGATGGTCGGGCATGCCCGGCCGCCGAACAGCAGCGAGGTTGTATCGCTCTTCGGATCGCAGCCGATCAGCAGGACCTTTTTGCCCTGCTGCGCCATCATGTAGCTGAGATTCGAGAGCGTGAAGCTCTTGCCGATGCCGCCCTTGCCATAAATGGCGATGATCTGCGTTTCCTTGGTCGGCGGCGCCGTGACGACCGGATCCGGCTCCATCGCCGCTTCGGCGCGCAAGGAAGAAATCATGGCGTCGCGGCTCAACGCCGTCCGATCGCCCTTGAGCGCGTCGCCTTCAGGTCCGTCAAAGGATGCGGTCATGCGCGTCTCTCCAATCAATGATCATTTTCAAGCACGCAGGATCGCTGAATGCGGTTTCATAGGCGTCGACGCTGGCCGCCGCCTCGCTCGAGTGCGTTATGAGGCCGTCAAGCGACAAGGCGCCGGAGGCAGTCAGTGCGATCACCGCATCAAGATCGGCGCGAAGCCACTCGGCCGCGACTCGGATACGCGCCTCCCGCATGAAGGCGGGCGGGAAATTGAATGACGGGCGATCGCAGTAAAATCCGGCGAGCGTGATTTCCCCGCGCGGCGCAAGCCTTGAAATCAGCTCATCAAGGAGCCCGGCGTCGCCGCTGGCGTCATAGATGGACGCGTAATCCTTCCGGCCGTCGAAATCGGGTTCGATGACGGCGTAGCCGTCAGCGTCGGCGCGTTCCGGATTGACCTCCCATACGACCGGCGCCGCGCCGCCAAGCGCCAGCGCCAATCGCGCAAGCAACCGGCCAAGGACGCCGTGCCCGACGATCAGGTCCGGAATGTCACCGCCGACAATCGCGTGATGCGCGGTCGCCGCGAGCGCAAGGAGTGTCGCCTTTTCCGCGAGCGTCGCAGGAATCGGCGCCGCCTTCTCCGCAGCAACGACGACGCGCGAGGCCGAACCGCCGAATAATCCGCGTACGTTCTTAAATCCGCGGGAGCCTGGAACGAATACCGTCTCGCCGAATCGCGATTCGACTGCAGCGCCGCAAGAAACAACGCGCCCGACTGCCTCGTATCCCGGCACGAGCGGATATCCCATGCCGGGAAAGGCCGGCATGGCGCCAGACCACAACAGGCGCTCCGTCCCGGTGCTGACGCCGCTCCAGTCGATATCGACGACGAGATCGCAATCGCCGGGCTCGTCGAGGTCGACCCGCTGAATCGAGAGATTGCGCGCACCCTCGAAAACGATCGCCGTCGATGAGAGCTGGACGCTGCCTCCCGAGAACGCGGTGTGGCGCGGCTGACGTCCGTCAATTCGTTCGAGAATCGAATTCTCCATGACTGTCAGTCTATATTGACATGTAAGAGTGTCAATACAGATTGTCGTCATTCCGTCAAACAATCGCCCGGATCGCGCGCACCAGCATCGGACGAATTGTCGGGATAATTTGTGCACTGCGAAAACCGGCTAGCGTGAGATAGCCGAGTAATTCGGCGGCGCTCCGCGGTCGCCCGCTGCCCATCGCCAACAGATAAAAGCCGAAATAGGCGGAAACCCTGGCCTCCGTGCGTTGCGCTTCGGCCATCGGCTCCGCAATCAAGAGCGCGCCGCCGGAAGGAAGAACATTGCGCGCCGACCGCAGCAGGGCCTTGGCCAGCCCGTCGTCATGATCATGCAGCACGCGGACGAGCGTGACGACATCGGCGCCGCGAGGAAGCGCGTCGTTGTGAAAATCGCCGCCAATGACGGTCACGCGATCGGATAGCCCGGCCGCCGCGAAGCCGGTTCGCGCCTTTTCCGCGACTGCGGGCAAATCGAAGACCGTCGCCGAAAGGCCTGGATAGCGGGCCAGCGCCGTTTTCACGAAAGCGCCCTCGCCGCCGCCGATATCGAGCAAATGGCGATGCTTCGCCAATGAGCAGGCGTCGAGGACGTCATCTGCGATAAACGACTGCGACGCCGCCATCAGCGCCGAATACTCCGCGACCTGAACGTCGTCGAGGCGGGTTGGATCCGCAGCAGCGGCGTAACCCCAGAACTGCGAAAGAGCGGCGTCTTTCGGTCGATCACGCAAGAGCGCGACAGGGTCGCCGAGATCGGCATAGAGCGCGGAATGGTGACTGATCATATCAATCACGGCCTTGTTGCCGATCAGCGCCGCACCGAGTTCGCCGAGGCCGAAGCGCCCGGCCGAGCGGCGCTCGAAAAGCCGCAGCGCAGCGCCCGCTTCGAGAAGCGTCTGCGCGGACCTGACATCGAGTTTTTTTTGCTGTGCAACGCATGCGGCCGTCAGGGGCTCGCCGTTCAGGAGGTCGAACAACTCAAGGCGTACGGCCGCGAAAAGAATTTGCGAATAGACGAAGCCGGCGCAGAGATCGAAAAGGTCCGCGGCGTTTTTTTGAGCAATGGCGCGGGTTAACGGAAATGCGGCCGCCCACCGCTGGAATTGCGGACGGGCGATGATGTGATTGCGCCAGTGCGTAAACCGGTCGCGCCATGTTTGATTGCCCGACATTTGAGCAGCGCCTTCGCGATCGGCAGTAGCGCGGCGGTCAGGCGGCGGTTCTGGCAAGGTGCTTCGGCGTCAATCGCTTCGCCTGTAGCAGGACAAGGTCGCGAAGCGCCGCCGCCTCGTCGCATGGAGGAATTGACTCCGCCGCGTCCGCGATCAGCTTGTCCAGAAACTCGAGCGCGCCATCGAGCCCGAGCACATTCACGACATTCGGCCGTCCATTCCTGGCGTCCTGGCCGGCGGGCTTACCGGTTTCGGTCGCGGTTTCGGCGATATCGCGAATATCGTCGGCGACCTGATAGGCTTCGCCGAGTAAGTCGCCCAGTCGCCGCCACGGTCCAGGCGCCGCCCCTGAGGCTACAGCGCCGGCCATGGTCGCCGCCACGAACAATGCGCCGGTCTTGGAGCGCTGATAATGGCGCACGTCAATTTCGGGTTCGCTTTCCCACGCCTGCCCTGCGACGATGCCATGCGGCGCGCCGACTGATCGCGCGATCACTGACAGCAGCGGCGCAAGGCGTTCAGGTTTCTTCGCGCCTGCACTTGCGATGACATCAAAGGCCAGCACAATGAGCGCGTCGCCCGCAAGCACCGCCAATGGAGCGCCGAAAACGCTATGCACCGAGGGACGCCCGCGCCGGATTTCGGCCGCGTCGAAGCAGGGCAAATCATCGTGAACGAGCGAAGCGCAATGCAGCAGTTCAATCGCCGCGCCAGCGCTCGCCGCTAATGTCAAATCGTCTCGATCATCGCAGGCATGCGCAACCGCGAGGCACAGCTGAGGACGAACCCGCGCCCCGCCGGGAAACACCGCGTGGCGCATCGCCGCTGCGAGGCGGGGCGGACCATCCGTCGAACAGGCGCTGGCGATCGCCAGGTGCAGGGCTCGGTCAATCCGCCGGTTTGCGTCCACTCGACTCTCCGCGGTTCATTGTCCTGACGAATTGTCAGTCTATACTGTCAATCACAATGGACACTCTTGCCAATTACGTCAACGTCGATTTTTGAGAGGCCCCGGATCGCGAAGATGGTTTTGCAGCGCACAATAATCGTCGGCGCCGGCATCGGCGGGCTTGCGGCGGCGGCGCTCCTGTCACGGTCCCGCGACGTCCTCCTCCTCGAAAAGGCCGCGACGCCCGGGGGCAAGATGCGGCGGTCGACAGTCGGCGGCGCGGCGATTGATGTCGGGCCGACGGTCTTGACCATGCGCTGGGTGTTCGAGGAGTTGTTCGCCGCCGCAGGATCGTCATTGCCCGACAGAGCGCCAATGCAGCGATTGGAGATTCTTGCGCGCCATACGTGGCGGGACGACGCCCGTTTCGATCTTTATGCAGATGAACGCCGCGCGATCGACGCGGTCGGCGCCTTCGCGGGCAGGATGGAAGCGAACCGCTTCCAATCGTTCCTCGCCGACACGCGCCGCATTTATGAGACGCTTCTCGAACCTTTTCTGAGGGCGCCAAACCCAAGCATGCTGGGCCTCATTACGCGGGCGGGCCCATTGAAAGCGCTGCAAATCGACCCGTTCTCGACTATGTGGAGCGCGTTGGGGCGCTATTTCCATGACCCGAGGCTGAGACAGCTTTTCGCACGCTACGCGACCTATTGCGGCGCGTCGCCATTTTCGGCGCCGGCGACTTTGATGCTCATCGCGCATGTCGAAAAGGAGGGCGTCTGGTCAGTCGACGGCGGAATGCACAGGCTTGCGCAAGCGATTGCAGAGGTCGTTGAGGCGAATGGCGGAACGATCCGCTACGCCGCCGGCGTCAGGTCGATCGACATCGACGGAAGTCGGGCGACCGGCGTCACGCTCGACACCGGCGAACGGCTCGAGGCGACAAGCATCATCCTGAATGGCGATGTGGCGGCGCTTTCGTCCGGCGGGTTTGGCGTCGGGACCGCACGCGCCGTCACGGCGACGGCCGCCGGAAGTCGCTCGCAATCGGCGATCACCTGGGCGATGACCGCCAAGGCGACCGGTTTTCCGCTTGATCGCCACAACGTGTTTTTCTCTGATGATTACCGTGCGGAATTCGAAGACGTCTTTGAGCGCCGCAGGACGCCCGACCGACCGACGATCTATGTCTGCGCGTCCGATCGAGGGATGAAAGCAGTCGCCTCGGCCGAGGAGAAGCTGTTTTGCCTGATCAATGCGCCCGCCGACGGCGACGCGCGACCCTACCTAGCGGAGGAACTGGAGCAATGTCGACTGCGCGTATTCGAACGTCTGAAGACTTGCGGATTGACGCTTGCGCCGACGGCGATCGCAACGATGTCGCCAGCCGACTTCGCGCGGGATTATCCGGGAACCGGCGGCGCGATCTATGGTCCGGCATCGCACGGATGGCGAGCGGCGTTCCAGCGTCCGGGCGTGAGATCGCGCCTTCAGGGACTTTACCTGGCGGGCGGCAGCGTTCATCCGGGTCCCGGGGCGCCGATGGCGGCGCTTTCGGGAATGGCGGCGGCGCGCGCGGTGATATCGGACTTCAGTTTGACCGTGCGCTGACGCCGGGCGGCTACGTCTGGTGGTATCTCGATGCGGTGAGCGAAGACGGTCTTTTCGCCGTGACGATCATCGCGTTCATCGGCAGCGTTTTCTCGCCCTATTATGCGTGGTCAGGCCGCAAGGACCCGCTCAGTCACTGCGCGCTCAATGTTGCGCTCTATGGTCCTCGCGGCGGCGCATGGACGATGACGGAGCGGAGCCGGCGCCGCGTGAAGATCGCCGAACGCCGGCTCGATATCGGCCATTCGGCCCTGACGTGGTCCGCTGACGGATTGACGATCCATATCAACGAAACGGCGGCGCCCATGCCGACTCGCGTGTGCGGCGCAGTGACGGTCAAGCCGCTCAGCGGCAATGATCGAACATTTCTCATCGATCAGCACGGACGTCACCGCTGGCGGCCGATTGCGCCGGTCGCGCTTGTAAGCGTCGATCTTGACCAGCCAAACACGAGATGGAGCGGCCGCGGCTATCTAGACACCAATGACGGCGACGAGGCGCTCGAGGACGCATTCCGGGAATGGACGTGGACGCGATTGCACGGATCGGACCGGGACGCGGTCATACTCTACGACACGACGCCGCGCATCGGCGACCCGCAGCGCCTCGCCATGCGCATCGACCAAGGCGGCCTTGTCGAAGAAATCGCGCCGCCGCCGGTGTTGAAAGGCAATGCGACGGCGATCTGGCGCATACCGCGATCGCTGCACGCCGATGCGGGCGCGGCGGCGCCGATCATTCTGAAGACGCTCGAAGACACGCCTTTTTACAGTCGCTCGCTCATCGAAACGACGGTGCTCGGGGAGCGGATGTCCGGCGTGCATGAGAGTTTTGACGGCGACAGGTTGCGATCCGCATGGGTGAAGGCGCTATTGCCGTTCCGCATGCCGCGCCACGATTTTTGATTCTGACCGGAGCGATCGACGAGAACCGCAACACTTGTCGCGCGCCGACCGACGCCTTCATTAGTCCGGCTTCTCGGCGCCTTGAGTTTCCTGCGCAGGCTTCGCCTTTGCGGCCTCTTCCTCCCGCGTCTTTTTCTGCAGTCTGGTGACGGAAATATACTCATAGGTCGCCCATGCGAGCACCAACAGGGAGAAAATCACGGTTTCGAAGAAAATGAGAATGTTCGGCTGATTCATTTCGAACCCATTCGTCGCAAGCCCAGTTATCTAGTGACGGTCCCGACGTTCGAGGCGTGCGATCAGATCGATCACATCGGCGATCTTGTCGTCAAGCGTCTTCGATGCGCCCTCATCGATGCGCGGCGGCGGGCCGGATGCGACAGCCTCGACAAGAAATGCGTTGGCGGGGAGCGGCGGCGCGGCCGCCAAGGCGTCGTCAACCGGCGATCCGAGAAGCGCCGCCCCGAGGAGCTGCAGTTTCCGGGCGACCGGAACGAACGCCCTTGCGGAAACGCTGTCATGGCCTGTTGCTTCAATCGACCGGCCGATCTCCGCATAGATCAGTCGCGCGGCGAGGATCGCGGGTCGGCAGGGGCGCGGCAGGAAGCCGATGCCGGCAGTCCCCCTCTGATAGAGGCGGTCCGCGCGATCGAGCAGGCGGCGCGTCATTTCAGCGATTTCGGGGGACCACTGCGGCGCGGCGAGCCATCCGTCAGCGTCAATCCCGGCTTCGTCAAACCACTGCAGCGGCAGGTAAAGACGGCCGGCTCGCGCATCCTCGCCGATATCGCGGGCGATATTGGTCAATTGCATCGCGACGCCGAGATCGGTCGCCCTGGCGATCGCATCGGGCGCGCGCGCGCCCATCAGCATAGACATGATCGCACCGACCGCGCCGGCGACGCGCGCCGCATAAAGATCAAGGGCAGCGGGCGTTTCATACCGACGCCCGGCGACATCCCAGGCGAAACCCTCCAGCAGCGCGTCCGGCAAAGCCTTCGGGATCGAATGCCGCTCGACTGTCGCCGCGAATGCGCGGTCAGCGGGATCGGGATACGGATCGCCTGCATAGACGCGCGCGAGGCGATGCTCCAGATTCCGCAGCGCGCAGCGATCCCCGCCGGCAAGGTCGATCGCATCGTCCGAATAACGGCAAAACGCATAGACGGCGTACGCGGCGCCGCGCACATCATTGGGCAACAGCAGCGACGCAGCGAAGAAGGTTTTCGAGCCGCCCTTGATCGCCTCGCGGCACGCCGCGATATCGTGTTCGTTCTGCAGCACCCAGTCGAGTTCGTTAGGCCGCTGCATCTGGCGCCACCCGATCAAGAACGCGCGCGGACGACAAAACGCCCGGCAAGCCCGCGCCCGGATGTGTGCCGGCGCCGACGAGATAGAGGTTTTTTATATCCTCGCTCCGATTATGCGGGCGGAACCACGCGCTTTGCAGCAGGACCGGCTCAAGACTGAACGCAGCGCCCTGGTAGGACGAAAGCCTGTCCCTGAAGTCGACCGGAGTCATGATGCGAGAGGTGACGATTTCGTCTTCGAGGCCCGGCATCACCGTCTCCGACAACCGTCGACAGATCGCTTGCCGGTATCGCTCCGCCGTCGCCCGCCAGTCGACATCGGCGCCGAGATGCGGGGTCGGAGACAGGACGTAAAAGGCATCGCGGCCGGGCGGCGCAAGCGAAGGGTCTGATGCGGTCGGGCGATGGAGATACAGGCTGAAATCGTCGGCAAGGACCTTGTGCGTGAAGATATCGGCCAGCAGCTCGCGGTAGCGCGGCCCGAGAACCAGTGTGTGATGATCGACCGACGGGAATTGCCGCCTTGTGCCGAAATACCAGACGAATAGGCTCATTGAATGCCGCGCGGTTTCAATCCGGCGCGCCGACCAGCGCCGCGAAACGCTCGCCGGCAGGAGGTCGCGATAGGTAGTCGATGCGTCGGCGTTCGACACCACGAGATCGGCAGCGATCTTCTCACCGGAAGTCAATTCAACACCGATCGCCGTCCTGTTTTCGACAATGATCCTGGAGACGCGCGAATTGCAGCGGACGTCGCCGCCCTGCCCCTTAATCAGGCCGACAAGACCTTGAACCAGTTGGCCAGTGCCGCCGACCGCAAAATGAACGCCCCATTGGCGCTCGAGATGGGGGATAAGCGCATAGACCGCTGTCGCGCTGAACGGATTGCCGCCGATCAGCAGCGGGTGAAAACTGAACACAACCCGAAGTTTCGGATCGCGAATATACTTCGACACCAGCCCATAGACCGACAATCGTCCGCCGAGCCGCACGAGGTCCGGCAGGACCTTGACCATGTCGCCGAACTCGCCGAACGGCACGTGGCCAAGCTGTTCGAATGCGACGTCGCAGATGGCGCGGCTCGCCGCCATGAATTTTTCATACCCAGCCACATCATCAGGTGAGATACGCCGCACCTCTTCGCGCATCGCATCGGCGTCGCCGGAATACCGAAACGATGAGCCGTCGTCGAACCGGATGACATAGAAGGGATCGACAGGGCGCAGGTCGACATCGTCAGCAAGGGTGCGGCCGCACAGCGACCAGAGATCCTCGAAAAGAAATGGAGCCGTTATGATCGTCGGGCCGGCGTCGAAGGTGAAACCATCCTGCCTGAAGACGTAGGCGCGGCCGCCCGGGGCATCAAGGCTTTCAAGGACCGTCGTCCGGTACCCCCTTGCGCCGAGGCGGACCGCCGCCGCCAGGCCGCCGAAACCGCTGCCGATAACGATCGCATGTTTCTTCCGCGCGTCAAAAGGCGGGGATTGATCAGGGACGGTCATCTGCATTGCATGGCATCTAACGCCGTCAAATCACTCCGTGCAAGCGTTCGAAGCCGCGTTCACTCCGTCGCATTCGCGGGCTGGCTTTGATCGCCCCGGTTGACATCCGCCTGCGTGAAGGCGCGCCTGATCCGGTTGATTCCAAAACCGGCGAACAGCAAGACGACGGGGACGCTGAGGCCCATGACGATCTCCGCCTTGATCGGAACGCCCATATTATGGAGACCTTTCGCGACATAGCCGACAAGGCCGACGACGTAATAGCTGACAGCGGCGATCGACAGGCCTTCGACCGTCTGCTGAAGGCGCAATTGCAGTTGCGCCCGGCGATTCATCGATTCGAGAACCGCCTGATTCTGTCGCTCAAGCGTCATGTCGACCCGTGTCGACAGCAATTGCGTGGCGCGATCGACGCGCCCGGAAAGCGCGTCGATCCGCGCCGCGGTCGCGACGCAAGTGCTCATGGCGGGACCGAGGCGCCGCTCCATGAATTCGCCGAAGGTCTGCATGCCTTTCAGCCGTTCCTCGCGGAGCTCTTCGATCCGTGCACGGACGAGCGCGTAGTAAGCGGCGCTGGCACTGAAGCGGAACTGGCTCTCGGTGCGCGCACGCTCAATCGCAGCCTGCAGTTTCGTCAGTTGGTCGAGGAATTTCGGCTCATCGCTTTCACGCCCTTCCGTCATGTTTGTCGTGACCTGCTGCAGCGTCTGTTCCCACCCGTTAAGCCGCGGCGAAAGAGCTTGCGCCACCGGCAGGGCGAACAGCGCCAGCAAACGATAGGTCTCGATTTCATGCAGGCGCTGCACGATGCGGCCCGCATGCCATGGCCCCATCGACTGGTTCTGCACCAGAAAGCGCGTGTAACCGTCAGGATTGATCCTGAAATCGGTCAGCGCGACCGAGGCGCCGCCAGTCACAATCGCGCCGACAAGCGCATTGCCGCCGAAGAATTTCGCCGACATCTCGTCATGGTTCTGGCCTTCCCACATGTCGCCGACGAGTGCGACATTGATCGCGGCGATGAGAGCGCCGGGCAGCGCTGCGACCCAATCCTCCGGCGCCCGATTAATGGCCGGCGCCGCGAAGGGGTCCCTTTCATCGCACGGTGCGATGAAAAAATATCGTGTCATCTCCGTATGGCGCTCCCATACGAGACGGAAGAAACCGAAATCGACACTGTAATGCTTGGCGCCGGGCGGCGGCTCAAGCGCCTTGAACCGGCGCGCGAGATCGCAGACGATTTGCCGATCCTCGTCCCGATACAGCCAGTCCGTCATCAGCGCGATACAGGTGATGCTGACCGGCGCGTTCAAGGGCTCGGGCGGGCGAGCATGAACTTCATTGGCGACTGTAAATCGGCTGGGGTGATCCTTTGGAAGTTTAATCATGTCGAAAATCGCTCTCCGGAAGCGGCGCCCCGCCGGGCGCGCAAGTCGCGAACCATCGCCGCAAAAGGGTCGGCGCATTCTTCGTGCGCCAGGTGACCGAGATGCGGCATCTCTCGATATTCCGCCCGCGGCGCAATCGCCGCCGCTTCCCGAGCATCCGCGGGCGGGACCGCCTTGTCATCGGCGCCGGCGGCGAAAATCACATCGACGTCGAGGCGGGCGAGGAGCTGGCGCATACCGCCAAGATCCCAGTTCGCCATCATCGCAAGCGCGCCGCCGACATGCCCGGACTGACGCAGCAATCGCGCGTAGAGGTCGACGGACGACGCCGGAATTTCTGAACCCGTTCCCTCGATCAATTTCCTGACGCGCTCCCGGCGCCCCGCCCCCTTGGCGAAAAGAAAGGGGGTGAAAGGGTTAAGACACAAGGCCTTGGCCATCGCCGGCATGACAATGCCGCCTACCCCCTGAAACGGGGCAAAGGCGCCGTTGATCGAGAGCATGGCCCGGGGCGATATTCTCCCGTCAGTGATCATCTGAACAAGGATCGCCGCGCCGGCCGAATGACCTACGACAATTTCCGGCGAGACCTCGATCGTCTCCAGCAGTGTCGAAAGGGCCGCCGACATGCCGGGTAGCGACATTTTAGAGAATGGCAGGGCCGCAGAAAATCCGTGGCCCGGCAAGTCCGGCGCCAGGATGCGGAAGTCTTTCGAAAGGCTCGCGCCGAGTGCCGCCCATGAATGCGTTGCAGCGCCTGTTCCATGCAGCAATAAAACGCCTGGGCCTTGCCCATAGGCTTGAAAATGCCACTTTATGCCGCCTGCTGTCACGAACCGGCTGGCGTCGCGATGCGGCCAATCCCTGCCCTCGATTTCCCAGTCGGGAGTTGATTGAGAAAAAAGCATGGCGGAATTCATTGACGCGAAGTCGGCGGCGCCGCCGCGCCGCCGGACCGGATCGCGGCGCTCAGCGCCGCAGGATCCGCATATGGCAATGGCGCGTAGCGCGCGCCGATCTCGGCGGCGAGCGCTTTTGCAAGCGGGTCCGATCTTGGCGAAATGTCGAAGAGGAGCGTCCGGCAACCGACAGCGCGCAGAACCCGGGACGCAGCGATCGCGTCTTCCTGCGCGCGCGCGCGG
>JBGSSK010000112.1:0-3648 GCA_041737095.1 Parvularculaceae bacterium | reverse complement strand
CGAGCGCCAGCGCCTCGGCGCCGGTGATCGAGCGATACTCGCCCGCCAGCATTGGCGCCGCGCCGACGCGGTATTGCGGGATCTCGGCGGAAAGCTCGGCCGTCTCGGCGTAGGCGTGACCGGCGGCAAGCGCCATCATGTTGCCGGCGAGGACGTCTGGCTTGCCGGCGAATTTACGGTTGATCCATGCCTCGATCGGCGCGCGGTCGCGGCCGAACATCCAGAGGACGCAGCCAAGGCCCCAAAAATTCTTGCACTGCTCGGCGTCGCGCTTGGAAAGGCCGGACGGCTTCGTCGCCTCCAGCGTCTGGGCCTTGATGGCGATTTCGATGACGCGGTAATCGGCGAGCTCGCCGGTCGTTCGCGGATCGTCCTTGATATGCGCCTTGGCGAAATTGCGTTCGTTGAATTCATCGGTGTTGATGATGATGACCGCGCCCTTCGGCATCAGCGGCAGGTTTACCTTGAGCGCCGCCGGGTTGAACGCGACGAGGACATCCGGCGCATCGCCCGCCGTCGCGATCCGCCGCGCGCCGAGATTGATCTGGAACGCCGAGACCCCGAAAGTCGTGCCAACCGGCGCCCTGATCTCCGCCGGGAAATCCGGGAAGGTCGAAAAGTCGGATCCGGCGACCGCAGTTGAATCCGCGAACTGGCTGCCGAGAAGCTGGATGCCGTCGCCGGAGTCGCCGGCGAACCGCACGACTATCGAAATCTCGTCTATCGGCTCGGTCATCGTCACGCCGCTCGAATTGTCCGCCGCCGCACCATGCAATCTACTGCAGGGGCGCGCCGCGACAGATGGAAAAATACCGAGACCCCAAAAAAGGTCCCGGCGCTCGCTTGAGCATATCCCAGCCCGCCCGCAATGAAACAAGGCCTTGCGGCTTCAAGGTTCCGCGAAAAGTCGCCGATTTTGAGCAGTTTGGCTGACGCGACCGCGAGGAAAGCTGATCCGCCGCCCTTCCATCCGACGTACTGCCGCCATGCCGCGCCTGCGAAAAGCCGACTTGCCGACAAAGACCTGCACCACATGTGGGCGGCCGATGGTCTGGCGCAAGCGCTGGGCGAGGGTCTGGGACGAGGTCCGTTATTGCTCCGAAAAATGCCGGCGCCAGCGTCGTGGCGTCGGCGAAAAGCGCTCAGGCCCCAGCGGTGCCTGAGCGCCGGCGCAGAGCCCCGAATCCCGGGCGAATGCTGGATTTTTGCGGCGACGCGGCGCAAGACGGGCGCGTTCCATTTGGAGGGCGCCATGAAATTCTTCGTCGACACCGCTGAAGTCTCGGAAATCAAGGCGCTGATCCCGACCGGGCTTGTCGACGGCGTCACCACCAACCCCAGCCTCGTCGCCAAATCCGGTCGCGATTTCCGCGAAATGATCGCCGAGGTCTGCGCGCTGCAGCCGGGACCGGTCAGCGCCGAGGTGACGGCGCTCGAAACCGATCAGATGATCGCCGAGGGAAAATCGCTGGCGAAGATCGCCGGGAACGTCGTCGTCAAACTGCCGCTGACGCTGAAGGGCGTCGCCGCCTGCAAGGCGCTCTCCGGCGAGGGGATCAGGACGAATGTGACGCTCTGTTTCTCGGTCAACCAGGCGCTGATCGCGGCGAAGGCGGGCGCGACCTATATCTCGCCGTTCATCGGCCGGCTCGATGATATAGGTCAGGACGGAATGGAGTTGATCCGCGAAATCCGCACGGTCTATGACAATTACGGGTTCCGCACCGAAATCCTCGCCGCCTCGATCCGCTCGCCGCAGCACATGCGGGAATCAGCGCTTGCCGGGGCCGACGTCGCGACCGCGCCGCCCTCGGTCATCAAGGCGCTCGCCAATCATCCGTTGACGGACAAGGGGCTCGAGGCGTTTCTAGCGGACTGGGCGAAAACCGGTCAGAAAATCATCTGATGATCGCCGGCGAAGAAAAAAACCCGGCTCCCTGCGATGAGGACGAGACGACGCCCGATTGCCCGTGCCTCGTCAGCGCCTATGGCGTCACCGCTTCGAGCGGCGTCCCGCTCACCTGGGACGAAGTCAGGGACGGCGCGCGTTTCGCCGAGTTTGACTGGGTTTGGGTGCATCTGAACGCCAATTCGCCCGACGCGGCGGCGTGGGCGCGGGGACTGTCCTTCCTGCCGACGGCCGCGGCGGACGCGCTGTTCGCGATGGAAACGCGGCCGCGCATGACGCGCTTTGAAACCGGCGTCGCGATCAACCTGCGAGGCGTCAATCACAATCCGGGCGCCGAGCCGGAAGACATGGTTTCGCTCAGGATCTGGGCGGATGTGAAAATGGTCATCACCGCGCGCCGCCGCGTCGTCAAGGCGATCGCCGACGTGCGCGACATTATCGAAAAGCCGAATCACGGCCCGATGAACACCGGCGAAATGGTGGTGATGCTGGCGTCGAAGATCACCACGGCGATCGAGCCTTATGTCGTTGAGGTCACCGATGCGATCGACGAGCTTGAAGACAGTTTCCTCGAACAGAACGAGCGGCAGGTTCGCGCGCGTCTCGCCGATGCGCGCCGGCTCGCGGTGCAGTTGCGGCGCTACATCGCGCCGCAGCGCGATGCGATCAACGCGCTGTCGCTGAGCGACATCACGCTCTTTAACACCCGTCAGCGGATTTCCTTGCGCGAGACTTCCGATGCGGTGACGCGCATGACCGAGGAAATCGATGCGGCGCGCGAACGGGCGATGATCCTCCACGAGCAGATCATGGACCAGCGCTCGGAAATGATGAACCGCAACATGCTGATCCTCGCGACTGCGACTGCGGTTTTCATGCCGCTGCAATTCCTGGTGGGGCTGCTTGGCATCAATGTCGCCGGCATTCCGGGCGCGGACAGCCCGCTCGCCTTCTGGATCGTCACCGGCGTTTCGATGACCGCCGGCGCCGCGATGATCGGATTTTTCCATGCGCGAGGGTGGCTGTGACGCGGCTCGCCGTCATTCTCGCATTGCTTTGGATGTTCGCCGGCGCCGCACTCGCCCAAACGCCCGGAGATTACGAGCGGGAGCGCGAGATCGCCGCCTCCGCCGGCTCACTCGACGCGCTGACCCGCGATCTTCGCGACAATGGCGTCCGCGATCCTCAGGAATTCGAGAGCGAACTGCGGGTGCTTATCACCGGCTCGCGCAGCCGGCTTGCGCCGACCGAAGACGCGCTGAAGCGTGCGGAGGAACGACTGGCGCTGCTTGGGCCGCCGCCGAAAGAAGGGGAGTCTCCGGAAGCGGCGCCCGTCGCGCGCGAGCGCGAAGCGAGCAATGAAGAAATCATTTTCCTGCGCGGCCAGCGGACACGGATTATCGCCAATATCGACGCAGCGACGGCGCTTCTCGATGAATTCTCCGCCCAGAGACTGAGCGAGCGATACGCGCGGCTCCTCGAACGGCAGGCGCCGCTGGTTTCGATCAGCCTCTGGAGCGAGGCCGCAAAAGACGCCGGCGTCTTCGCCGGAGCGGTGCGGGAATATTTTGCGGCCTGGCGCGCCGGGAAGGACGGCGAGCGCGATGTTTTCTTCGCGCTGGCGGGCCTTGTCGGCGCGTTCATTCTGTCGTTCCTGATGTTCGGGCCGGTCAGCGACTGGCTGAGAGCCGCATTCTCGGAGCGCATCCAGTCGCAGCCGCCGACGCCGGCGCGGCGCG
>JBGSSK010000296.1:0-1794 GCA_041737095.1 Parvularculaceae bacterium | reverse complement strand
ATTCAGCGGGAAATGCGGGACTTCATTGTTGAAGGATTGCGTCAGCCGGCGCGCGATGACCTTGCGCATGCCGTCGCCCGCCTCGATCGATCCGCGGCTTTATCCGGCCGACAGCTACACGGCGGTCAAGCTCGACGGCATGCGCAAGGTCATCGCGCGCCGGCTGACGCAATCCTTCAACAATGAAGTCCCGCATTTCCCGCTGAATATCGATATTGAACTGACGAACCTTCTCGCCGCGCGCGCCGCGCTCAACGCCGCCGCGCCGAAGGAAGGCGAAGGCGCCTACAAGCTGTCGGTCAATGATTTCGTCATCAAGGCGTCGGCGATGGCGCTAAAGGCCGTGCCGAACGCCAATGCGACCTATACGGATGAAGCGATCATCCTGCACAAGCACGCCGATATCGGCGTTGCGGTGGCGATTGACGGCGGGCTCATCACGCCGATCGTCTGGAAAGCGGAAACCAAGGGCCTCAAGGCGATCTCGGCGGAGGTGAAGGACATGGCGGCGCGCGCCCGCCAGAAAAAACTGAAGCCCGAAGAATACCAGGGCGGCACGTTTTCGGTTTCCAATCTCGGGATGTTCGGGATCACGTCCTTCGCGTCGATCGTCAACCAGCCGCACGGCGCGATCATGTCGGTCGGCGCGGGCGAAGAGCGCGCCGTCGTCCGGAATGGCGAGATCGTCGTCCGCACCGTCATGACGGTGACCTTGACCTGCGACCATCGCGTCGTCGACGGCGCCGTCGGCGCCGAGTTCCTCGCGGCGTTCAAGCGCTTTTGCGAAGAGCCTGCGACGATGCTGCTTTAGCGACTGCGTCCGTCGGCGCGGGCTTCGTCTTCCCGCTCCTCGGCCTCATGATCGTAGTCGGACACGCGCAGCCGTTTGGCGAGCCATTCCGGCAGGCGCTTTTCGGCCGCATGCATCAGCCTGTCGAACCAGCGCCAGCGCCGGCGGAGCCAGCGCACTTCGCCCGGCGCGACAGTGACGAAGAGCATGAGCCCCATCACCACGATGACGATGCCGAAGGGGATCGGCGAAATCGTCAGTATGAGCCCGAATCCGATCATCAGGAGCGAGAATACCGTGACGGCGAAGCGAAAGAGGATCATGGATTTTCCGGTTGCGACGGCTGCGGCGCCGTTTCGGCCTCGACATCCCTGACGGAAGCCGGGCCGCGCCTCGCCACCACTCTAACGAGGGCGTCGAACCAGCGCCAGCGCCGGCGCATCCGTCGGATATAGGGGCGCGCGGCGGGATTGGCGGCGGCGATCAGCAACACGCCGAGAATGACCAGCGGCGCCCCCGCAGGCAGCGGTGAGAACGACGCGATCAACCCATAGATGAAGAGGGCGAGGCCGACGATTGAGGTAAGGACGCGCGCTGCAATAACGCGCAGGGAAAAACTGTGCCGGGCCAAAAGCGCCTCCAGCGCGCATCCTACTGCGATCCGAGGCGATTGGAACGGCGTCAGCGGCCGGCGCTGCAGCCGGCGACGCCGAGACCGGGGGCGAGCCGCGCCAATTCGTCCGCGAAACGCAGCGATTGCTCTGCGGCGCCCCAGGCGTTCACATGCGTCGCATCGAGCCATTTGCCGGGATCGTCGGCGATTTCTCCGCCAAGGTCGATGACCGGCTTTTCGATATCGAGGACGTTGCGGATCTCCGCCGGCAACGTCGGCGCGCGCCAGGCCGGCAAATAGGCGTAAGCGACGTCGCCGCCGGCGCCTTCCGCCATCGCTTCGATCTTCTTCAAATAGACGCGGGAGAAGCGGTGCTCGGCGCGGCGCAGCC
>JBGSSK010000025.1:0-3353 GCA_041737095.1 Parvularculaceae bacterium | reverse complement strand
CGGCTGCGCTTTCACCTGCACCCGGGGATCAAGGCCTCGCCGGCGCGCGACGGCCGGTCGATCATCCTTGCTTTGCCGAACAAGGAAGGCTGGCGCTTCCGCTGCAACCGGCCGGGCGTCCGGATCGAACGCAGCGTCTATTGCGGCGAGGGCACGCTGCCGCAGTCATCCGAACAAATCGTAATCATCGGTGATAACGGCTTGGAAGCTTCCTCCGGCGGGGATATGCTGGTCAGATGGAGTTTTCGCCGGATGGAGACCGTCTAAGCGGCGCGCCGGCGAGGCGAAGACGGCGGGGCGCGGCTGTTATCGTCGCTCTTGCGAGACGATAAGCGGGGAGTGCGGTCGGTGCTTGAGAAACTCGTCTCAGGAATAAAAAGAGCAGTAGCAAGCCCTAGCCGTCCGCAGAAGGCCCTCAGCGATTTCGACATTTCGAACCTGCTCGACCGGCCGCAGCGGCGGATCGACTTGCGCGCTGCGCGCAAGCTCATCCAGGGCAAGCGCGTCCTGATCACCGGCGCCGGCGGCACGATCGGCGCGGAACTCGCCCGCCAGACAGCCGGCTTCGAGCCGGCGACGCTCGCGCTCCTCGATAATTCCGAATTCAATCTCTACCAGATCGACATGGAGCTGCGCGAAGCCGGCCATGGCGCGGCGCTGTTCACGACGCTGACCGATGTCTGCCGGCTTGAACACCTGACGCGCGTCTTCGACATGGTGAAGCCCGAGATCGTGCTGCACGCCGCCGCCTTCAAGCATGTGCCGATCGTCGAGAACAATCGCTGCGCGGCGGCGCTCGTCAATGTCATGGGCGCCAAGCTCGTCTTCGACGCGGCGACCCGCGTCAAGGCGGAAACCGTCGTCTTCATTTCGACGGACAAGGCGGTCAATCCGTCAAGCTTCATGGGCGCGACCAAGCGCATCGCCGAACTTTACGCGCAGGCGCTCGACGTCGCGCAAAGCGAAACGCGCTTCACGACGGTGCGCTTCGGCAACGTCTTCGGCTCGACCGGCTCGGTCGCGCCGCTGTTCACGCGCCAGATTGCGCAAGGCGGCCCGATCACCGTCACCCATCCCGACATCAAGCGCTTTTTCATGACGACGCGCGAAGCCGTGCAGCTCGTGCTGCAGGCGGCCAGCCTTGAAAGCGGCGAGAAGTCGATCGTCAGCCATGACGGCCGCATCTTCGTCCTCGACATGGGCGAGCCGGTCCTCATTCTCGATCTCGCCAAGCGGATGATCGAGGCCTCGGGCCTCGTTCCCGGCAAGGATATCGAAATCCGCTTCACGGGGCTGCGCGCCGGCGAAAAGCTGTTCGAGGAAATCTTTCTCGATACGGACAAGCTGATCAGCACCGGCGCCGACGGCGTCCTCCTCGCGTCGCCGGCGATGATCGACCTGCCGCTCCTCGCGCCGCGCCTCGGCGAAATCCTGAAGGCCGCGCAATCGGCCGACCAGAAAATGCTCGACGAAGCGGTCCACGCGCTCGTCCCGGAATTCTCGCCGGCCCACAATGAAGGCGCGAGCGCCCGCCAGCAGAGTTCAAGAGGGTAGGGGCGAAGATGACCCTCTTGGGGGTCATTTTCTTGTAGAGCCCCAAAATCGGGTCATGACTGAAACCACGCGCCACAGCGCGAAGCCTCATCCTGAGGAGCGATGCAAAGCATCGCGCCGCGGAGGGGGCGACCGGTACCGCCGCCCCGCAGTCATTTGACCGGTCCAGTAAGAAGCGCGGTGCAATAAGCCAAAAAAGCACTATCTGTTTTCGTCGAGACGACCAGAGTTCCGGAGAATGTAATCGACCTGGTGATCGTTGCCGTCAGCGTCGCAGATGCACATCTCCGGTTCCGATGGTGCACCGCGCCTTCGGCTTAGTGCACCCTACTTGCCGTTTGCTTGCTTAGAATGCTTTATGCACTTTTTGGAACGTCCTCCATCTGTATGTTCATAGTAAGCATCTCATTAGGGCGACTGCGCCAGGTAACGACGATATGAGCAAAGTTCTTCCTTCCTTCTAGTATCACATGCCAAGGTCGGTGAAAGCGACTGCTTTGAAGGGCCTTGCTTCCAATCGACGGCGTACTTAGAAAAAAATGGAACTTCAGTATACTGAATTGAACTATTAAGCCGACGACCTTATTCACTGACGAATCGAGCAACGGAGCGTAAGAAAATTCTGCAGAATGGCATTCTCGAATTTCAACATCCATATGCAGCCCTAAAGGGCTAATCACTCCTGCACCAAAGAAGGCATCTCCAATCGCCTTGACGCTGATTTCGTGTGTGTCAGCGAGTCGTCCGCCACCATCAATCGAAGCAATCTTCGCAAAATATAGTCCGGCAAGCGTCTTGATCCCCCATAACTCCAGCGCTTGCCCGTCAATTAAAAAGAAATCTGTGCCTTTTGATTTCGTACTTGTTGCGTGCACAGCAGCTTGGGCAATCCGTGGGAGCGCGCGTCCTGCCACGGTGTCGAGATATGACAATGCGGAGTTATGGCGTTCGCAAAGTATGTTCGCCGTCAGAGTCGAAGAATTAAGCCATTCGGTAATCCCCCCGTTTTTAGCGGGGTTGATTGATAGACTTCACGCGGCGTTTTTCAGTTTCTGGGCCGGCGTCAATCCGCCATTGGCCATGTTGGGTCTCTCGTTGTTGTAAGTCCAGAGCCACCTGGTGGCGTGATCGCGCGCCTCCTCGATGGTCGCGAAGATGTGCTGGCCGAGCCATTCCTGGCGGACGGTCCGGTTGTAGCGTTCGACATAGGCGTTCTGCTGCGGCTTGCCCGGTTGAATGTAGACGAGCGCGACGCCTCGCTTCTTCGCCCATGTCTGCAACGTCCCGCTGACATATTCAGGGCCGTTGTCGACCCGAATGCTTTTGGGCTTTCCTCGCCATTCGATGATCCGATCGAGCGTGCGCGCAACCCGCAAAGCCGGCAGGGACACATCAACCTCGATGGCGAGTCCTTCGCGATTGAAGTCATCGAGCACGTTCAGCGTCCGGAAGGATCGCCCGTCGCCGAGCTGGTCGGCCATGAAGTCCATCGACCATGTCTCGTTCGGCGCCGCCGGGATCGCCAGAACGTCCGGCTTTTCACGAATGAGCCGCTTCCTCGGTTTGATGCGCAGATTGAGCTCCAGCTCGCGGTAAATCCGGTAGACGCGCTTGTGGTTCCAGCCAAAGCCCTTGACGTTGCGCAGATACAAAAAGCACAGGCCGAACCCCCACGTCCGATAAGCCGCCGTGAGCCGGATGAGCCAGTCGGCGATCTCCGCATTCTCGTCGCTGAGCATAGCCTCATAGCGATAACAGCTCTCGCTGACGCCGAATGTGCGGCACGCCAGAGCAACGCT
>JBGSSK010000446.1:0-6960 GCA_041737095.1 Parvularculaceae bacterium | reverse complement strand
GCGCCGGCGGGCCGACCCGCGGCGGCGCCGGCGCTGAGGGACGATTGAGAAATCCTGCTCCGCCGTCTGCTTGACAGCGCCGCCAATTGCGCGTCACTCGCCGCCGACGCTTCGGGAATTACCGCCATGGAATTCAATATCGCCGTCGTCGGCGCCACCGGCAACGTCGGCCAGGAAATGCTCGCGATACTCGATGAGCGGCAGTTTCCGGTCGCCGAAGCCTTCGCCATCGCGTCGCGCCAGTCGATCGGCCGCGAAGTCTCGTTCGGGAACAAGACACTGAAATGCCGCGACCTTGAGACCTTCGATTTCTCGAAGGTCGACATCGCGCTGTTCGCCGCCGGCGGCGCGGTCGCCAAGGAATGGGCGCCGAAAGCCGCGCGAGCCGGCGCCGTCGTCATCGACAATTCCTCGCATTTCCGCATGGACCCGGACGTGCCGCTGATTGTTCCGGAAGTGAACCCCGAGGCGGTCCGCGGCTTTGCGAAGAAGAACATCATCGCCAATCCGAATTGCTCGACCGCACAGCTCGTCGTCGCGCTAAAGCCGCTGCATGACGCCGCGACGATCAAACGCGTCGTCGTCTCCACCTATCAGTCGACTTCCGGCAACGGCAAGGCGGCGATGGACGAACTCTTCACGCAGACCAAAGGGATCTACGTCAACGATTCGGCGACGCCTGACATCTTCACCAAGCAGATCGCCTTCAATGTCATTCCGCATATCGATAGCTTCATGGAAGACGGCTATACAAGGGAAGAATGGAAGATGGTCGTCGAGACCAAGAAGATCCTCGATCCGAAAATCAAGCTCACTGCGACCTGCGTCCGCGTGCCGGTGTTCGTCGGCCATTCCGAAGCCGTCAATGTCGAATTCGAGCGGCCGATTTCGGATGACGAGGCGCGCGAGATCCTGCGCGAGGCGCCGGGCGTTCTCGTCGTCGACAAACGCGAGGACGGCGGCTATGTGACGCCTGTCGAGTGCGTCGGTGAATTTGCAACCTTTGTGAGCCGCATCAGGGTCGATCCGACGGTTGAAAACGGTCTCGCCTTCTGGTGCGTTTCGGATAATCTGCGCAAGGGCGCGGCGCTAAACGCGGTGCAGATCGCCGAAACGCTGATCAACCGGGGCCTGATCCGGAAGGCCGCCTGACGACGCCGCGCATGGGCGCGCAACATGAGGGACAAGCGATGCGCCGGATTAGGATCTTCGCCGCAGCTTTTATCGCCATGGCGACGCCCGCAATCGCTGCGGCGCCAGCTGGCTACGAGAAAATTTACGATGCGCCGACCCGCGTCAACATGGGCGGCCGGCCGGTGACCGCGGAAATCGCTCTGCACACGGATCGCGCGGCGGCGAAGAAGGGCGATCTGCGGCTCGTGCTGACGACAGACGTCACGGATTTCATCGTCGACACCGAGCGCGACCTTGAGAAATGGGTGGCGACGCACCAGGAACGCTGCGGCCAGCGCTGGGCGGCGGGAAAGCCTCAGATCAGCTTTCCGGACGGCGCGATCCGCTTTGCGCTCGACATCGAATATTCGCTATGGAATTGCGGCTGGAACGGCAGGAGCGATCCGTCACGGATGGCGCTCGAAACCGGACGGATCGACGTGACGCTCATTCCCGCGGCCGTCGAGGGAAAACTTCAGGCGAGCCTTGGCGCGTTCAAAATCGACAATCGCAGCGGCGTTTCGAAATATTTGCCGCTTGAATTCGTCCTGCGCAGCATTCTCGATCAGGAAATCGCCAACCTCAACAAGAACCCGAAATTCTACAAGGCGCCAAAACCGCTGATTGATGAAGGCTTCGTCTATGCGGCGATCGTCGGCGAGGCGACCGCGGAAGGCCGCGTCATCATCACCGCGCGCTACCGGGCGAAGGGCAAGGAAGCGGCGCTGAAATGCCTTGTCGACCGCGTGCGCGCCGAAGGCATCGCCGCCGAAGGCGTCAAGGGATGACAAACGCCGCAACGCCGGGCGCCGCAACGGCGGCCGGGGCGGAACTGCGCCTCGGCGTCTTGTGCGGCATTGCGGCTTATGCGCTCTGGGGTCTGTTCCCGCTGTATCTGAAGTCGCTCGCGCCGGCCGACCCGACCGAAATCGTCGCGCAGCGCATCCTCTGGTCGGTTCCTTTCGGCGCCTTTATCCTCAGTCTGCGCGGGCAGTGGCGGGAAACGCTCGCCGCAATTCGCGCGCCGCGGGTCGTCGCGTTGCTGGCGCTCGCCGCCGTGCTGATCGCCGCCAACTGGCTCGTCTATGTCTGGGCCGTCGCCAATGACCGCGTGTTGCAGGCGAGTCTCGGCTATTACATCAATCCGCTTGTCTTCATCGCGACCGGTGTCATCGTCCTCAAGGAAAAATTGAGCCGGATACAGATAATCGCCGTTGTCATGGCGGCGGTCGGCGTTGCGGTCCTGACCTTCGGCGCCGGCGTCTTCCCCTGGCCGTCTTTCGTCCTTGCGGTCAGTTTCACCGCCTATGGCTATGTCCGCAAGACGACGCCCGTCGGCGCGATGCCGGGCCTCTTCATCGAGACCGTGCTGCTGTCGCCATTTGCGCTCATCTTCCTGATGTGGCTGCAATCGACGGGCGCCCTGGCCCTCGGCCATCACAGCCTGACGCTCGATATCCTGTTGTTCCTCGCCGGGCCGGCGACTGTCATTCCGTTAGTGCTTTTCGCGCTGGCGGCGCGACGGATGTCGCTGACGACGCTTGGCTTTCTGCAATATATCGGGCCAACCGGGCAGTTCTTTCTCGGCCTTTATTATGGCGAGGCGTTCACGACGGCGCACGCGATCTGCTTTGGCCTGATCTGGACGGCGCTTGCGATGACCAGCATCGACGCGATCCGCCGCAACAGGAAACTGGCGCTCGCACGCGCTACTTGATCCGCTTCAGGATGCCGGAATAATTCATCAGCGTCTTGCCATTGCTGGTGATGAGGCCGCGCGCGAACAAGAGCGAGCCGCTCGCCTTCGTCGTCTCGCCGGTCGCCATGATGAAGGCGCCGACTTCGCCCGCCCCGACGAAATCAGCGTTGACGCTGACCGTCACCGCCCGCATCGGGCCGACAACACGCCGGCAAATATCCCACAGCGACATGTCGGCGAGCGTCAACAGAACGCCGCCATGCACCATGCCGTTGGCGTTGGCGTGTTGAGGCGTCGCGAGGAAGCCGACGCCCGGCTCCTTTTCCGCGTGATCGCGAAAATGGAACGGCCCCGCATGCGCGCTGAAGGTGTCCGGGAATGACTGCATGACCCAGCCCTCCGGTATTTCCGCTTTCCTGCCGGCATCATTGCTCATCGCGCCGCTTTACCGAAATCCTGCGGCGGCGCAAGCATCTGCTGCAGCCGCTTGTTGCGCGCCGCCGGCGCGGCGCGCAGAATTGCAGGCATGAGCGATTTTCCGGAGCCGACCGAGATCGACGCTGGCGGCGTCCGCCTCGCGATCTACGAGGCGGGACCTGCGGATGGCGCAGCGGCGCCGCCGCTGATCCTCGTCCATGGCTGGCCGGAAATCGCCTATTCTTGGAAGAACCAGCTTGGCGCGATTGCCGGCGCCGGCTACCGGGTCATCGCGCTTGATCAGAAGGGCTTTGGACGCTCAGACGCGCCGAGGGACAAGGCGCTTTACGATATTCGTCACATGACGGATGATCTCGCCCATCTCCTAAATGCGCTCTCGATCGAGCGCGCGATATTCTGCGGCCACGACTGGGGCGGCGCGATCGTCTGGCCAATGGCGCAGCTTCATCCGCAGCGCGTCGCCGGCGTGATCGGCGTGTGCACGCCGCACCGCGCGCCGCCGCCCGTCCCGCCGCTCGCTATCATCGAGAAGCGATTCGGCCGGAAGCATTATTTCATTGAGTTCCAGGAACCGGACGCGCCCGAAGCCCTGTTCGCGACCGACCCGCAGCGCTTCTTTGAATTGATGTTTCGCAAACCCGCCACGCGCGCAATCATCGAACGTCTGGGGCCGCGAATTTTCGATCTCGTCGGCCGCTTCCGCGACGGGCCGCCGCCCGATCCCGCCGATTTGATCCTCAGCCGCGACGATCTCGCGGTCTATGTCGACGCCTACAGGCGTTCGGGGTTTCACGGCGGCGTCAATCTCTACCGCAATCTTGATCGCAATTACGAAATCATGCAGGGCGTCGATTCGGTGATCCGCGCGCCATCGCTTTTCATCGGCGCCGCGGAGGATTTCTTTCTGCCGATCGAGGGCGCGGCCGGCATGGAGAAACTCGTCCCCGCACTCGAAAGGCAAGTGATCGAGAATTGCGGCCACTGGGTGATGTGGGAACAGCCGGAGCAGTTGAACCGGTTGATCATCGACTGGCTGAAGCGAACATTCTAGCGCTTATTATCGGAAAATTTTAAGAGAATGCGTCGCCTTCTTTTCGACAAATATCCGAACACGCCGTAAATCTTTCGTGAGGGTTCGCAACGAGACTCCGCCTCAAGGGACGGGAGTGCGGTCATGCGAGCCATAACCTTGACCTTGTGCGCAAGCTTCAGCATCTCGACGACGCCGGCGCTTGGCCAGCCTTCGGACAAGGCGTCCGCCGACGCGGTCTTTGCGCCCTTCGCGGTGACGCAGTCGCCGGGGCGACTAAATCGTGCGATATCGAGTTTCGAGTTCGCGGGCGAGAGCGTTTCGCTGCATGCTTATGGGCGAAAGGCGCGCGCGCGGCGCTTCGACGACATGCGCGAGAGCGACGATTTGCGCAAGCTGAGCGGCGCGTTCGATCCCGCAGCGCGCCCGGCGGTCGTCACGATCGAGATGAGCGTGAATTTTTAGGAGCCCTCACCCGACGACACCGCGGGCGCGCAGCTCGAAGATCGCGTCGGCGCTGCGGCCGAGATCGGCAAGGATTTCGTCAGTATGTGCGCCCGGGTCCGCCGGCGGCGTCGGCGTCGCGGTTTTCGTTGCCGAATAGCGCGGCGCCGGGGCTGGCTGCACGACGCCGTCGATCGCTATGAAAGTTGCGCGCGCCGCGTTGTGCGGATGCGCCGGCGCTTCGGCCATCGAGAGGACCGGCGCGAAACAGGCGTCCGAGCCCTCCATCAAGGCGCACCATTCGTCCCGTGTTTTTGTCAGGAACAGCGCCGCGATCTTTTCCTTCAGCGCCGGCCAGGCCGCAGGATCATTCTGCGCGTCGAAATCCGGATCGTTCGCAAGGCCGGTCCGTTCGCGCAGCTGGCGGTAGAATTCCGGCTCGATCGCGCCGATCGAAATCCATTTGCCGTCGCTGGATTCATAGACGTCATAGAAATGCGCGCCGGTGTCGATGAGATTGACGCCCGGCTCGTCCCGCCAGAGCCCCGATGCGGCAAGACCCCAGGTGAGGCTCGTCAACACCGCCGAGCCGTCGGTCATCGCGCAGTCGATAACCTGTCCCGCAGCGCCGTTCTTCACCGCAAGGAGCGCGCTCACCATGCCGAACGCCAGCATCATGCCGCCGCCGCCGAAATCGCCGAGATAATTGACCGGCGGCGTCGGCCTTTCCCCGCGCCGGCCGCAGCCATGCAGCGCGCCGGAGATCGCGATGTAATTGATGTCATGCCCCGCCGCGTCGGCGAGCGGCCCGGTCTGGCCCCAGCCGGTCATCCGTCCGTAGACGAGAGCCGGATTGTCCGTGAGCAAAACATCCGGTCCAAGGCCAAGGCGCTCCATCACCCCTGGGCGGTAGCCCTCGATGACGCCGTCGGCTGACCGGGCGAGCTCGCGCGCCAGCGCCACCCCTTCCGGCGATTTCATGTTGAGGATTATCGACTTGCGCGACCGGCCCAACGGGTCGGTTTTCAGGAAAAACCCGCCGCGCCGATCGATGCGGATGACCTCGGCGCCATGGTCGGCGAGCATCATGCCGCAGAACGGCCCGGGGCCGATGCCGGTGAACTCGACGATACGAACGCCGCTCAGGGGTCCCGCCATCTCATTTCCTCATCCGCCGCGCCGCCGTTCCTGCCCCAACCGCCGGCGATTTCCAAGGACATGCGGCAGCGTGACAGGCCTGCCGCAACCGCACGGGCGAGGCCCCTTGCTAATTGACAGATCAGCGACCCGCGCCTAGATCAGCCTTCCCAAAACCTGGGGCCCAAATGGCCTTAAAGGGGCTGTAGCTCAGTTGGGAGAGCGCCTCGTTCGCAATGAGGAGGTCAGCGGTTCGATTCCGCTCAGCTCCACCAGTCTTCGCCCTCCGGGCGGGCTGGCCGGATCAAGCCCCGATGCACGGAGGCCGCAGCAGCGACCGCCAGACGCGGTCCTCTCGATGAAAGGCGGACATGCCGCTCGCACTCTATGGCCACCCGTTCTCGTCCTATACGCAAAAGGCGCTGATCGCGCTTTACGAGAACGCGACGCCGTTCGAGTTCCGATGCATCGGCCCCGAGACGCCGCAGCATGTCGATGACTGGCGCCGGCTTTGGCCGATCGGCAAGTTTCCGGTGCTGGCCGATGGCGAACGGACACTCGCGGAGGCCAGCATCATCATCGAATATTTGCAGTTGGCGCATCCAGGTCCGGTCCGCCTCCTCCCCGCCGATCCGATGGCGGCGCTAGACGTCCGGTTTCTCGACCGGTTTTTCGATCTCCATGTGATGGACGCAATGCAGATCGCTGTCGAAAGCGCGCTGGGGCGGATGCCAATAAAAGTCGAGCAAGGGCTTGCGATTGCGGGCGAGAGGCTTGAGCGCGCCTATGCTTTTCTCGAGACGCATCTCGCGGGACGGATCTGGGCGAATGGCGCGGACTTCACGCTTGCCGATTGCGCGGCGGCGCCGTCGCTTTTCTATGCTGACTGGACGCACCGGATTTCCGACGAATACCCGCTCCTCCGCGGCTATCGCGCGCGGTTGCTCGATCGCCCGTCCTTCGCCCGCGCGGTCGACGAAGCGCGGCCGTTCCGTCCGCTGTTCCCGCTCGGCGCGCCGGATCGCGATTGACGCGCGCC
>JBGSSK010000282.1:0-3776 GCA_041737095.1 Parvularculaceae bacterium | reverse complement strand
CGCCAGCTCGACGACGACCGACCTGCCGATCCTCGGGCGGATCGCCGCCGGCACCCCGATCGAGGCGATCCAGCACGAGGTCGACCGCGTCGCGGCGCCCGAGGCGCTGCTGCGGTCCGGCGAGCATTTCGTCCTCGAGGTGCAGGGCGAATCGATGATCGACGCCGGCATTCATGACGGCGATTACGCAATTATTCAGCGTACGGACGATGCGACCAACGGCGACATTGTCGTCGCGCTCGTCGATCAGGAGGAAGCGACGCTAAAGCGCCTGCGCAAGAAGGGCGCGTCGGTCGCGCTCGAAGCCGCCAATCCGTCCTTCGAAACGCGCATCTACGGCGCCGACCGTGTTTCGATCCAGGGCAGGCTCGTCGGATTGATGCGCAAATATTGAGCGATCAGTAATTCTGCGACCACGGCCGCGCGCCGCGCGCCATTGCAGCGCTTTCGATACGAATGGCGCCGCGTTTTAAATGGACCGCGTGGGCGCCCTCATTCCAGGCTTCGCGCTTGTCGATCAGTTTTGCTTTGCACGGTCTGCGGTCAGGCCGGCTAACCGGATAAAGTGCAATGACAAGATCGGCGCGCGCGCAATCATCATCAAGCCCTGACGGCTCATTCGAGATCGCCAGTCGGGCGCCGTCGATGAGGATCACGCATCCCGCGCCGTCGCAGGATGCGATATCCTCCAGCTTCGCCGGTCTCGATTTTTCGCTGTTTATCCCCGCCTGCTCCATCCAGGCGCGGACGGCGAACCCGCTCTTGCGCGGATTGAAAAGAGCGATCGCTTTGGCGCCATTCTCCTGACGATAAAGAACGCCGGCATTGTCGCCGGCATTGCTGACAAACAACGATGGATGCGGCTCGATTGCGATCAGCAACGCCGCGAGCGGCGCGGCGGCGATCCCGAAAAGCCGCCAGGGCTGAGACATCAGGCAGAGCCACAGCCCGCCAAGCGTCAAGACGGCAAGCGCCGAGGCCGGCCATTGCGGAAATACCGTGACGGCGCCCGGCAGCGCCATCGTCCAGTAGCCCATCGACAAGATGACATCGACGCCCGATGCGGCCAGGCGCCAGAACGGACCATCAAGGCCGACCGGCATCAGCGCCATCGCAACGATCGCCGCCGGCATCACCCAGAATCCCATCACCGGAATTGAAATGACATTCGCCGGCAATCCGAAATTCGCGGTCCGATTGAAGTGATAGAGCGCATAGGGCGACGTCGCCGCCGCGGCGATCGTGTCGGTGACGCCGATGCCGACGACATAGCGCCGAAGCCTTGCGCCAAGGCTGAAACTGCGCGCCGGGTCGGCGCGCGCCGACGCCCATTCATAGAACGCGATAAGCGCCGTCACCGCAGCGAACGACATCTGGAAGCCCGGATGCAGGACGGCTTCCGGCGTCATCAGGATGATCAGGAATGCCGCGATCGCGACGTTTCGAAGCGTCAGCGCGCGACGGTCGGCGATGATCGCGATGAAGAAGATCGACGTCATGATGAAAGCGCGCTGCGCCGGCCACGCGCCGCCGGAGATCAGGAGATAACAGAATCCGGAGAGCAGCGCGGCGCCCGCCGCCCACTTCTTGATCGGATGCGCGACCGCGATCCGTTCATGGAGCGCGAGCGCTGCGCGCACTGCGAAGAAAATGATCCCCGTCGCGAGGCCCATATGCAGGCCGGAGATCGAAAGGAGATGCGCAAGACCTGAATCGCGGAACGCGGCTTCAGCGCGCTCGCTGATCGCCTCGCGCTTGCCGGTGATGACCGCCGAGACGATGGCGCCGCTGTCGCCGGGCGCCTTCTCGATAATCCGCCGCGCGAGGCGGAGGCGCAGCGTTTCGATGAAGGATCGCGCGCGCGCCATAACGGGCGGGGCTTCTTCGGAGATGACGACCGGCGCCGAGACCGTGAAGCCGACGGCGCCGATCCTCTGGAAATAAAGCTGCCGCGCGAAGTCGAAGCCGCCGGGAGCCGCGGGTCCCGGCGGCGGCGACAGGTCGGCGCGGACGCTGATCAGGTCGCCGGGGCGCGCATCGAACGCTTTTCCCCGCCATGAAACGCGCACGCGCGCCGGCGTTTTTTCGCGATCAACTCGCTCGATCGACTGCGCCTCGATGATCAGCCGGCGAAGCTTCGGCGCTTCGTCGACCGCAACAAGGCGTCCGACAACTGTGACGACGCCAGTCTTCTTTTCAAGGATTGGCGCATCGACCGCAGCGACGCGCCAATCGGCGACGAGAAATCCGCTGCAGAAAAGCGCAGCCGCGAAAAACACCGGACGCCATTTTTCGAGGACGCCGGCAAGAACAATCGCCGCGGTGAGGAGCAAGGCGGCGATCCAGAATGGCGGCTCAGCGGCGCGCAGCAGATACATCGCCGCCCCGGCGCCGAAGGCGACCGGACTCCAGAGCGCAAGGCGCGATGATTCGCGGCGCCGCCATTCTTTGAGGACCGTCGGCGTTCGTTCGCGTGCGGCTGAAAGCAGCGCCGAAGCGACGTCGGCGATCGTTGCTTCGCCGCCGCGCCCGCTCGCCGCTTCAACCATATTCCCCCGTCGCGCATTGTGCTAAGGCGAGCCGCGTTCGGCGGCTTGCCGCAGCAAAGCCCAAAGGAGCCTCGCCCGCAACATGGTTTCGACTGTCGTCACCCGATTTGCGCCCTCGCCGACCGGCTATCTGCATATCGGCGGCGCGCGGACGGCGCTGTTCAGCTGGCTCTATGCGCGCGGCCGCGACGGCAAGTTCCTGCTGCGAATCGAGGATACCGATCGCGCGCGCCACAATGAAGCGGCGGTCGACGCCATCATCGACGGGCTTTCATGGCTTGGCGTCGACTGGGACGGCGCGCCCGTCTCGCAATATGCAAGGCGCGATCGCCATGCGGAAATCGCTCACACCCTTCTCGATATCGGCGCCGCCTATCGCTGCTACATGTCGACTGACGAAATCGAGGCGGCGCGCCTTGGGGCGATCGAGACCAGATCGCGATTCGAGAGCCCGTGGCGCGATGCGCCTGCTTCCGCCGGAACGCCGGACCGGCCTTATACGATCCGCTTCCGGGCGCCGCGCGACGGCGAAACCCGTGTCGACGATGTCGTGCAGGGCGAGGTGCGGTTTCCCAACAGCGCGCTTGATGATCTCATCATCCTGCGCAGCGACGGCGCGCCGACCTACAATCTCGCCGTCGTCGTCGATGATCACGACATGAACATCACCCATGTGATCAGAGGCGATGATCACCTAAACAACGCCGCGCGCCAGCAGCAGATCTACAAGGCGCTCGACTGGCCGGTTCCCTCGTTTTCACATGTGCCTCTGATCCACGGCCCTGACGGCGCAAAGTTGTCAAAACGCCATGGCGCGCTCGGCGTCGAGGCTTATCGCGATCTCGGCTTTGTTCCGGAAGGCCTGTCGAACTATCTGTTACGGCTCGGCTGGTCGCATGGCGACGATGAAATAATTTCGCGCGAGAACGCGCTGAAATGGTTCGACATCACCGGCATCAATCGCGCGCCGTCACGTCTCGACCTTGCGAAATTGCAGTCGATCAACGCCCACTATGTCCGCATGCTCGACGATACCGAATTCGTTCGGCGCGCCCAGCCGTTCCTCGAGCGGGCGGGCGTCGCAGCGGATGCGGCGGCGACGGCGCGCCTGCTGAAAGCCGCGCCGTTCCTGAAAGATCGGTCCGCAACCCTCGCCCCCCTCGTCGAGGCTTCGGCGTTTCTGTTTCTGAAGCGCCCACACGACCATGCGGGCAAGACGGCGCAGCC
>JBGSSK010000360.1:0-7340 GCA_041737095.1 Parvularculaceae bacterium | reverse complement strand
CGCGCCATCGCCAAACGCATCGCGGAGGAGCGCGGCCTCTTCGGCGATGATCTGATCGCGCTTGGCGCGGCGGCCGAAATCCGCCTTGAGCGCTGCGAGGCGCGGGCGCAGAACGCGGTCGAAACGGCGCGTGGGATCCGTGTGCTGACCGACGGGCACAGCTGCGTCATGACCGTGCGTTTCGGCGACGTCCCCGACTACCAGGTGCGCGGCTTTTTCCATCATGACGGCGTCGACTGGGCCTATGACGGCCCAATCCGTTCGCACACGCTTGTCGAACCGGACAGCTTCGACCGCTACCCCAAAGGCTCGACGCAGACCGCCAAACCCGGCTCCGTCCTCTACAACGGCCGCGCCGGCGGAATCCACAAGGCGAACCCCTATAACCGCGTCCTCAATGGCCAGAATTTCTTTCTGGAGCCGACCGAGCAGCCTTACTCGATCGATCTTTATTCGCTCGGGGAGTGATTGTCCGCTCATCCACCGGCAACTCGCGATCAGGACAGCGCAAGCGCGCGGCAGCGATGCTGCAAGCGAGGTCATCCGGAATGGGCATCGATTTGAAGGCGCTGACACTGGCGCCGCCGGTGTTGCCCAGAGGGATGAAGCCGGCCCATGTCTTGGTCGCCGCGCCGATCAATCGTGCGACCTGACCGACGACTTCATGCCGATTGCGGCGGCGCAAACCCCACATGAGCATTTTGGCGTGCGCGCGAACATGTTGCAAAGTCGATCTTTGGCCCAAGACGTGCGCGCGCTCAAGATGGCGAAAAGCGGCATTTGGATCTCCGTTTCGCTCCGCCGTTTGCGCGGCCATGAATTCGACATCGACACAAGCACGGATACGGTCGCCAAAGGTGTGGCGATCGCGTGCGTCAATCCGACTCAAAAGCAGGCGCCAGCCAAGATAGAAGGCGGCGACCGCATCAATGCTTGCACAGAACATCGGCCACCAGCTTGGCGCGCACGGATTGGCTGCAATTTGAGCATGCGCAACATCGAACCCGGCATGGCCCAGCAATGCCGCTGCGACGATCCAGAGACAGGTCCGGAAACCAATCAACGCCAGGAAAACGAAAACTGCGGAAAAAGCGATCTCGGCGACGAGTACGCGCAGATCGCCGCCCAGCACGGCGAACAAGTCATAATAGGAAGCGATCACGATCATCATCACCGGATAAAAAGCCCGGTCACGTTCAAATCCCGCAATTGTTCCAAGGCCGCACGCGCAAAGCCCAAGGATGACGCCAACAACAAATTCCATGATCGTTCGCTTTCGGCGCAGGGCGGGATCTGAAGACGCAAAAGGCGAAGTGCGCCCCGGGTCCTCGCTTGAGAGGCCCCCGGGGGGGTTGTTCAGGACGAACAACGGCAGTTCGGGCCGCATGCGCTTTTCTTGCAGCGGCAAGCATCGCCGCAGCGGCAATCGGGGCCGCAGCCGCAGGCGCCGGCGTTCGACGTTTCAGAGAAAGGTTTCAGGGGGTAATTCATTTTTGTCTCCTTGGGTTTGGTTTCAGGCGCTGTCTCAGATGACACCGCCCAAATAGACCCGGAGATGGCGAGGCGCTTGAACGAAACAGCTACGACATTTCGAGCGCCGCGGCCGGCAAGCCGAACATGCGCTTGAAGGTGCGGCTTAAATGGGCGGAATCGGCGAAGCCGGCCTCCTGGGCCGCTTCCGTCAGGTTCCTGCCGGCGACACGCGCATCGACGGCGCGCACCAGACGCAGCCAAAGCACATAGGTGCGAAATGGAAGGCCCGTCTCCTCGACAAAAAGGTGGCTCGCCCGGCTCGGGGAGAGGCCGACGCCTTTCGCCGCCTGATCGATGGCGGGTGAATCGTTCAGGTTTTCATTCGCCCACTTGATGATTTGACGCACGCGACGGTCCGGCTCCGTAACCCGCGCATGGCCGGCGATGCGATCGCTGATTTTCATGCCCGCTGCGCGCATCGCGCGTCTGGGATCGCAAGGTCGCTTGAATGCTTCCAGAATGAGGTCAGGCGAATCCTGTGCCTGTTCGGTGGTGATGGTCGCCGCCGGTCGACCTTGCAGCAATTGTGCGAGCGTCCGCCCCGCGCGACTTTCCGGCGCAATGAAGAGCAACGAGACGAGGCCGCGAGCCTCCAATGAATGAAGTTTATCCGGGCCGACTATGGCGAAAGGTCCCGGCACGGCGCCGCTCTCGACACTGAGATTGAAGGCGCCCCCAAGGGAGAACGTGAGCTGAAACGCATGGTGGGCGTGCATTTGCGTTCGGCTGGGCGCTTCGGCCGCGCCGGGCACGTCAAATACCCAAAGGCTGCCTCCTTCCCACAGAGCGATGCGACCGGATGCGATTGCTTCCATCGGACCACTATATAGCAATTCGCTCCAGCCGCATGGCGCCGGTGATCAGCAAGAAGGGCGCTTCCGCTTCGCTTAGTGCGCGCTCCGGTTTGGCTTGCGCGCTCGCCATTCAATGAAACCTGCGCCCGCCCGGCGCCCCTACGCATTAAACCGGAACAACATCACGTCGCCGTCCCTGACGACGTAGTCCTTGCCTTCCAGGCGCATCTTGCCGGCTTCCTTGGCGCCGGCTTCGCCGCCTAGTGCGACGTAATCGTCAAACGCGATCGTCTCGGCGCGGATGAAGCCGCGTTCGAAATCGGTGTGGATGACGCCGGCCGATTGCGGCGCGGTTGCGCCGACCGGTATCGTCCAGGCGCGCGCTTCCTTCGGGCCGGCGGTGAAATAGGTTTGCAGGCCCAATAGGGCGAACGCCTCGCGGATGAGGCGGTTGAGCCCCGGCTCTTCGAGGCCGAGCGAGGCGAGATATTCTTCCTGCTCGGCGTCGTCGAGTTGCGCGAGTTCCGCCTCAATGCGCGCCGAAATCGCGACGAACGCCGCGTTCTCGCGCGTCGCCGCCTCGGCGACGATTTTCGAATAGGCGTTCCCAGTCGCCGCTGACGCCTCGTCGACATTGGCGACGAAGAGCACCGGCTTTTGCGTCAGCAATTGCAGCATTTTCCAGTGTTTCGTTTCATCGACCGCGATCTCGACGGTGCGCGCCGGGCGCCCCTCGCGCAGCGCGACGAGCGCGCGGTCGACGAGCGTCAGCTGCGCTTTCGCTTCCTTGTCGCCGCCCTTCGCCTTTTTCTCGACGGCGTTACGGCGCTTCTCGAGACTGTCGAGATCGGCGAGCATCAGTTCGGTCTCGACCGTCTCGAAGTCGGCGAGGGGGTCGATGCGCCCCGCGACATGCGTCACGTCATCGTCGTCAAAGCAGCGCAGCACATAGATGACCGCGTCGGTCTCGCGGATATTCGCGAGGAACTGGTTGCCGAGGCCTTCGCCCTTGCTCGCGCCCTTGACGAGGCCGGCGATGTCGACGAACTGCATGCGCGCCGGCACGATCTGCTGCGACTTTGCGATCTTCGCCAGCTTTTCAAGGCGCGGTTCGGGGACTGCGACATCGCCGATATTCGGCTCGATCGTGCAGAAGGGATAATTCGCCGCCTGCGCCGCCGCCGTGCGGGTCAGCGCATTGAAGAGCGTCGACTTGCCGACATTCGGAAGGCCGACGATGCCGCAGCTAAGGCCCATGCTCAAGACTCCTGTGACGGCGCGTGATCGGCGGCGCGCAACTGCCAGCGATGGAAGAAGGTGAAATAGAAAAGCGCGAGATAGACAAGGCCCATGCCGAGCCACATCATGCCGCGGATCATCTCGTCGAGCACGCCGCGACCATAGACGCCGGCGCCGACAGCCTTGTCGCCGACCGCTGAAAGGTCGGTCGTTGCGGCGAGTTCGACAAGCGCCGCACGCAGCGCCGCGGCGTGACTAAAGGAGTTGTAAGAGAAGATGGCGAGGAAAAGCATCGTGATCGAGAAGAAGGCGAACGCGGTGACCTTGAGGCCCGCCGGGCCCCGGCCGATGAAATAGAAGAGCGCCACGGTGTAGGCGGACACGATAGTGAAGAAGACGGAGATGCCGCTCAGCGTGAGGTCCATCATCGTCGTCATCTGCTCGGTGATGTCAGCCTCGCTCATGATCGTCCCCGTTTGCATGACCATTCGCTGTCGCGCCCTGTCGTTCACCTGATGTCTTCGCCTTCGCCGGCGCCAGCGTTTGCGCGACGGCTGTCGCAAACCGCGCGTCGCTCTCGATGAGGAAGCCCGCCGATTTGGCGATCGCGGCGAGCAGCGGGTCGAGCCAGTCATGGTCGGCCTTGGCGAAATCGCCGAGCACATGGCCGGTGACGCGAGTCTTGTCGCCGGGGTGGCCGATCCCGATGCGGACGCGGCGGAAATCATCGCCGATATGTTCGTCAATTGATCTGAGGCCGTTATGGCCGGCATTGCCGCCGCCCTGCTTGACCTTGATCTTGCCGGCGGCGAGGTCGAGCTCGTCGTGGAAAACGACAACATCGGCGGGCGCGAGCTTGTAAAAGCGCATCGCCGCGCCGACCGCCTGGCCGGAAAGGTTCATGAAGGTCTGCGGCTTCAGCGCGATCGCCTTGTCGCCGCCGATGACGCCCTCGCGCATGTCGCTCTGGAACTTGTTGCGCGCCGGAGAGAACCGGTGTGCGTCGGCGATCGCGTCGACCGCCATGAAGCCGACATTATGCCGGTGGCGATCATGTTTCTCGCCCGGATTGCCGAGGCCAACAAGCAGAAGCATCGCTCAGTCTTCTTCCGCCGGGCGAGGAACCGTCCCGGTGCGGATTTAAGCTTTCTTGCCGCCCTTGTCGTCGGCCTTTGCGGCTGCGGCGTCGGGCGCTTTCTGGGCGATCGCCGGCACTTCCGCCGTCGCGGCTTCGTCCGACTTGCCGTCTTCTTCCGAACGCAGCGCCGACGGCGCGGCGATCGTCGCGATCGTGAAGTCGCGGTCGGTGATGACCGGCGTCACGCCCGCCGGCAGCTTGATCGCGGAGATCTTGATCGAATCGCCGATATCAAGGCCGTCGCAATCCGCTTCGAGATATTCCGGGATCGCGGTCGCCGGCGCGTAAACTTCAACTTCATGGCGGACAATGTTGAGAACGCCGCCGCGCTTGATGCCGGGCGAGATTTCCTCGTTAAGGAAGCGCACAGTAATCGCAACGTCGATCCGCGTGTTTTCGTCGACGCGCATCATGTCGACATGGATCGGCAGGTCGGTGACCGGATCTACTTGCACCTGGCGGGCGAGAACCGGCTGCAAATAGTCTTGGCCGGGGACGTCGATCTTGGCGAGGTGCGAGCGCATGCGGCCGGCGGCATACGCCTTTTGCACTTCCTTCTGCTTCAGCTTGATGGCGACCGGGCCGCCGTCTCCGCCGTAAAGAACGCCCGGAACCCAACCCGTGCGGCGCGCGTCGCGGGCGCCGCCGGTGCCGGTCCGCTCGCGGACTTCGCAGTAGAAGATGTCTGTCTCGGCCATGACGGGACCCTTATTGAAAAGAGGCCGCAGACCGGGCGGGGCGATTTCACCCCGGCGCGGCGCGGCGCGTTCGTGATTGAGCGGCGCTCTATAGAGGATCGCCGGAGGGGTGGCAAGCGCGTCAATCCCCGGTTTTCGGGCTGCTCGGATCGTCCTGTTCCGCCTCCGGCCAGGCGCTGGCGAGGAAGGCCCGGTAGAGCCCCGCAAGGCGCGGTTCGCCCGCAAGCGCGACGAGATTTGCGGCGACGGTCCTGGCGTCGCGGCGGGCGATGGGCCCGGTCAGGCTGTCGAAGGGGCTCTCGCGGAATCGCTCGACGACGCCCGCAAGGTAAAATCCCATGACGGTCTCCGGCGGGATCGCGAAGCGCGCTGCGAAGGCGCGCGCGCTCTCGTTCCAAAGATGTGCCGCGAAGTTCCCCGAGAGCACCGCGACCGCATGGTAAAAAGCGCGGTCCTCCGCTTTCAGTTCGAATTCGGGATTGGCGGCGCCCGGAAGGATCGCGCCGAACGGCGGCGCGCCTTCCTCGCGCGCGATCGCGATCCCGGCCATCGTCGCGCTGTCGAGCGGCGTCTTCGGGAAGGAATAGAGCGGGTGATAGCCAAGCATGCCGCCGATCGTCAGCGCGCCCGAAAAATGAATGGCGCGCGCCGCGCCGATCTCGCGGCGCCATTCATCGAACCACGAAGCAAGGCGATCGTCCGGGATCGCTGCGGCGACGACATCGGCGTTTGCAAGGAGGCGCGCGACGCCGGCGCGATTGGTTTGCGCGCGCAGGCGGTCGATTACGGCGACATCCGCGCCAAGGGAGCGCGCATAGGGCGCAAGGCTTGCGCCGACGCGCCCGGCGCCGAAGATGATCAGCCGCATGGCGAACGCCTGGTGATGGATTGCGTCATTAGATGTTCCTCTTGCACGCCTGCGCCGCCGCTCAAATTTCATCGGCCGTGACCAGATAATTTGGGCCGAATTCGACAACGCCTTGCCTAATCGAGACCTTGCCTTCCGCCCGCAATTCGTCCCGGCCCAGCCTTGCTTTCGCAATCGCCTTCCGAACTTGACGGTCGCTTAACCGGCATCAGCGCCTCGCTGATGTCAATCGACCGCCCGTGCGGCTTCGCCAGTCCTGACCGCTGGATCAGGAGACAAGAGAATGGCGACAGGCGCCGTGAATTGGTTCAACGCAACCAAAGGCTATGGCTGCATTGCGCCCGATGACGGCGGCAAGGACATTTTCGTCGATGTGACCGCCGTGCGGAAAGCCGGCCTTGCCGGCCTCGTTGAAGGCCAGAAGATTTCCTACTAGCTGGCGACCGACCGCGGCAAGACCTTGGCGTCAAACCTCAAGGTTTCGGGCTGGCCGTCGACCCCTCTCAGTTGAATTCGGGCGCCCCTTCGCAAACGCAAGGGGCGCCCTTTTGTATTCAGGCGTTCGGCGCGCTAGTCTGTCCCCGTAACGGGTAGTTGGGACGTATGGCGCGCGGGCGACAACCTGACGGCGCAGGCGGATATTTGACGAGCGCGCTCGTCTTCGCCGGGATGACGGCGTTGTGGGCGGTGATCGTCCGCAATGATCCGTTTTACAGTTTTGTCGAGATTTCAGGTGTGCGCGCGCCGCTGACAATGATCGCTTATCTCGTCGCGATGCCGTTCGCCGGATTTCTCATCGGACGCTGGCGCTATGACGCAGGCGGGCGCAGCGCCGGCGCCGCCGGCAGGTTTTTCGCGCGCTTCGTGCAGTTCACATACGTGCATTCGCTGATCGTGCTGTTCACGCTGGCGATGGCGACCGAATATTTTCTCGGCCTCAACATCGATGCGCAGATCAAGAGCCTCGACGACAACATGTTCGATCTTGCGGCGCGCTTTGCGCCGTGGTTCGCCGCGTACCTGACCGGCTTCAATCTGGGGCGGGCGACGCGCCGCGCGCCGGCCGCGCC
>JBGSSK010000342.1:0-20581 GCA_041737095.1 Parvularculaceae bacterium | reverse complement strand
GGCGCAAATGACATGCTCGCTGCGCCGCCGCTGTCGATCCCGGACGGCGGCGCCGCCGACCATGCCGCCGGAATGGCGGAAGCCCTGCATGGCGCGGCGGAGATCATCTATTCCAATCCGCTGCCGCATGTCCTCATCCTGACGGCGATCGTCGTCGGCATCGCGACGACGGCGGTCGGCCTCGCTCTCGTCGTACGCATCCGCGAAGCTTACAGCACGATCGAGGAAGACGAGCTTGAAGCCGCCGACGAAATCGCCGAGTTCGGCCGAATGGCGCAGGGCGGAGCCGCCGCCGCATGAACCTCGAAGCGCAATTGCCGGTCCTGCCGATCATCGTTCCGCTGATTGCGGCGCCGTTGACGATCCTGATGCCGTCATTGCGTTATGGCGGGAGGATCCCGCATCTGTGGGCGACGGCGGTCGCCTTTGCGGCGTTCGCCGCCTGCGCCGCGTTGCTGGCGTCTGTCGCCGCCGGCGGGCCGATTTCCTATCATCTCGGCGACTGGGCGCCGCCGATCGGCATTGAATATCGCATCGACCTCGCCAATGCGCTGGTCCTGACTCTCGTCTCCGGCATCGCGGCGCTGGTCATGCCGTTTTCCTATGAAAGCATCCGCAGCGAAATCGACGCGCGGCAACTCAGCCTGTTCTACGCGGCGATGCTGATCTGCATGGTCGGCCTGCTCGGCGTCACGATCACCGGCGACGCGTTCAACGTTTTCGTCTTCCTCGAGATATCATCGCTGTCGACTTATGCGCTGGTGGCGCTCGGCGGCAAGGAGGACCGGCGCGCCCTGACCGCCGCGTTCAATTATCTGGTGATGGGAACGATCGGCGCGACATTTTTCGTGATCGGACTCGGTCTTCTCTATCAGGCGACCGGCACGCTCAACATGGCCGATCTCAAATATCATCTCGCCAACGACAACAACCGCATGGTCGAGGCGGGCTTCGCCTTCATCCTTGTCGGAATGGGATTGAAGGCCGCAATGTTCCCGATGCATCTGTGGATGCCGAACGCCTACGCCTACGCGCCGTCGGCGGTCAGCGCCTTCATCGCCGCGACATCGACCAAGGTCGCCGTCTACGTCATCATCCGGTTCACCTATTCCGTCATCGGCAGCGATTTCGGATTCGCCGAAGCGGCGTTCGATTACCTGCTGATGCCGATGGCGATCGCCGGCATGTTCTTCGCGTCGATCGTCGCCGTCTTCCAGGATGATCTGAAACGCATGCTCGCCTATTCGTCGGTAGGCCAGATCGGCTACATGCTGCTCGGGATTTCTTTCGGCACCGAACAGGGCCTCGCCGCCAGTCTCGTCCACCTGCTCAATCACGGGCTTATGAAGGGCGCGCTGTTCATGGCGGCGGCTTGCGTCATGCTGCGCGTCGGCACGCATGCCTGCGGCGGCTACGCCGGCCTTGCGCGCCGGATGCCGCTGACCGCCGGCGCTTTCATCATCGCAGGACTGTCGCTGATCGGCGTGCCGCTGACCGTCGGCTTCATCTCGAAATGGCAGTTGTTGAGCGCCGCCTTTGACTCGGGGCGCGCCTGGGCCGGTTTCCTGATCGTCGCCTCGTCCCTTATCTCTATTCTTTATATCGGCCGTGTCGTCGAGCTGATGTTGCTGCGCGAACCGACGGAAGGATTCGCCGCCGTGCGCGAGGCGCCGCTGTCGATGCTGATCCCGATGTGGCTGCTCGTCGCCGCCAATGTCTATTTCGGCGTCAACACCGATCTGACCGTCGATCTCGCCGAACGCGCGGCGCAAGCGCTGATGGGGGGCGGCCAGTGATTTCGCCCGGCGCCGCTATCATCGCCTCCCTGGCCGTGCCGCTCGCCGGCATGGTCGCGATCTGGCTTTCGGACCGCTCGCCCAATCTGCGCGAAGCGATGACGCTGATCACTGGAATCTCGCTGATTGCGCTGTCGATCATCGTATTCCTGGCGGTCGGCGAGGGCGCGCGTCCCGGCTATATTCTCTTCACGGTCGTCGGCGGTTTGCCGATCGCCTTTCAGGCGGAGCCTTTGGGCGCGATGTTCGCCGTTCTCGCCGGCGTTCTGTGGACGGTCAATTCGCTCTATTCGATCGGCTATATGCGCGGCCATCACGAGAAGCACCAGACGCGCTTCTATATGAGTTTCGCCGTCGCGATTTCTTCGGCGATGGGCGTCGCCTATGCGGCCAATCTCTTCACGCTCTTTATTTTCTATGAAGTCTTGACGCTATCGACATTTCCGCTGGTGACGCACAAGGGGGACGATGCGGCGCGCAAGGGCGGACGCGTCTATCTCGGAATTCTCATGGGGACGTCGATCGGCCTTCTGCTGCCGGCGATCGTCTGGGTCTATTCGATCGCCGGGACGACCGACTTCACGCCGGGCGGCATACTCGCCGCGCCGCTCGCCGACGCGGGCGCCTTGCCGATGATCCTGATGGGGCTTTTCGCCTTCGGCGTCGCCAAGGCGGCGCTGATACCGGTTCATCCCTGGCTGCCGAACGCAATGGTCGCGCCAACGCCGGTCTCGGCGTTCCTGCACGCCGTCGCCGTCGTCAAGGCGGGGGTTTTCTCGGTGCTGAAAATCGCCGTCTATATTTTCGGCGTCGATTTTCTCAACGTCACCGGCGCAGCGACGCCCTTCATGTGGATCGCCGCCGCCTCGATCCTTCTTGCGTCGGCGATCGCCATGCAGAAAGACAATTTGAAAGCGCGCCTCGCCTATTCGACGGTGTCCCAGCTTTCCTATGTGACCCTCGGCGCAATGCTTGCGACATCGATGGGAGTGATGGGCGGCGCTATGCAGATCGCCGCACACGCCGCCGGCAAGATGACGCTCTTCATGTGCGCCGGCGCCATCTACGTCGCCACCCACAAGACGCAGGTCTCGGAACTGCGGGGATTGGGGCGCAAGATGCCGTTCACGTTTTTCGCATTCTTCATCGGCGCGATGTCGATCGTCGGCCTGCCGCCGCTCGGCGGGTCATGGCCGAAATTCCTGCTGATGCTCGGCGCCGCCGACGCCGGACACTTGGCGATCATCGGCGTGCTGATCGTGTCCTCGCTGTTGAATGTCGCTTATCTCCTGTCGATTCCGGTGCAGGCGTTTTATCTCGAACCGGCGGAAAGCGGCGCAAAACCGCAAGGATCAGGCGCCGCCGCGATCGACTGGCGCACCATCAAGGAAGCGCCGATCCTCTGCGTCGTCCCGCCGATGATCACCGCGCTGTTCGCGCTCCTGCTCTTCATCTTCGCTGATCCGCTCTACGCTTATCTGACGCCGATTGTGGAGACACAGTGATGACTGACCACTCGGGTTCCAAAAAAGGCTGGGCCGACACAAAAGCGTTCCGCAACGGCTTTCTCGGCGTTCTCGTGTTCGCCGCGGTCGCCGCCGCGGTCGCCGGCTTCCTGCCGCAATTCAGGAAAGACCATCCGCATTTCGCGATCGAGGTCATGGGCGCGTTCTTCGCGGTGTACGGATTTCTCGCCTTCACCTTCATTGTCCTTGTCGGCCAGCATTTGCGAAAGCTCGTAGGCCGCAAAGAGGATTATTACGAGGAGCGGGAATAGAAATGGGCGCTGACAGCCTTTTTTCCGCGCTTGCAATGAATCCGGCCGTAATCATGATTGTCGGCGCGGTCCTCGGCGCCTTCATTCCAAATGGCTACGCCGCCATCCGCCGTCCGCTGATGCTGATCTTCGTCGCGACGAGCGCGGTGCAGCTATCCCGGCTCGGGCTCGGCGAGTATGGCGCCTTGTCGATCTTCGGCGAGGCGGCGACGATGCTGCGCCTTGATCCCCTGTCGCGGCTGTTCGCGGTGGTATTTCACATCGCGACCGCCTTGAACCTGGTCTACGCATGGCACAGCCGCGACCGCGCTCAGGATTTCGCGTCGCTCGCCTATCCGGCCGCGGCGCTCGGCGGCGTTCTCGCCGGCGATCTCATAACGCTGTTCGTGTGGTGGGAGATCGCCGCGGTCACCTCGGTCTTCCTGGTCTGGGGACCGGGAACGCGTGCGACCTTTCTCGCCGGTATGCGCTACCTGACGATCCAGATCCTGTCGGGCGTCCTCCTCCTCGCCGGGATCGTCCTTGTCTATCGCGAGACCGGGTCCTTCGCCTTCGGCGAGATCGGCCTTCGCGATGCGTCGGGCGCGATCAAGGCGTCGGGGCTTTTGATGTTCCTTGCTTTCGGCATCAAGGCGGCGTTCCCGCTCCTCCACAACTGGGTGCAGGACGCTTACCCGAAGGCCTCTTTCGCCGGCACAATTGTGCTGTCGGTCTTTACCACGAAGCTCGCTGTCGCCTCGCTGGCGCGAGCCTTTCCGGGCACGGAGGAGCTGATTGTCATCGGCGCCGTGATGACGATCTTCCCGATCTTTTTCGCGCTCATCGAGAACGACCTCAAGAAGGTCCTTTGCTACTCGATCAACAACCAGGTCGGCTTCATGGTGATCGGCATCGGCTTCGGCACGGCCGCCTCGATCAACGGCGCGGTCGGTTACGCCTTCACCAACATCATTTTCGAAAGCCTCCTCTTCATGGCGGTCGGCGCCGCGATCTACAGGACCGGCACGTCGAAAGCGACCGAGCTCGGCGGGCTCTACAAGACGATGCCGCTGACGATGGTCTTCGCGATCGTCGGCGCGATGTCGATCTCGGCGTTTCCGGGCTTCGCCGGCTTCGTCACCAAGGGCCTTATCATCGATGCCGCGGGCGACGCGCATGCCTTCTGGATCTGGCTGGTGCTGCTGTTCGCGTCGGCCGGAGTTCTCGAGCATGCCGGCATCAAAATTCCCTATTTCACGTTTTTCGCGCATGACAGCGGCAAGCGGCCGAAGGAAGCGCCGCCGGCGATGCTGCTGGCGATGGGCGTATCGGCGTTCCTGTGCATCGCGATCGGGGTTTATCCGGAGCCGCTCTATGCGCTGATGCCCTATCCCGAGGCTGTCGCGGACTACCATCCATACGCGCCCTATCACGTCGTCGAACAGCTGCAATTGCTGCTTTGGGCGGTACTCGCCTTCGCCGTCCTGATCCTTGTCAAATGGTATCCCGCCGAGATTCCGTCGGCCAATCTCGATGCCGATTGGCTTTACCGCGTGCCGGGGCGCGCCCTGCTCGGCTGGGCGGCGGCGGCGGTCATGGCGATCTGGAACCTGCTTTGGCGCCTTGCCTCGATGCGCTTCCTCGGGGCGATCGAGCGCATTTACTCCGTCCACGGACCGGAGGGCGCGCTGGCGCGGTCATGGCCGACCGGCTTCATGGCGCTTGCGACTGCGATCGTTCTGGGGCTCGCCCTCTTGATCGCCTTCGCCGCCTGATCCGGCCCTTAACCTTAAGTCCTAACCGGTTCCTAACGCCGCTCGGCAAAGTTATCCCCCACTTCGATTCAAGTTTTACACTTGTTCGCAGGTGCATCGGCCATTGCGGCCGAGGGAGCGGGAGCGTTGCATGGGCGAGTGGAGCGGAGGCCTCAACAGTTTCTATCGAAAACGGATTGTCGTGGTGACGATGAATTTGACGGCGCGGGCCTGCGGGGTTCCGGCGTCCGCGATCTTCGCCGCCAATCAACGAAAGGCGCCGGTCGCCTTCGCAAGGCAGCTTGCGATGTATCTCTGCCATGTCGTCGGCGACATGTCGCTGCGCGATGTCGCGGCCGGTTTCGGGCGCGACCGCACGACGGTCAGCCACGCCTGCCATGCGATCGAGGACCGGCGCGAATGCCCGATCTTCGATCGACAGGTTGAGCATCTCGAGCGCGAACTGCGCGGCCTCATCAAGCAAGTCGTCCTCGAAGCGAGCGCGCCGCCGCTTGAGAAGAAATATTTCAGGCTGGCGATGTGACGCCCGCCGGGCCGATTAATTCGCCGCCGCCTTGCGCTTGTAGGTTCCGATGAACCAGTCGTTCCAGGCCGCCTTGACGTCGTCAAATTGCTGGAAATGCTGGGTGACGGTTCCGTCGGCGTTCGGCGTCCAGGTCCCGCGAAACTTCGCGCCATTGCCCGCCTGGCCGACGCCATAGCCGATTGTCCCTTCAAGGACCATTTCGCCCTTGTCGTTGAGCCCGCCCTGGTAATCAATCGTCGCGCCGGCGCTGACCCACACCTGGCGCCATTCGCCGGTTTCGAGGTCGACGAAATTGTAGCTCTGGCCGGTCTGGCCCGCCGCATTGACCCAGTGTTCGGTCAGCAGGCAGCCATATTCCTCGCGGCGGATCGAATTCGTCCCGGCGAGTTTGCCGCCGGCGCCATAGACATCCCATTCGCCGAGCCAGAAATCGAACTGGCGAAAAACCGGGTTCGAACACGGCGGCGGGGGGGGGCGCAGCCGGCTGGCCGCCGGAATTCTGGGCGCTCGCCGGCTGCGCAAGCGCCGCAAATCCTATTACCAACGCCATCGCAATTGGCTTCATGTGCATGGGGCTGATGCTCCGGGGCTGCGTCTGGGGTCAGTGAACAAGACCCGAGGCGGGACCGCAACCTCAATGCTGCGTCACTGGCCGGCGCACGCGCCCGCGTCATAGAGTGCGACCGGGCCGGCGATCTTGAGGACGCTCTGACCTTGCCTTGAAAGCGCGACGCCGGGCGCGAGGGCGCGAACGGCGGCGATCGTCCAGCGCGGCTTGCGCACCTCCTGCGACCAGACGAGCGTCCAGGAAGGGTAGGGCTCGATGGCGCGGCCCGCCTGTGTCGGCGTCGCCGAATAGATCGGACCGCAAGGCGGCTGCGGCGCCTCCTTCAGCGACCGAGCGAGGCGGTCCGCCGTCGGTCGATCGGCGCCGCGCAAGCGCAACATCAGGCGCGTGCGCGCCGCCGTGGTCGGATCCGTGACGACTGCCTCGCCGATTTGCGTGATATGGTCCGCCAGACGCCGCGCCTCGGCGAATTCGTCATAGCGGCGGAAATCCGCTGTCGCCCAGTTCAGCAGGATCGCGCCGGCGAGAAGGGCGGCGCCCGTTCGCTCGGCGCGCGTTCTCGCGGCGCCGGCCTCGAAAAGGCCGCCGATGAAAACTCCGATCACCAGAAGCGCGGCGTAACCGAGCATCGGATAATAATCCGGGCCCTTGAGGTTTGCGCCATAGGCCGAAACAAGGAAGTTCGCCGCCGCCGCGATAATGAAAAGCCCGACGACCCGGCGATGCTTGGCGTCGAATAATCGCCGCCGAAACCGCGGCACCGCAAAGAGGGTCGCGGCGATGACGACGAACGGTGTGACCGCCGGCGCCGTCAGCAGGTAGTACAGCGGAAGGGTCAGTCTGGCGATCAGCGGGTTTTGCGGCCCTTCGTCGGGCAGGCCGTAAAATCCTTCGCCGCCGCGATGCCCGAAATCGATGGCGAGCCGGTAGAACGGATCGCCGGTCAGCGCCGCGTAAACAAGAAGCTCGACGCCGGCGACAAGCGCAAACCCTGCGAGCAACGCTGCGATAGCCGTAAGGCGCAACGGCTTTCGAACCAGCAGGCAGAGGCCGAATGTCAAAAGCAGATAGATCGCGCTTTCCCGGCAATAAAACGCGAGGCCTGCGAAGAACCCCGCGGCCGCCAGACTTCGAATGTCTGTCTCGTTGGTCGTCGCTTCGTGGAAAAGCCAGCAGGCGATCACCCCCGCTAGAATTTCCGGTCCGATGATCGCCACTTCGCTTTGCGCGACGACCAGGAACGACGAAGACGCGACCAGCGCGGCGATCGCCGTCGCCGTCGTCGATCCAAGATGCAGCCGAGCGAACAGGAATGTGACGGCGACCAGCGCCGCCGCGTAGAGAATATTCGGAATCGTGCTGGCGAATTCGCTGACGCCGAAGGCGGCGAAACTCGCTGCGATCGGCGCAACCAGCAAAAGGCGCAGCGCCCAGTGGTTCTCGTAAAGCCAAGGCTCGCCGTCCAGCAGCCGAAATGCGTACCGGATATATTTTTCGGCGTCATTGACCCCGACGCCGGTCCAGAAGAGGCACAGGGTCGCTGCAAACAGCAGGACAATGAAGCCCGCCGGACGCATGATCCGGGGATTGCGCCCGCTGATTATCCCGGAGGCTGACAATATCGGCATGAACCGCCCCGATCAAGCGCGCTGGTGCAATCTGGGAGCGGACTGTTCCGCTGCGTCATGCGTCAGTATCCGTTCGACGAACGCGGCGAGATCCTTGATATCCGCAAGGCCGGCCGTCGCCGCCACGCGCGCCGCCGGTCCCTTGAACATGACGAACGCCTCGCCGACATGATTGCCGCCGCGACCGGTGCGCAATTTCGCCGTCACCTCGCCGATCACCGGCGAGGAAACCGACGTCGCCGGCTGCGCCGGCGCAAAAGTGACGAACAGATCGGGCAAGTAATCCCGCCGCGCGCCGGGGAACAGGACGCTGCTGTCGGCGATATCGAGCACCAGCTTCTCACCCGACCCCGTCACGCGAATTTCGAACAGCCGATCGATCAGCCATTGGCGGTAGCGCGACAGTTCTTCGCCGTCTCGCTCGAAATACCCGTCGCGCTCGCGTCCCTTGATGTTGAATCGAATGAACCCTTCGCCGGCCGACAGCATCGCGAATGACGGCGTCGATGACCATTGCAACCCGCCGGTGAGGGTGCGGTTGACGACCCAGTCCTGAACGTCCTCGCCGAGAATATTGGCGAGATAGTATTGCAGGCTGCTTGGAACGCGCGCGCGCAGGCTTGACATCAAGTTAGGTTTCGGCGCGGCGCGCGGCGCACGATCGGAGCCATTGCGATAAGCCTCGTTGAGGCGCGCGAGGACCGGCGCCATGAAATGGTCCTGCGCCCGGTTTTCTTCCATTCCGTGCAGCGAATAAAGCGCCACTGTCGTGCGCCCGTCGAGTGCTGCGTCGATCAGCCGGCCAAGCTGGCGGTCCTGTTCCCGGTAAACGTCGAGCAAGGCTTCGGGGGCCGCCTCGGACCCGAAATCGGCGTCGACGGCGAGGAGGTTGTGACCGGCGCGATGGATTTCGTAGAAGCCGACTGCAAAGAGGCGCCAATCCCGCTGCGCCGCCAGCCACAGCGTCGCATCGGTTTTTCGCTTGAGGGCGCGGATCATCTGATCGCGCAGCGCGTCGCTTTGCCGTCTGTCTTTTGGAACCGGGACTTCCTTGCCGATCGGGCGCTTGCCGAAACGCCGGAGCAGCTCGCGCAGGACCTCCGGGTCCGATGTGCTCATATGGCCGCTGCTCTGATAGGACCAGTTGGCGATTTCGAGACAGGGCGCTCTTGATGCGTCAAGCGCGCCGCCCATGTCGAATGCGATCGTTTCAACGCCGCGCTTCGCCAAACTGTGCCAGAATGGTTCGAAAGGAATCTGCGATTCGAACTCGGGCTTCAGCGTGCGCCCGAAGCGCATGCGTCTGAAGTCCCACTGGAATGGGAAATAATGGCCGTGGACGCCAGGGCCCGTCCCGGTGGCGTAGGTCACCCAGATCGACGCGCTGGCGTGGGACGCCGGCGTTGAAAGCTCCTGCAGCGCGCCTTCCTGCAACAAACCGCTGAAAACAGGCAATTGATCGCGATGCTCCCGGACGAAGCCGAGGCTCATCGCATCTATGCAAATCATCATTAACCGGTCGGTTGATCGGGCCGAGTGTTCCGTCTGCATCACTGATTGCGCCAATTGCGACTGTACTTGCATTGCAACTAAAAGCACGTCTCATACCAAGAAAATAGCAAATCCGTCGATTCCCGGACCCTCGCAGCATGTTGATCAAATTCCTGACCAAACTCGGCGTCGCGGCGGCGCTTCTGGCGTACATCGCCTCGCGCGTCGATATCTCGGCGGCGCTTGACCTCATGGCGGCGGCCGACCTCAGCCTACTGGTCGTCGCGATGGTTGTCAGCTTCGCGATCGTCTTCGCGGACGGGGCTTTCTGGACCGCTTCGATGAGCATTGTCGGATGCCGGATCGCGTTCCGGCCGGCGGTCGTTTTTTCGCTTGTCGGCTGGTTCTTCGCCAATCTGGCGCCGTCGACCGTCGGGTCCGACCTCTTCCGGGCGGCGCAGATGCGCCTTGCCGGCGTCTCGGTCGAAAAATCCGTGCGGCTTGTCGCGGCGGCGCGCCTGATGTCTTTCGCCTCGCTCCTCGCCGTGATCGGCGCCGGGCTGCCGTTTGCGCTTTCTCTCGCTATGCCGGCGGCGGAAAAAGTTGCACTCGTCGCGGTTTTCGGCGGCGCGCTGGCGGCGTTCATCGCGTTCGCCTTGTCCGGCCCTTCGCTCGTCCGGCTGCTCGGCCGCTTTAGCGGCGGCAAGACACGGCTCGTCGCGGCGCTCTCCGATGATACGCGGGCGCTGCTTCTGCGCGCGAGCCCGGCGAGCTGGTTCTACCTGACGGCGCAGCATCTGCTGCGGGTTGCAGGTGTCGCCGCCGTCGCGGCGGCGCTGGGCGTCACCGTCGACCTTGTCACGCTCTTTGCGTTGACGCCGGCGGCGCTTCTCGTCGCGATGATCCCGGTGTCGATCGGCGGGTGGGGCGTGCGCGAGGCGAGCCTCGTGCATTTTCTCGGATTCGCCGGCGTCGTGCCCTCGGCGGCGCTGGCGATTTCGATCGTCTACGGCCTGACGCGCATAGTAATCGGCGCTGTCGGCGGCGTCGTCTGGGTGATCGCCCGTCGCGACGCTTATGAGATGGCGATCGACGCGGCGGCGCTGCCGGACGCCGGATCGCCGTCGGGATAATCGCGTGAATTCAAGCGAATCGGTTCGGATTGACCGCGCCGACGCCGCCCCTATTGTGCGCCGCGAACAGGGCAGGAAGCGAGATTTTTATGGCCAATGTCGCCGTGATCGGCGTCCAGTGGGGCGACGAGGGCAAGGGCAAGCTGGTCGACTGGCTGTCGGCGCGCGCCGACGTCGTCGTGCGGTTTCAGGGCGGCCATAACGCCGGACACACCCTCGTCATCGACGGCAAGGTCTACAAATTGTCGCTGCTGCCGTCGGGCGTCGTGCGCGAAGGCCGGCTCGGGGTCATCGGGTCCGGAGTCGTCGTCGATCCCTGGGCGCTGCTCGCCGAAATCGATCGCGTCGAGGCGATGGACGTCAGCGTGACGCCGCACAATCTTGCGATCGCCGAAAACGCGACGTTGATCCTGCCGGTGCATTCGGAACTCGACATGATGCGTGAGACCTCGAACGCCGGCGTCAGGATCGGCACGACGAAGCGCGGCATCGGGCCCGCCTATGAAGACCGCGCCGGGCGGCGCGCCCTGCGGGCGGTCGATCTTCTGCATACGGAGAGCTTGCCGGCGAAGATCGAGAACCTGCTCGTTCACCATAACGCGCTACGCCGCGGCTTCGGCGCCACCGAGGTTGACGCCGGCGCGTTGACGCAAAAGCTCATCGACGTCGCGCCGAAGATCGCGCCATTCGTCCGCCCGGTATGGAAGCTCCTCGACGAGGCGCGACGCGACGGCAAGCGCATCCTATTCGAGGGCGCGCAAGGCGTCCTTCTCGATGTTGATCACGGCACCTACCCTTATGTCACTTCGTCGAACACCGTCGCGGGGCAGGCGGCGACCGGCTCCGGCCTCGGACCGCGCGCCATCGGCTATGTGCTTGGCATCGTCAAGGCATATACGACGCGGGTCGGCGAGGGGCCGTTCCCGACCGAGCTTACCGACCGGATCGGCGAGCGGCTCGGCGAGCGCGGCCATGAATTCGGCACGGTCACCGGCCGGAAGCGCCGCTGCGGCTGGTTCGACGCAGCGCTCGTCCGCCAGGCGCTGAAGGTCGCCGGCGTCGACGGAATCGCGCTGACCAAGCTCGACGTGCTCGACGGGTTCGACGAACTCAAGGTCTGCGTGGGCTACGACATCGACAGCAATCGGTATGATTACCTGCCGGCCGGGCTCGACGCACAGTCAAAGGTCAAGCCGATCTACGAGACGATGGAAGGCTGGAAAGGCTCGACCGTCGGCGCGCGCTCATGGGCGCAATTGCCGGCGGAAGCGGTCAAGTATGTCCGCCGCATCGAAGAGCTCATTGAAACCCCGGTCGCGCTTGTCTCGACCAGCCCCGAACGCGACGACGTCATCCTGATGAAAGACCCGTTCCAGAATTAGCGGCGCGCTTTCTTCCCCACTTCCGCACGGGGGGCGCCGGGACGGAGAACCTCTCAAACCCGTTCGCGGGTTTTCAGGAACCTGACCAGCGGGTTCTTCTGTTCGGCGTAGCCGGCCTCCCAAGCTGAGCGGGCGAGATAGACCGGGCCGCCATAGCGGTCATGGGCGATCGCCGTCTGGTTCAGGGAAATGAACGTCCGGACCGCCGCCTCGTCGCCGGCCAGCCACCGGACCGCGTCATAGCCGCACGTCTCCATCGCCGCAGCGACGCCGTATTCCGCCTTCAGCCGCTCCTCGATGACGTCGAGCTGCAGCGCGCCGACGACGCCGACATAAAAATCGGCGCCCAAAGTCGGCGTGAAGACCTGCGCCGCGCCTTCCTCGGCGAGCGCCGTCATCGCGCGCTTCATCTGTTTCGATTTCATTGGGTCGTCGAGGCGGACGCGGCGGATGATCTCCGGCGCGAAATCAGGAAGGCCGGAAAAACGCAATCCTTCCTTCTCCGACAGGGTGTCGCCGACGCCGAGCGCGCCGTGGTTCGGGATGCCGACAATGTCGCCGGCGACCGCTTCCTCCGCGAGATTGCGCTCCTGCGCGAGGAAAAAGATCGGCGCATTGACGGCCAGCAATTTATCCGTACGCGATACTTTCAGCTTCATGCCGCGTTTGAATTCTCCCGAGCACAAACGAACAAAGGCGATGCGGTCGCGATGGTTCGGGTCCATGTTCGCCTGCACCTTGAAGACGAATCCTGAAACTTCGGGGTCGTCCGGCGAGATCTCGACGTCGCCGGCCTTCTGGGCGCGCGGCGGCGGCGCGAAGGCGGCGATGTCGCGCAGCAATTCGGCGATTGAAAATTCCTTCAGCGCACTGCCGAAATAGATCGGCGTCAGCGCGCCATGGCGATAATTTTCAAGGTCAAACGCCGCATAGCCTTGCGAAGCGAGCGCCATTGCCTCGCGCGCGGCGGTCGCTTCATCGGCGCCGACGATCTGGTCAAGCTGCGGATCGAGGACGCCTGACAGCGCGACCGTCCGGCCGAATTTGCGACTGTCGTCGCCCGTGTCGAGCAGCAGCCGGTCATGCGCCATGTCGTAACATCCGGCGAACCGGCCGCCGGTCCCGATCGGCCAGACGCGCGGACAGACGTCGAGCGCCAACTGGTCGGCGATTTCGTCGATCAGATCGAAGGGATCGCGTCCTTCGCGATCGACCTTGTTGATGAAGGTGATGATCGGAATGTCGCGCAGCCGGCAAACCTCGAACAGCTTGCGCGTTTGCGTTTCGATCCCCTTGGCGGCGTCGATCACCATGACGGCGCTGTCGACCGCGGTCAGCGTGCGGTAGGTGTCTTCCGAAAAATCCTCGTGGCCGGGCGTGTCGAGCAGATTGAAGACGCAGCCCGCATGCTCGAACATCATCGCCGAGGTCGATACCGAGATCCCGCGCTTCTGCTCGATCGCCAGCCAGTCGGAGCGCGCGCGCCGCCGCTCGCCGCGCGCCTTGACCTCGCCGGCGAGACGGATCGCGCCCGAGAAATACAGCAGTTTTTCGGTCAGCGTCGTCTTGCCGGCGTCGGGGTGCGAAATGATCGCAAAGGTCCGGCGATTGAGATAGGCGTCGGTCATCGGGGCTTTCGTTCATGGCGTCTGTCGTCGGCAGGGGATATCGGGCGCCCCGCCGCCGGATACAAGCCAAGGCGGAGCGCAGAAAGCGCGCAAGGCCGGGATCTCCGCCCGCCGCGGACTGACGGGGTTTTGAAGCGACGCCCGGCGCATGATCGGCTAGACATGGATGATCGTCCATCGCCTCAAGGATTTCACATGATGACCTTACGCAAAATCTTACCCTTCGCCGCCTTCGCGATTGTCGCGGCGGGATTTGCGCTGTTCGCCCGGGCGCCGGCGGAAAGCCCCGCCGCCCAGCCGGAAAAGCCCGAGATCATCGCCGCGACGTTCAATTCCGCTTGGTGCTCGTCCTGCAAGATCCTGAAGCCGAAACTCGCGAAGATCATGCCGCACTTCGCCGGAGAGGCCGTGGCCTTTGTCGAACTGGACTTCACCTTCGGGGCGCGCGACGAGGTGAAAGCCGAGGCCGAGCATTACGGGCTTGGCGACATTTACGAGCGCAACAAGGGCGCAACCGGCTTCACCCTGCTTGTCGACGCGGACACCGGCGAGATCGTCGATACGCTGACAATGAATTTTTCCGAGAGCGCGATGAAAGCGGCTCTTGCGCAGGCGATCGCAATTGCGTCGCACACGGATGAAAAGGCGGCTGACGCCGCCGCCGCGATGTGACCAATTCGACATCCCGGCCGCTTCCGATTTCGCTTGTCAGCAGCGCCCTTTAGAGTCATCATCCGTTCGTTCCGAGGGGCGTCCCGCCTGTCGCCATTGGACGACTGCTCGTGCGACGCGCATCCTCTCCGGCTTTCCATTCGCGGGTGAAAACATCCGCGAGTGCAGAGCGAAGAGAGCACTACGCGCCAGGGAGCAAGGGCTAAAGGGACTGAGAATGACCCTTCGAACCTGATCCGGGTCATGCCGGCGTTAGGGACGGAACGCATGATAGTCGCCTTCCTCGCCGCTGGGCCCCCAACGCAGTTGCGACGGTGAGGAAGCGACTTGATCCTTGGCTGCGCTGCCGCTTTGGCCGATGGCCAAAGCGCAGGCGGAGCCACGCCGCTTCGATGACGCCGCTTGGATGATGCGCGAGGCGATCCGCAACAGGATGCAACAATTTTGCATGCAGGCCGTCTGAATCCGCCTGGCTGTGCGCGGCGAATGCGTGCGGACGAAACAGCGGCTCCTCCCGGACGCGGCTCCTCCCGGACGCGGCTTCTCCAGGAGTTGCTCCGCCGAGTTTGTCATCAAGCGCGGTTCGCGGCATGGTTATCCCTGATATCTCCGCAATCGGCGTTTTCCCGGCGCCGGAGCGCCCGCTTCGAGACAAACGATGATAATGCGCCGAATTCCAATCCTGATCGCTTGCGCTGCTGTCGCCCTTTCGACGGCGTATGCGGCGTCGTCGCCGGAAGAACGGAAAATCCGCGACGCCGTCGCCGCCAATGAAGGCGCGGCGATCGACTTTCTCGACCGCGTCGTATCGATCGGTTCGGGAACCATGAGCCATGACGGCGTAAGGGCCGTCGGCGCCGAATTTTCAACAGCGCTTGAAGGCCTTGGATTCGCCGTTCGGTGGGAAAGCTTTCCCGATGAGGTGAATCGCGCCGGACACCTCATTGCAAGCCGTGACGGCGACCGCGGCGCGAAGTTGCTGCTGATCGGTCATCTCGACACCGTTTTCGAGGCGGCGGACGGCGCGGCCGCATTTCGCCGCGACGGAGGCGCCGCCTACGGCCCCGGCGTCGAGGACATGAAGGGCGGCGACGTCGTCGCGCTGTTCGCGCTGAAAGCGCTCGCTGACGCGGGCGCGCTCGACGGCGCGGCGATCGAAATCATTTTCACCGGCGATGAAGAATTCACCGGCAAGCCGATCGAGTTGACGCGGAAATCGCTGATCGATGCGGCGCGGCGCGCCGATGTCGCACTCAATTTCGAAAGCGGCGAAAAAGGCGTCGCGGTCACTTCGCGGCGCGGCTCTTCCGGCTGGACCCTGACGACCAGCGGACGGCGCGCCCATTCAAGCGGGATTTTCAGCGAGGAAGCAGGCGCCGGCGCGATTTTCGAAGCAGCGCGCATTCTCGATGAATTCTACGAAAAAGTGCGCGGCGAGAAATATCTGACGTTCAATCCCGGCGTCATGCTCGGAGGCAGCGATGTCGATTACGACAAGGAGGCGAACAAGGGATCGGCCTTCGGCAAGACCAATGTCATCGCCGAGAAAGTCGTCGTCGATGGCGGCCTGCGCTTCCTCACCGAAGAACAGAAGGAAAAAGCGCGCACGAAAATGCGCAAGATCGTAGCGAGGCATCGGCCGGTCACCGGCGCCGAAATCGAGTTCTTCGATTCCTATCCGGCCATGGCGCCGACCGAAGGCAACAAGGCGCTTCTAGCATTTTATTCGCGCCTCAGTGAGGATCTCGGCTATGGCCCGGTCGTCGGCAACGATCCCGCGGCGCGCGGGGCCGCCGACATCTCCTTCGCCGCGCCCTATGTGAAGGCGTCGATGGACGGCCTCGGCCCGCTTGGCGAGGGCGGGCACACGCCGAACGAATCGCTCGACCTCAAGACCGTCCGCGAAGCGACCGAACGCGCCGCGATCCTCATCTACCGCCTGACGCGCGAGGATGCGCCGGAATTCTGAGGCGGCTGGACCCGTTCATCGGGGCGCTGCTAGCGTCACCGGCGAGACGAACTTCGGATCATGCGCAAACGGCGGCGGCGCGCCGGTGCGCAGCGCCTTGAGAATCGCCGCGAAATCGGTGGCGCAGGTAAAGCCAAGCTCCTGCGCCGCTCGTGTCGCATCATAGACGCGCGAGATCGTCCGCGGCAGTGACCACCCCCGCGCGGCGTAAAGCGCCGACGCGTCCGGAAAAAGCCGCGTAATGACGCTTGCGGCGTCCATGCGCAGCGCTGCGGCGTCGTCCTTCGAAAACGGCGTCCGCGCGGCGATCACATAAACGCCGAAGCCGATTGCCGGCGCTCTTTCGAGCGCGATGATGTGCGCGCGCGACGCGTCTTCGACCGTCAGCCGGCGGTTCAGGAATTCATTCGCCTTGATGTTCTCGCCGGAAAGATCGCCCGGCGTGTCATCCTCTTCCGGAAAGAACCGGCCCGTGCGCAGGACGATGCAGGCGAGCCCCGTGTCCGCCGACCAGATGCGACAGAGATTTTCCGCCGTAAGTTTTGTCACGCCGTAAATGTTTCTCGGCGCCAGCGGGCCGAAATCCTCATCGAGCCAGATTGCCGCCGACTGCTGCTCATTGCGGATCGCCGCCGTGATCATCAGCGATGTCGTTGAGGTGAAAACGAAGCGGTCGCACCCGGCGGCGACCGCGGCGGATAGGAGGTTCAGCGTCCCGCTCACATTGACGTCGATGAACGCCTCGGGCGGCATACGCGCGATGTCGGGCTTGTGCAGGCCGCCAGCGTGGATGACAGCGTCGATCTTCTGATTGGAGAAGATGCGATCGACCGCGCGCCGATCCGACACCGAGGCGATCACTTCAGTATGTTCGCCGGGCGCGACGTCGATGCCGGTGACGCAATAGCCGCGTGCGGAAAGGTCCGGCGCCAGGCGCCGCCCCAGCCATCCCGACGACCCGGTCAACAAAATGCGTCTGGAGGATTTTGCCATCGGACAAGGTTTCAGGCCGCGCGCCCCTAAAACGGATTGAGCGAATAGCCTTCCGCGTCAAGCGCCGCATGCGCGTGCATGGCGGAAAGCGCCATATTGATGTCGGGCAGCAGGTCTTCCTTTTTCACCTCATGAGCCACCGCGCTCTGCCCGCATTGATAAAACTCGGCGCCCGCTGCAATCAGCGCCGCAATCAGCGGCGCGCTGGCGTTATCGTCGCGCCGCGTCAGGTCCCTGGTCGCACCGCCATGAACAACGATTGCGAGGCGGACATTTTCAGCCGGCACGCCGCCCTCGACGCTCATATTGAGGAAGCGCGCAGCCGAGACGAAACTCCGGTTCGTCTCGCCGGGCTTCGCCGCCTCGCTGACGTCGAAGCGAATCTTGTAGGTCGCGCCCGGCGGCAAGGGGAGGTCGCTGTCGATCGTCGCAACCGGCCCGAAAGCCGGTAACGCCGGACCGGGGTGAAACCCCGCGTCCTGCGCGGCGGCGGGCGCCGCGGCCAGCAGAAACAGAACGAAAGCGAACGCGCGCATTTAAACCCCCTTAGTGCAAAGCGTTTCAGCGATCATAGGGCGCTCGACGCCCGGATCAATTCGCGCCGTCCCTGAAATTGCGCGGCATTATCATGTCGTTGGCCTGTCCATGGCGCGCGCCGCCTCTCTCAGCGATTGGAGAAGGTAGCCGATGCGCGGATCCTTCTCCACGCCTTTGCGCCAGATGAGCTTTTCTTCGAACTGACCGACATCGAATGGCGGCCGGGTAGCGGTCAGCCCAATCTGCGCCGCCGCCCGCCGCGCGAGCCGTTCGGGAACCAGCGCAACAGCGTTGGAATTTGCGACATGGAAAGCGACGGCGAGAAAATGCGCGGTCGAAACATGAACCCGTCGCCGATGTCCCAGCCGTCGCAAGATCAGATCGGCGCGTCCGGTGAAATCATCCTGCGACGAAGCCAGCACATGCGGACGAGACAACCAGCGCTTCAGCGTCGTCGGCGGCGCCGGATCGTTTGGACGCGACAGGCAGGAAAACCCCTCGACGAACAGCGTCTCGGCTTCAACGCCAGCGGGCGTCCGGGGGAAGACGCCGACCGCACAGTCGAGCCGGCGGCTGATCACCCCCTCGATCGCCTCTGCGCGGCGGACGCTGGAGAAACGGATTTGCGCAGATGGGGATCGGTCCATCAGCAGCCGAGACAGATCCGCGCCGAGCGAGGCTTCTGCATTATCACTCATTGACAAGTGGAATTCTGTTTCATCTTTTTCCGGATCAAAGGCGGTGCGCGTCAGGATTGAGGATTGCACCTGTGACAGGATAGCGCCGACATCGGCGGCGACCGCGCGTGCAGTGCTCGTCGCCTCGAAACCGCTTTTGCCGCGCGCCAGAATGTCGTCGCCGAGATGCGCGCGAAGTTTTTTCAATGTGTGGCTCATCGCCGACTGGGTGACGCCGAGCCGACGGGCGGCGCTGGATACGCTTTCTTCGGAGACGAGCGCGTGCAGTGCGACCAATTGCGGGAAATCGATGCCCTTCAGATGAAAATGATCGATATCGCGCATGATCCCTATTCATTTCCCTTCCAGTCCCGCCGCCGCTAGGCTTCCATTACAGGAATTCATACATTTGTCACAGAAGTGAGCGGCATTCATGAAAAAAATAGCGATTGTCGGGGCCGGCAATGTCGGCGGCGCGATCGGCGCCGGCTGGTCAAGAGCCGGGCATGCCGTCACCTATCTCGTCCGCGACCTCGCCGCCCCGGGGCTGAAGCCCCTGATCGCCGCGCCGAACGCGCGCGCGACGACTGACGTCGCTGATATCGCCGAATGTGAAATCGTCGCGCTCGCCTTGGCCTGGACTGGCGCCGAGGTCGCAATCAAGTCGCTTAAAGATCTGTCGGGCAAGATTGTCATCGACTGCATGAATCCGCTTGTGATGCGCGATGGCGCGCTTGCCCTGTCGATCGGCTTTGAAACATCCGCCGGCGAAATGGTGGCGCGCTGGCTTCCCGACGCGCGCGTCGTCAAGACGCTCAATCAGGTCGGCGCCGAAGTGATGGCGAACGCCGCCGGATTTTCACAGGCGCCGGTGATGTTCGTTGCGGGCGACGATGATGATGCGAAGATGATCGTGTCGGATCTCGTTCGCGATCTTGGCTTTGAGGCGCTGGACGCCGGCGGGCTCGCTATCGCGCGACTGCTCGAACCCTACGCCATGGTGTGGATCAATCAGGCGCTGGCGCGCGGCCGCGGGCGCGACTGGGCTTTTGGCGCGCTGCGGAGGAATTGAGCCGGTGCATCGACTGATCGCGATTGCCATCTCCATGCTTGTTCTGAACATGTTCGGATCGCTCGGCGCGAAGGAGGCGCCCGCCATGCCCAAACCGAAAATCCTGATCGTTGTCGCCAACAAGGCCGTTGCGCCGACCACCGGCTGGCCGGTCGGATTCTGGATCGCGGAACTGACGCATCCCTACTTCCTCTTCGAGGATCAAGGTTATGAAATGACAATCGCCAGTCCTGACGGCGGACCGGTCTTTGTCGATCCCTATTCCGATCCGCGCCATGAAAGCGGCTATTCCGCTGATGATTTCGTCAGCCTCGGCTTCCTCCAATCGCCGAAGCGGGCTGCGCTTCTCGACAATACGCCGGCGATTGCGACGATCGACGCAGCCGATCATGCGGCGATTGTCATCGCCGGCGGCCAGTCGCCGATGTTCACCTTCCGCGGAAACGCCGAACTCGAAAGATTGTTCCTGGCGTTTTACGACGCCGGCAAGCCGGCGGCCGCGCTCTGCCACGGCGTCGCCGCTTTGATTGACATGAAGGCGAAAGATGGCGGCTGGTTCATCACGGGAAAGACGATCACCGGCTTCTCGCTTGCCGAGGACAAATATGTCGATGCGACAATGGGAAGGGCGATTTTCGACTGGTATATCGAACCGGTCGCGCGCGAGCGCGGCGCCGATTATCGCGAGGCCGGCATGTGGGCGTCTTACGCGGTCGCGGACGCAAACCTCATCACCGGCCAGCAACAGAAATCCGGCGCGGCGGTCGCCGAACTGGTCATCCGGCAATTGAAAGCGGGAAGCTGAGACGGCGGCTCGAACGCCTCGCTTCGAGCACGCGGTCGTGCGATGCTCCCTCGCTTTTGAGGGCCGGCGATGTCCGATATCTCGATTCATATCGAATGGTGGGAATTCCTGATCATGTCGCCGGCGCTCGGCTGGCCGGGCGCGATCGGCGGCGGACTGCTCGGCGCCGCGCT
>JBGSSK010000329.1:0-13137 GCA_041737095.1 Parvularculaceae bacterium | reverse complement strand
GCGCGTCTTCGCCGCCGGCGACCGCAATTTCGTGCGCCTGCGCGCCACGGAAACCGCGCTGACGCTGGCGCTGCGGGCGATATGAAAAACGGCGCCGTTAACGGCGCCGTTTTCGAAACCAAAAAAAATCGACAAAGCCTATTCTTCGCCGTCGTCACTGAGGACCGGGCCGGAATCGAGACCCTTGGCCGCCTCGTCGCGATCGACGAATTCAATGACCGCCATCGGCGCGTTGTCGCCATGGCGAAAGCCGGCTTTCATGATGCGGATATAGCCGCCATTACGCTCGACGTAGCGCGGGCCGATCGTATCGAAGAGTTTTTTCGCTTGGGTCTCATCGCGAAGGCGCGACGTTGCGAGGCGGCGCAGGTGCAGCGCGCGTTTCGGGTCCTTCTTGGCGTTCTTCGCCATCGTCACATATTTCTCGACGATGGGCCGCAGCTCCTTCGCCTTCGGCAGCGTCGTCGTGATCTGCTCGTGCTTGATGAGCGCGGCCGCCATGTTCGCGAACATCGCCTTGCGATGCTCGTGCGTGCGGTTGAGTTTTCTCAGCGCGAAACCATGGCGCATCGGTCAATCTCCGTTTGCCGACCGGCGCCCAAAGGCCGCCGGCCGAATTTCCTATTGCTCGTACTTCTTGGCGAGGTCTTCAATGTTTTCCGGCGGCCAGTCCGGCACGTCCATCCCGAGATGGAGACCGAGGGTCGCCAGGACTTCCTTGATTTCGTTCAGCGACTTGCGGCCGAAGTTCGGCGTGCGGAGCATTTCCGCTTCCGTCTTCTGGATGAGGTCGCCGATATAGACGATATTGTCGTTCTTCAGGCAGTTCGCTGAGCGCACCGACAATTCGAGTTCGTCGACTTTCTTCAAAAGCGCCGGATTGAACGGCAGCTCTTCGCGAATGCCGCCGCCGAGGTCTTTCTTCGGCTCGTCGAAATTGACAAAGATTTGCAGCTGGTCCTGCAGGATCCGCGCCGCGTAAGCTACGGCGTCGTCTGGCGATAGCGAGCCGTCGGTCTCAACTTCGAGGATCAAGCGGTCATAGTCGAGCACCTGACCTTCGCGGGTGTTCTCAACCCGGTAGGCCACGCGGCGGACCGGTGAATAGAGGCTGTCGACCGGGATGAGGCCGATCGGCGCGTCTTCCGGACGGTTGCGGTCGGCCGGGACATAGCCCTTGCCGGATTGCACTGTCAGCTCCATGCGGAGGCTCGCGCCTTCATCGAGATGGCAGATGACCTGACCCTTGTCGAGAATGTCGACGGAGGAATTCGGCTCGATGTCGCCGGCGGTGACGACGCCTGGCGTCGACTTCTTGAGGACGAGTCGCTTCGGACCGTCGGCATGCGTCCGGAGCGACAGTTGCTTGATATTCAGGACGATGTCGGTGACGTCTTCGCGAACGCCCGGGATCGACGAGAATTCGTGGACGACGCCGTCGATCTGCAGCGAGGTGACGGCCGCGCCTTGCAGCGACGACATCAGGATGCGGCGGAGCGAATTTCCGAGCGTCAGGCCGAAGCCGCGTTCAAGCGGCTGCGCAATCATCGTGGCGCGGCGCGCAGCGTCAACGCCGCCCGTCACTTCGAGTTTGTTCGGGCGGATCAGCTCCTGCCAGTTCTTTTCAACGACCATTCAAATGCTCCAGCCGGCGCGATGCGGCGATGTTGACGAAGGCCGCAGATGTTGCGGCCGATGAAATCCGTTCAGACGCGGCGGCGCTTGCGCGGACGGCAACCATTGTGCGGAATGGGCGTCACGTCGCGGATCATGTTGACCGTGAGGCCGACCGACTGCAGCGCGCGGAGCGCGCTTTCGCGTCCCGAGCCTGGCCCCATGACATCCACATTGACCGTCTTGAGGCCGTGTTCCATCGCTTTTTTTGCGGCGTCTTCGGCCGCGAGCTGCGCGGCGTAAGGCGTCGACTTCCGTGAGCCCTTGAAGCCCATCGTGCCGGCCGACGACCAAGACACCGTGTTGCCCTGATCATCGGCGATCGTGATCATGGTGTTGTTGAACGACGCGTTCACATGCACGACGCCGGTCGTGATGTTCTTGCGCTCGCGACGGCGCACGCGCTGGCCGCCTTTGTCGCCTGCTGGGGCTTTCGCCATTGACCTTGTTCCTCTTTACTTCTTGACTTGTTTCTTGCCGGCGACCGGCTTGGCCGGACCCTTGCGTGTACGCGCATTGGTGTGCGTGCGCTGGCCGCGAACCGGCAGGCCGCGACGGTGGCGCAGGCCCCGATAGCAGCCCTGATCCATCAGGCGCTTGATGTTTACAGCGACTTCGCGGCGCAGATCGCCTTCGACCGTGTAGTCGGCGTCAATCGTCTCGCGGATCTGGAGAACCTCGGCGTCCGACAATTCGTTGACGCGGCGCTCGGCCGGGATCCCGACCTTGTCGCAGATTTCCTTGGCTTTCGCCGGCCCGATTCCGTGAATATAACGCAGCGCGATCAGCACGCGTTTGTTGGTCGGGATGTTCACGCCTGCAATACGAGCCACGGCTCCACCTCTTCCTTGTTCAACCCGCCCGGGCGCAAGCCGTCCAGGGGTTCCCTTGTTCCGATCGCTCCCGGGAGCGCCGAGACCCTACAAAACAACGCCGCAAAACAAAGCCCGAGCGCCCTTCCCGGTTGTCCCGGCAAGGGCGAACGAGCCGACGCCTATCTGGCGGAGGCGCGTAGATATAGCCGCGCCGACCCCGCCGTCAACACTATTCCCGCGGCCTTTTGGCCCTAATCCGCGGCATATTCGTCAAGAATGGCGTCGATCGCCGTTGCGACCCACGCCACTGTTCCCATTCCGTCGACTTTCCGCAGTTTTCCCTGTTTCTCGTAATAGGGAATGAGCGGAGCAGTCTGCTCGCGGTAGACCGCCTGGCGCTTGCGGAAGGTCTCTTCATTGTCGTCCGGGCGAACCGGCTTGCCGGCCGCCCTGGTTTCCTCGACGCGGCGTTTGAGCCGGTTCACCAGCTCCTCCTCGTCGACCACAAGCTCGATCACGACATCGAGCTTGCGGCGCTGTTTCTTCAAGACCCGGTCGATCATTTTCGCCTGGCCGACGGTGCGCACCGCGCCATCGAGGATGAACCCCCGGCGGCAATCCTGATGCTTGAACCGCGCAGTCAAAATCTCCTCGATCGTCTCGTCCGAGACGAGATCGCCGCGCTCCATAATCGACTGGACTTTCCGGCCGAGCGACGATCCGGACGCGATTTCCGCGCGAAGCATGTCGCCCGTCGACAACTGCGGAATGCCCCGCGTCTCGACGATGCGCGCCGCCTGCGTTCCTTTTCCGGCCCCTGGCGGGCCGAGAAGAATAAGGATCATTTCTTCCCGCCTCGGAGCTTCGATTTCTTGATCAGGCTTTCATATTGCTGCGCCAGCAGATGGCCCTGAATCTGGCCGACCGTATCAAGCGTCACCGATACGACGATCAGCAGCGATGTGCCGCCGAGATAGACCGGGATTGACGGATATCCCGCGCGCAGGAATTCCGGCATCAAACAGACAAAGGTCAAGTACAGGCCGCCGATGACGGTGAGGCGCGTCAGGATATAGTCGAGATGCTCGGCGGTTCGGGCGCCGGGACGATAGCCCTGAATGAAGCCGCCATATTTCTTGAGATTGTCGGCGACATCCTGCGTGTTGAAGACGACCGACGTATAGACGAACGTGAAGGCGAGAATGCCGAAGCCGTAAAGCGCGATGTAGAGCGGTCGGCCGGGCGCGAACAAAATCTGCATGTTCTGCAGCCATTCCGGCGAATCCTGGCCGATCGCGCCGGCCGCCGTCGCCGGCAGGAGCAGCAGCGACGAGGCGAAAATCGGCGGGATGACGCCGGCGGTGTTGAGCTTCAGCGGCAGGTGCGATTTCTCGCCCTGCGTCATTTTCATGCCGACCTGCCGGCGCGGATACTGGACGACGATCCGTCGCTGCGAGCGTTCCATGAAAACGACGAACGTGATTAGCGCGAACGACATCACGATGACGAGGAGGACGATTCCGGCCGGCAGCGACTGCGCGCCCGCCGTGCCGCGGCCAAGCGCCAGCAGGCCAACGGCCGCACGCGGCAGCTCCGCGACGATGCCGGCGAAAATGATCAGCGAAACGCCGTTGCCAATGCCGCGCGCGGTGATCTGTTCGCCGAGCCACAGGAGGAACATGACGCCGCCGACCAGCGTCACGACGGCGGTCAAAAGGAAGAACGGGCCGGGGTCGGAGACGATCGGCACGCCGCCGGTCGAGTTCTGAAGGTTGATGGCGATGAAATAACCCTGAAGGGTCGCCAGAAAAACCGTGAGATAGCGCGTGTACTGGTTGATCTGGCGCCGCCCCTGCTCGCCTTCCTTCTTCAGCTTCTCAAGCCGCGGCAGGACCGACGTCATCAGCTGCACTATGATCGACGCCGAGATGTACGGCATGATGTTGAGGGCGAAGATCGCCATGCGCTCGACTGCGCCCCCGGCGAAGATATTGAGCGTGCCGAGAAGGCCGCCGGTCTGCGACTGGAATTGCTGTGAGAAGGCTTCGGGGTTGATGCCGGGGAGCGGGATATAGGTACCGAGGCGGTACACGATCAGCGCGCCGAGCGTAAACAAGAGACGCTTTTTCAGCTCCTCCGCCTTGGCGAAGGAGGAAAAATTGATGTTCGACGCAAACTGTTCGGCTGCCGATGTCATAGACTATGATCCGCCTTGGCCGGGAGCGCGACGCCGTCGTCGAGCGCTGATTGGGGTCGACATGCGATGGGGCGACGTTCGCAGGCTCGCCCGCCGCACGCGGCAATCACCGCGATATGGCAAGCGCCGCGCCTGTTCGCAACAGCGCCCGATTATTCCTTCTGGCCTTTCTTCGCCTTCCTCGGCGCGGCCTTCTCCTCGGCGCGCGCCTCGGTCGCCGTGACGCTGCCGCCGGCCTTCTCTACCGCCGTGCGGGCGCCGCCGGTCGCATAGGCGACCTCGATATTGATCTTGGCCTTGAGGTCGCCGACGCCAAGCAGCCGGACGCCGTCCTGGGCGCGGCGCAGGACGCCCGCGGCGATCAGCGTCGCCGCGTCGATTTTCGAGCTGGCGTCGAGCTTGCCGGCGTCGATCGCCGTCTGGATGCGGCCGACATTGACTTCGGCGTAGCGGGCGCGGTTCGGTTTGTTGAAGCCGCGTTTCGGCATCCGCATGTAAAGCGGCATCTGGCCGCCTTCAAATTGCCGGATGCCGGTGACGCCGGAACGCGCCTTCTGGCCCTTGACGCCGCGTCCGGCGGTCTTGCCCTTGCCAGAGCCGATGCCGCGGCCGACGCGTTTGAACTTGTAGCGGGCGCCTTTGTTATCGGAAAGTTCGTTGAGTTTCATGTCGTCTCCTCCGGACTTGCGACGCCATCGAGCGCTCCCGCTCACAGACGCCTCGCCCTTCTTTTGCCTCTACTCGACCACTTCGACGAGATGGGCGACCTTCCTGATCATGCCGCGTACGGACGGCGTGTCTTCAAGAACGCTTTCACGGCCGATCTTGTTGAGCTTCAGCCCGACCAGCGTCGCGCGCTGTTCGCCGGGGCGACGCTGCGGGCTCGCCTTCTGACGGACCTTCAGCATCTTCGATTCTTTTTTCGCCATTGCTCAGTTCCTCAGATGCCTAGGCCGCGTCGGTCGCGGTCTGATCGCCGCCGCCGGTCCGGCCGGCGAGAATGTCGGAGACTTTCTTGCCACGCTTGGCCGCGATCGACCGCGGGCTCGTTTGCGCCTGCAAGGCAGCGATCGTTGCGCGCACCATGTTGTAGGGATTCGACGAGCCAAGCGATTTCGCGACGACGTCCTGAACGCCGAGCGTTTCGAAAACTGCGCGCATCGGTCCGCCGGCGATGATGCCGGTTCCCGGAGGGGCGGCGCGAAGGACAACCTTACCGGCGCCCCAGCGGCCCGCCGCGTCGTGATGCAGCGTGCGGCCTTCACGAAGCGGGATGCGCACGAGGCTGCGCTTGGCTTCCTGCGAGGCCTTGCGGATCGCTTCGGGAACTTCGCGCGCCTTGCCCTTGCCATAACCGACGCGACCCTTCTGGTCGCCGACGACGACGAGCGCTGCAAAGCCGAAATTCTTGCCGCCCTTGACGACTTTTGCGACGCGATTGATCGCAACGAGCTTGTCGACGAATTCGTCGCGCTCCTCCCGCTCGGCCCGGTCGCGGCCGCGACCGCGTGGGCGATCGCCGCGTTCTTGTCTGTCTTCGCGCGCCATTCGTTTCTCCAACTCTTAGAAATTGAGACCGGCTTCGCGAGCCGCATCCGCGAGCGCCTTGATGCGCCCATGATAAATGTAGCCGCCGCGATCGAAGACAACGTCCTTGATCCCGGCCTTGATTGCGCGCTCGGCGAGCGCCTTGCCGACTTTCGTCGCAGCGGCCTTGTCAGCCCCTTTGCCGATATCGCCTTTCAGGTCCTTGTCGAGCGACGAGGCGGAGACCAGCGTCTTGCCGGCTTCGTCATCGATGATCTGCGCCGCGATGTTTTTCGACGAGCGAAACACCGAGAGCCGCATGCGTCCATTCGCTACCGACCGCAATTTCGAACGGTTGCGTTGCGAGCGTTTGTTTTTGTGGACAAGTTTAGTCGACATGATCGGCCCTACTTCTTTTTGCCTTCCTTGCGGAAGATGAATTCGCCCTCGTAGCGCACACCTTTGCCCTGATAGGGTTCCGGCGGGCGCAACCTGCGGATTTTCGCGGCAGTCTCGCCGACGAGCTGCTTGTTGATGCCCGAAATGATGATCTCGGTCGGCTTCGGCGTTTCGAATTTGACGCCCGCGGGGGCCGGGATTTCAACTTCATGGCTGAAGCCGAGCGACAAGCTGAGCGTCGTGCCCTTCAGCGCGGCGCGGTAGCCGACGCCGACAAGCTCGAGCTTGCGCGAGTAGCCGTTAGTGACGCCGGTCATCAAATTGGCGATCATCGTCCGGCTCATGCCCCACTGCGAGCGTGACGCCTTCGACGCCTTGTCGACCGGGATAACCTCGACCTTGTCGCCATCAAGCGCGACTTTGCAAAGGTCGTTGACGACGAATTTGAGCTCGCCCTTCGGCCCTTTGGCCGTAACGGTCTGGCCGGCGACCGACACCGTGACGCCCTTTGGCGCGACAACCGGCTTTTTTCCAATCCGTGACATGGATTGCGTCTCCTTCAACCGTCCTTAATAGACCTGGAACAGAACTTCGCCGCCGACATTGGCAGCCCGCGCGGCGGTGTCGGACATTACGCCCTTCGGCGTCGAGACAACCGAAATGCCGAGGCCGTTGCGGACCGACGGCAAGTCGGAAACCGAAGAATAGACCCGGCGACCCGGCTTTGACACGCGCTTAATGTTGGTGATGACCGGCGCGCCTTCGTAATATTTAAGCTCGATCTCGAACTCCGGCTTCCTGCCGTCCTGCTCGATCCGCGAATAGCCGCGGATATAGCCTTCGTCCGCGAGAACATCGAGAACGCGGCCGCGCAGCTTCGAGGCCGGCACCGCGAGAGCCGGATGCTTTCGCATCTGGGCGTTGCGGATGCGCGTGATCAGATCGCCGATAGGATCATTGATCGCCATGTGCGTAACTCCCCTTACCAGCTCGATTTGACGAGGCCCGGGATCTTGCCCTCGGAGCCCAATTGACGCAGCGCCAGGCGCGACATCTTCAACTTGCGATAGTAACCGCGCGGACGGCCGCTGATTAGGCAACGATTGCGGATGCGCGTCTTCGACGAATTGCGCGGCATCTCGGCGAGTTTCAGCGCCGCCTCGAATCGCTCTTCGGCCGGCTTGTCCTGATCCTTGATGATCGCCTTCAAACGCGTGCGCCTTGCATCGAAGCTCTTGGCGAGCTTGCGACGCTTCAGATCGCGTTCGACCATAGATTTCTTAGCCATTCAGTCCTCCGTTAGACCGGTTTCCGGACAACCCGGACCTAGCCTATGCAATCCCTTTTCCCCGCCGGCTATTTCCGGAACGGGAAGTTGAATTCAGCCAGCAGCGCGCGCGCCTCGTCGTCGGTTTTCGCCGTCGTGCACACGATGATGTCCATGCCGCGAATCTTGTCGACCTGGTCGTAATTGATCTCCGGAAACACAATGTGCTCCTTAAGGCCGAGCGCGAAATTGCCGCGCCCGTCAAAGCTCTTCGGCGACAGCCCGCGGAAGTCGCGAACCCGCGGCAGCGCGATCGTCACCAGCCGGTCGAGGAATTCGTACATTCGGTCCTTGCGCAAGGTGACTTTGCAGCCGACCGCCATGCCGTCGCGCAGCTTGAAGCTCGCAATCGATTTCTTCGCCTTGGTGATGACCGGCTTCTGGCCCGCGATCATTGCAAGATCGGCCGCCGCCTGGTCGACGGCCTTGCGGTCGTTGACCGCATCGCCGACGCCCATGTTGATCACGACCTTTTCAAGCCGCGGCGTCATCATGACGTTCTTGTAGCCGAACTTGTTCTGCAGCGAGGCGCGAATGGCCTCGTTATACTGCTTCTTCAGTCGCGGCGTATATTTCTGCGCCTCAGCCATCGATCACCTCACCCGTACGACGCGCCACGCGAACCTTGCGGCCGTCGTCCAGCTTTTTGAACCCAACGCGCGACGGTTTGCCGTCAACCGAAAGCGCAACATTCGAAATATGGATCGGCGCCTCGACGCGCATGATTCCGCCTCGCGACGTCTGCGTCTGCTTCTCGTGCTTGGCGACAATGTTTACGCCCTTGACGAGGACGCGGTCATCCTTCGGCATGACTTTCGTCACTTCGCCTGTCTCGCCGCGGTGCTTGCCCGTCAGCACGACAACCTTGTCGCCTTTTTTGATCTTGGCGGCCATGATTACAGATCCCTCTTCACAGGACTTCCGGAGCGAGCGACACGATCTTCATGTGGTTGGCGGCGCGCAATTCCCGCGTCACCGGCCCGAAGATGCGTGTGCCGATCGGCTCCTTGTTGTTGTTGATCAATACGGCGGCGTTCCGGTCGAAGCGGATGACCGAGCCGTCGCGGCGTTTGATGTCTTTCGCTGTGCGGACGACCACGGCCTTCATTACCTGGCCCTTTTTCACGCGGCCGCGCGGAATCGCCTCCTTGACGGAGACGACGATGATATCGCCGACGCGCGCATAGCGGCGCTTCGACCCGCCGAGCACCTTGATGCACTGAACGCGCTTGGCGCCCGAGTTATCGGCGACGTCGAGATTTGTCTGCATCTGGATCATGTCGACCCTCCACGGACTTTCGTCCGGCCTCTTTTGTTAACGCGCCGCGACCTAGCTTTTTGAGCCGAGCCCGATCACTTCCCAACGTTTAAGTTTCGACTTCGGCGAACATTCCTGGATCTGAACGAGGTCGCCGACCTTGAACGAATCTTTTTCATCATGCGCATGAAACCGCTTCGAGCGCTTCAGCGTCTTTTGCAGAACAGGGTGCTTGAACGTCCGCTCGACGCTGACCACCACGGTCTTGGCGCCCTTGTCGCTGACGACCAGTCCCTGCAGGATGCGTTTCGGCATTGCTTCGTCCTCGTCCTAATTCGCGGCCGGCGTCTTTTGACGCAGCACTGTCTTGATCCGGGCGATGTCCTTTCGAACTTCGCCGATCCGCGCCGTCTTCTCGAGCTGGCCGGAGGCCCGCTGGAAACGCAGATTGAATTGCTCTTTCTTCAACTGCAGGAGCCGGTCCTTCAGCTGGTCTTCGGTCAGGTCGCGCGCTTCGCTGGCTTTCATCTCTCAGTTCCTTATTCGCCGAGCCGCTTGACGATGCGGGTCTTGACCGGCAGCTTCTGTGCGCCGAGTTCAAGCGCCGACCGCGCGACTTCATCACTGACGCCGTCCAGCTCGAACATGATCCGGCCCGGCTTCACTTTCGCAACCCAGTATTCCGGCGCGCCCTTGCCAGAGCCCATGCGGACTTCCGTCGGCTTTTTCGACACCGGCACATCCGGGAAGATCCGGATCCAGACACGGCCCGCACGCTTCATCTCACGCGTGATCGCGCGGCGCGCCGCTTCGATCTGACGCGCGGTGAGGCGCTCCGGCTCGACGGCCTTGAGGCCGTGCGATCCGAAATTCAGCTCCGTCCCGCCCTTCGCCTTGCCGCTGACGCGGCCTTTGAATTGCTTGCGGTACTTCGTTCGCTTGGGCTGCAGCATGTCTGCTCTCCAACCAGTCCTCTGCGCGCGCCTGCCGGCGCGCTGAATTCAACACTATCCGCGCGCTTCCCGACGAGCCGGCGCGACGCCGCCGGTCTGCGACTCGACGATCCGCGCTTCCTGCGCCATCGGGTCGTGCTCCATGATCTCGCCCTTGAAGATCCAGACCTTGACGCCGATCGCGCCGTAAGGCGTTCTCGCGGTCGCCGTCCCGTAATCGATGTCAGCGCGCAGCGTATGCAGCGGCACGCGGCCTTCGCGATACCATTCCATACGCGCGATTTCCGCGCCGCCGAGGCGACCGGCCACATTGACGCGGATGCCAAGCCCGCCCATCCGCATCGTCGTTTGCATCGAGCGTTTCATTGCGCGGCGAAACGCGACGCGGCGCTCAAGCTGTTGCGCGATGTTCTCGGCGACGAGCGTCGCGTCGATTTCCGGTTTGCGGATTTCAACGATGTTGAGCGCCGTCTCCGATTTGGTGAATCGCTGCAATTCTCCGCGCAGCTTTTCGATGTCCGCGCCCTTCTTGCCGATCACGACGCCCGGACGAGCGGTGTAGATCGTGACGCGGCACTTCTTGTGCGGGCGCTCGATGATGATCCGCGACACGCCGGCTTGCTTGAGTTTTTCGTGCAGGAACGCGCGGATCTTCAGATCCTCGTGCAGGAGGTCGGCATAGGCGCCAGTCGGCGCGAACCAACGCGAATCCCACGTCCGGTTGACGCCAAGGCGCAGACCGATCGGATTAACCTTCTGGCCCATTAAGCGGCCTCCTCAACCTGTTTCACGACGATCGTGATTTCAGCAAACGGCTTGAATATCCGGCCCATCCGGCCGCGGCCGCGCGGCGTCCACCGCTTCAGGACCATATTCTTGCCGACATAAGCCTGATCGACGACGAGCGCGTCGATATCGAGGTCGTGATTGTTTTCAGCGTTGGCGATCGCGCTCTCGAGCACGCGCTTTACTTCTTTCGAAATGCGCTTTTGCGAGAATTCGAGATCAGCGAGCGCGCGTTCCACCTTCTTGCCGCGAATGAGCTGCGCGACGAGATTGAGCTTCTGCGGCGAGACGCGAAGGTTTGTTCCTTTCGCCATCGCGGCGTTATCGGCGATCCGTCGCGGATTTTTCTTCTGACCCATAACTAAGCCCTCTTCGCCTTCTTGTCGGCGCCGTGTCCGAAGAACGTGCGCGTCGGCGAGAATTCGCCAAGCTTGTGGCCGACCATGTCCTCGGTCACGTGAACCGGGATGAATTTCTTGCCGTTGTAGACGTTGAAGGTCAGGCCGACGAAATGCGGCAGGATCGTCGAGCGGCGCGACCAGGTCTTGATCCCGCCCTTATGTGCGCCGCCCTGGGCCTCGTCCGCTTTCTTCAGCAGATAGCGATCGATGAACGGGCCTTTCCAGATTGATCGTGGCATGAGTGTGCTCCTGGCCCCTTAATGCGATTTCTTGCGCGCGTGACGCGAGCGCAGGATCATTCTCTGCGTGCGCTTGTTCTTGCGGGTCTTGCGGCCCTTGGTCGGCTTGCCCCACGGCGTCACCGGGTGACGGCCGCCGGAGGTGCGGCCTTCGCCGCCGCCATGCGGGTGATCGATCGGGTTCATCGCGACGCCGCGAACCGATGGACGATGGCCCTTGTGACGCTGGCGTCCGGCCTTGCCGACGGTCTCGTTCATGTGGTCAGCGTTCGAAACCGCGCCGATCGTCGCCATGCATTCGGCTGGCGCGAGGCGGACTTCGCCTGATTGCAGGCGCAACTGCGCCATCGCGCCATCGCGGCCGACGAGCTGCGCATAAGCGCCGGCGGAACGCGCAACCTGGCCGCCCTTGCCGGGCTTCAGTTCGACATTATGGATGATCGTGCCGACCGGGATCGAGCGCAGCGGCATCGAATTGCCGGGCTTCACGTCGACCTTCTCGCCGGAAATGACTTTGTCGCCGGCCTTCAGCCGCTGGGGCGCCAGAATATAGGCGAGTTCGCCATCTAGGTACTTGATGAGCGCGATGAACGCCGTTCGGTTCGGATCATATTCGAGCCGTTCGACCTTCGCTTCGATGTCGAATTTGCGACGCTTGAAGTCAACGATACGATAGAGCTTTTTCGCGCCGCCGCCGCGACGGCGCATCGTAATGCGCCCGTTATTGTTGCGGCCGCCGGCCGAGCTCAATCCTTCGGTCAGCGTCTTTTCCGGACGCCCCTTCCAGAGCTCGCTCCTGTCGATCAACACCAGTTGGCGTTGCGACGGCGTTGTCGGATTGAATTTTCTAAGCGCCATGGCCGTTCAACCTGTCCCTCTGCCCTAAATCCGGCCCGTCACGTCGATCGAATGCCCGTCTTCGAGCGTCACGATCGCTTTCTTGACCGTGGACCGCGTATAGGGACGGCCCTGGAAAAGCTTGTTCTTGCCCTTGTTGCGAAGGGTGTTCACCGACTTCACCTTGACCTTGAACAAGGTCTCGACCGCCTCGGCGATCTGCGGCTTCGTCGCCTCAAGCGGCACACGGAAGACAACCTGGTTGAATTCCGACGCGAGCGTGGACTTCTCGGTGATCACCGGGGCGATCAGCGTATCGTAATGACGCTCTGCGCCGCCGGGCTTGATCGATTTCTTGGTTGGCTTTTTCACTTGAGCCTCGCTTCCAGGCTGGCGACAGCCGCTTTCGTCAGAACGAGTTTTTCGCGACGGAGGATGTCGTAGACATTCGCGCCGATCGCCGGCAGCACGTCGACATCCGGAATGTTGCGGGCGGCGGCGCCGAAATTCTCGTTCACTTCAGCGTCGACAAAGAGCACATTCTTGAAGCCGAGCGTCTGGAAGCGCTCGACCAGGGACTTCGTCTTCGCCGCGTCAAGCGCCAGTTCGTCGATGATGATCAGCTCCTTCGCCGCCTGCTTGGCGGAAAGCGCGTGACGCAGCGCCAGCTTGCGGACTTTTTTCTGGAGGCCGATCGCGTGACTGCGCGGGCGCGGGCCATGCG
>JBGSSK010000324.1:0-2189 GCA_041737095.1 Parvularculaceae bacterium | reverse complement strand
CCGCGTGAAGCCCGAATGGCGCGGCCGTCGCCGACGAACCGGCCGGCGCGGCGCGACGACGGCCGGGAACGCGGCGAAAAACGGGAGACCGTCAAAGGTTTCGGCTCCGAGATTCCCGCTTTCATGGCTCGTTGAACGCCTTGCAACCTCAAATTGAGGCGTGTGACGGGATTAGCCGTTCTTTTACGAGCGGCGATTAGTCTCGACCGGTCGGCGCTCATGCCGACCGGACAGAGCTCCCGCCCGTCATGGCCGAAAACGTCGAAGAATCACATCGCCTCGCCGAACGCGCCCTTGCGTCGCTGAAGGCCGCGCGGCTGCCGGCGACGCCGCGCAATATCGAATTGTGGTTCATGCTTGTCGAAGGTCGCAATCCGGCGCTCACCCGCGACGTCCAGCGCCTCGGACAGACCGATGGGACGATGCGCCAGAGCGACGCCGACGCGCTTTATGATGCGCATATCGTCCGGCAGGGGCTGTCGCGCGACGTCATCGATCTCATCCAGCGCTTTGAAGACGAGATGGAGAAAATCGCGGACGCCGTTGAAACGACCGGCGCCAGCGCAAGCGGGAACAACGAAAAGCTGCGCTTCCTTTCAATGGAGCTGAAGCGGTCGGCGAAGGACAACCCGGCGATCGGCGCGCTGATGGACGGCGTTCTCGCGGTCGCCAAATCGGTGCGCGAAGCCAATGAACGTCTTGAAGTGCAATTGCAGCGCTCGTCGGACGAAGTCGACACCCTGCGTCGCAACATCGAGCATATCCAGCAGGAGGCGATGCTGGATCCCTTGACCGGCGTCAAGAACCGCAAGACCTTTGACGATGAAATCGCCAGGCTGACGCGGCACGCCAAGGAAACCGGCGAAGCGCTCGTTGTGGTCATGGCCGATGTCGATCGCTTCAAGCAGTTCAACGACACCTGGGGCCACCAGACGGGCGATCATGTCCTGCGCCTTGTCGCCGAGGTGATGAACGCCAACATCAAGGGCCAGGACGTGCTCGCGCGTTACGGCGGCGAGGAATTCGCGCTGATCCTGCCCGGAACGTCGCTCGAAAATGCGGTGATGCTCGCCAACCGGATCCGGGCGGCGGTTGAATCGCGGCGCCTGAAGAAGCGGCGCACCGACGAAGACCTCGGCCAGATCACGCTGTCGATGGGCGTCGCGCTGTTCAATTGGAACGACACGGTCGAAACCTTGATCGAACGCGCGGACACTTGCCTTTATGATGCGAAGAAGGCGGGCCGCAACCGGGTGATCGACGAAACCCGCAAGGCTGGCGACGGCGCCGCGACGACCGCGGCCTGACAATCCGTCAGGAGCGCTCGCCGCCATAGGCGCTGCGATAGGCGCTCATGAAATTCGCAATGAACTGTTCCCGATCGACATCGCCGAGCGAGCGGATGAGATCGGCTTCTGCGGCGCCTGCGAGGCGGGGTGCGGCTCCAGCGACGAAAGCGCGGTAGCCGTCGCGGTCGCCGGCGAGAAGAAACGACGTCGCCGCGCGCACCGCCGTTTCGCGATCGCTCGTCGCGGCGAATGTCGGCGTCGCCATGAAAACGCTCGCATAATCGCGTGCGGCCTCTGGCCAGGCGCGGCGTTTCCAGTGGATATCGCCGCGCAGGCGAATGTCTTCGATCGACGACGGGCGCGCCAGAAGCGCGAGCGCCGCTTCCGCTTCGTCGTTCCCGGCAAGCGCCTTGGCCTCGAGGCTGAGGCGCCGCGCTGCGATTTTTTCGTCGAGGCCTGCGATCCGCGTCGAGCGGAGCGTGCACAGCGCCTCGTCTGGTCGCTTCGCCGAAAGATAAAGCTCGGCGAGATCGGCGGCGACGGCGGAGCGATGCGCGCCGCGCAGCCGTTTGAAAACCTGATGGTCGAGAAGTTGCGCCGACTGCGCGAAGAGCCCCAGTTCCTTCAGCTTCATCGAAGCGGCGAGTATGAGCGCATCGCCGTCGCGTCCCGGCGGCGCGAATTCAACGTGCTGGAAGAACAGCCGCGATGCGTCGAGCGGATCAAGTCCCGTCGCCGGTTCGAAAAGACGCGCCAGTTCGCTGGCGATCGCCTCTTGCGCCCGCAATGCGGCGTCCGAGTGCGGATAATGATCGACGACCCGCCGGAGCGCCGCAAGCCCTCGATCGAAATCGCCGCCGGCGAGGCGCAGGCGGCCGAGCGCCATTTGCAGATCGCGCT
>JBGSSK010000305.1:0-2268 GCA_041737095.1 Parvularculaceae bacterium | reverse complement strand
CCTGCCCGACCGCGGCGAGGTCGCGGCGGCGCGGCTCGCCCGCCATGGGATCATGGCCGGCGGCGGCGACTTCTATGGCGTCCGTTGCCTGAAGGCGCAGGGGGTCGACCCCGACCACGGCGCGCTCCGGGTGAGTTTCGTCCATTACACGGCGCCCGCCGAGATCGACAAACTCATGAAGGCGCTCGACGCCGTTCTCTAGGCGCCGGCGTTTGCGCTCCGACCCCTTCCGCCCTATGGAAACGGCGCCAATTCCAGCCGGACCCTGAAATGACCGCCATCACGCCCGAGACCGTCGCCGCCCACGGCCTCAAGCCCGACGAATACGAGCGCATCAAGGAGCATCTCGGCCGCGCGCCGAACCTCCTCGAACTCGGCGTCTTTTCCGTCATGTGGTCGGAGCATTGCTCCTACAAATCCTCGCGCCGGCATCTGAAGAAACTGCCGACGACAGCGCCATGGGTGATCTGCGGGCCGGGCGAGAACGCCGGCGTCATCGATATCGGCGCCGGACCGGACGGAACGAAGCTCGCCGCGGTCTTCAAGATGGAAAGCCACAACCACCCGTCCTTCATCGAGCCCTATCAGGGCGCGGCGACCGGCGTCGGCGGCATCATGCGCGACGTGTTCACCATGGGCGCGCGCCCCGTCGCCAACATGAACGCGTTGCGTTTCGGTTCGTGGGAGAATGCGAAGACCCGCCACCTTGTCGGCGGCGTCGTCGCCGGCATCGGCGGCTATGGCAACTGCATGGGCGTGCCGACAGTCGGCGGCGAGACGAATTTCGACTCCGGCTACAACAACAACATTCTCGTCAATGCGATGACGGTCGGCGTCGCCGAAAAACACCGCATCTTCTATTCCGCGGCGCGCGGAACCGGCAACCCGGTCGTCTATGTCGGATCGAAGACAGGACGCGACGGCATTCATGGCGCAACAATGGCGTCGGCGGAATTCGATGAGGCGTCGGAAGAAAAACGCCCGACCGTGCAGGTCGGCGATCCGTTCACGGAGAAATTGCTGCTCGAAGCCTGTCTCGAGCTGATGGCGTCGGATGCGATCATCGCGATCCAGGACATGGGCGCGGCGGGCCTTACCTCGTCCTCCTGCGAAATGGCGGCGAAAGGCGGCGGCGGATTCGATCTCGACCTCGACAAGGTGCCGCAGCGCGAAGAAAACATGACGGCCTATGAAATGATGCTCTCCGAATCGCAGGAGCGCATGCTGATGGTCCTGAAGCCCGGCCGCGAGGAAGCGGCGCGGGCCATCTTCGAGAAATGGGGCGTCGATTTTTCCGTCATCGGCGTCACGACCGACACTGGGCGGCTCGTCATCCGCCACAAGGGCGTCGTCGAGGCCGATTTGCCGGTCGCGCCGCTCGCCGACGCCGCGCCGAATTACGACCGGCCGGCGGCGTCGTTCGAAAAGCCGCAGCCGCTGGAGGACATCACCGTCAGGATCCGTGAAGCGCTGGTGACATTCGAGGCTGCGGCGAAATCGGAAGCGGAACTGAATGCGCTCGTCGATGCCTACATTGATGACCGTGTCGCCGGCCTTGCCGGCGTCGATGCGGTCGGGGTGACGCTGACCAGGGGCGCGGCGAAAATCTATGTGCGCCTCAGGCCCGACGCCGACGCATCTTTCGCGCCGCTTGAAGAGGCGGCCGCCAATCTCAGAGAGATCAACATCATCGACGCGAAGTCATTCGAAACGCATGAGGAAACGGTCGATATCGCCGACCGTCCCGGCGCGCATTCGATGCTGACGGCGCTCGGGATGCTGATGCAGTCTCCGGATCTGTGCTCGCGGCGCTGGATCTGGGAGCAGTATGATCACACCGTCATGGGCGACACGGTGATCGCCCCCGGCGGCGATGCGGCGCTGGTCCGCATTCACGGAACCAATCGCGGCCTTGCGATCGCCACCGACGTGACGCCGCGTTATGTGAACGCCGATCCGCACGAGGGCGGCAAGCAGGCGGTCGCCGAAACCTGGCGGAATATCTGCGCCGTCGGCGCGGCGCCGCTGGCGATCACCAACTGCCTCAATTTCGGAAATCCGGAACGCCCGGAAATCATGGCGCAGCTGGTCGGCGCGATCGAGGGCATCGCCGAGGCCGCCGAGGCGCTGCATTACCCGGTCGTTTCCGGCAACGTCTCGCTTTACAATGAGACTAACGGTGTCGCCATTCCGCCGACCCCGGCGATCGGCGGCGTCGGCGTCATCGAGGATGTGACGCGCGCGGTGCGCGTCGGCGGCGCGCTCGCC
>JBGSSK010000292.1:0-10506 GCA_041737095.1 Parvularculaceae bacterium | reverse complement strand
GGCGCGGGCCATGCGCCGTGCCGCCGCCGCGGAACTGCGGCGCGGCCTTGTTGCCGTGACGTGCGCCGCCGGTGCCTTTTTGCTTGTACATTTTCTTCGAAGTCATGGTGACTTCGTTGCGCGGCTTTGACTTGTGCGTGCCGGCCTGGCGCTTGGCCAGCTGGTACACGACCATCCGGTGAAGGATGTCCTTGCGCGGCGAGAGGCCGAAGACCTCGTCGGCGAGGTCGATCGATCCGCCTTTGCCGGCGTTGAAGCTGAGGACTTCGAGTTTCATTATTCGGCTCCCTGGCTCGCGTCGGCGGCGGCCGGTTCGGCCTTGCCTTTGACGGCGGCGGGTTTGGGAAGATCTTTGGGCGCGGCGCTGCGGACGGCGTCGCGGATTTCGACCCAGCCGCCCTTCGGGCCCGGAATGGCGCCCTTGAGCATGATGAGACCGCGGTCTTCATCGACGCGGACGACTTCGACATTCTGGGTCGTGCACTGAACATCGCCCATGTGGCCGGCCATGCGCTTGCCCTTGAACACCTTGCCAGGGTCCTGGCGCTGACCGGTCGAGCCGTGCGACCGGTGTGACACCGAAACGCCGTGAGTTGCGCGCAGGCCGCCGAAATTGTGGCGCTTCATCGCGCCAGCAAACCCCTTGCCGACGGTCGTTCCGGTCACGTCGACCTTCTGGCCGACGAGGAAATGCGCCGCCGAAAGCTCAGCGCCGACATCAACGAGATTGTCGTCGGTGACGCGGAACTCCGCGAGCTGCTGCTTCGGCTCGACATTCGCCTTGGCGAACTGGCCGCGATCCGCCTTCGAGAGGCGCTTGGCCTTGGCTGCGCCGGCGCCGAGTTGAAGCGCAGTGTAGCCGTTCTTTTCAACGGTGCGCTGGCCGACAACCTGGCAGCCTTCAAGCTGCATCACCGTCACCGGGATGTGCTCGCCGTCGCCGCCGAAGACGCGGGTCATGCCGACTTTTCGTGCGATCAAACCTGTACGCATCTTGCCTGCTCCTCTAGGCCCCGAGCCGGATTTCGACATCGACGCCAGCCGAGAGGTCGAGCTTCATAAGCGCGTCAACCGTCTGCGGGGTCGGGTCGACGATGTCGAGCACGCGCTTGTGGGTGCGCATCTCGAACTGTTCGCGGCTCTTCTTGTCGATATGCGGCGACCGGTTGACCGTGAAGCGCTCAATCCGCGTCGGCAGCGGGATCGGCCCGCGCACTTGCGCGCCTGTGCGCTTGGCGGTGTTGACGATCTCGCGCGTCGACGCGTCAAGGACGCGGTGATCAAAGGCTTTGAGCCTGATGCGGATGTTCTGTTGCATGGGGTCTTTGGCCTTTGTTCTTTCGTCCGGTCTTTGCTTCCGAGGGAAACGCGGAACCGGGGGGCCGGCTCCGCGCTCTATTCCTAGTTTACTTGACGATCTTTGCGACGATGCCGGCGCCGACGGTGCGGCCGCCTTCACGGATCGCGAACCGCAGTTTTTCTTCCATGGCGATCGGCACGATCAACTCGACATTGATCTCGACATTGTCGCCCGGCATGACCATTTCGACGCCCTCTTTCAGGGTGACGACGCCGGTCACGTCCGTGGTGCGGAAGTAGAACTGCGGACGGTAATTGGTGAAGAACGGGGTGTGACGACCGCCCTCTTCCTTCGTCAGGATGTAGGCTTCCGCGACGAACTGGGTGTGCGGCGTGACCGAGCCCGGCTTGCATAGAACCTGACCGCGCTCGACGCCCGTGCGCTCGATGCCGCGCAGCAGGACGCCGACATTGTCGCCCGCCTCTCCTCGATCGAGCAGCTTGCGGAACATTTCAACGCCCGTGCAGGTCGTTTTCGTGGTCGCGCGGATGCCGACGATTTCAAGTTCGTCGCCGACGTTCACAACGCCGCGCTCGACGCGGCCAGTGACAACGGTGCCGCGGCCGGAGATCGAGAAGACGTCTTCGATCGGCAGCAGGAAGGGCTGGTCGACCGGGCGCGCCGGCGTCGGTATATAGGCGTCTACAGCTGCAAGAAGCGCCTTGATCGCCTTGCCGCCGATTTCGGAATCCGGCTCGTCGAGCGCTTTCAGCGCCGAACCGCGGATAATCGGAATGTCGTCGCCGGGGAATTCGTACTTTGAAAGAAGCTCGCGCACTTCCATTTCGACGAGATCGAGAAGTTCCGGATCGTCGACCATGTCGACCTTGTTCATGAAGACGACAAGCGCCGGCACGCCGACCTGGCGCGCGAGGAGAATGTGCTCGCGGGTCTGCGGCATCGGACCGTCATTGGCCGACACGACGAGGATCGCGCCGTCCATCTGAGCGGCGCCGGTGATCATGTTTTTCACATAGTCGGCGTGGCCCGGGCAGTCGACATGGGCGTAGTGGCGGTTCGCCGTCTCGTATTCGACATGCGCCGTGTTGATCGTGATGCCGCGCGCCTTTTCTTCCGGCGCAGCGTCAATCTGGTCATAGGCTTTGAACTCGCCGAAATACTTCGTAATCGCGGCCGTCAGGGTCGTTTTGCCATGGTCGACGTGACCGATCGTGCCGACGTTCGCGTGCGGCTTGTTGCGTTCGAACTTAGCTTTTCCCATTTTACTTTCTCCGTCTCCTGACGACTTTGTGGACTTCGTTACGAAGCGATCGCGGCCTTAACCGGCCATTTTCGCCTGAACCTCTTCCTGGACGTTTTTCGGAACTTGTTCGTAGTGGTCGAATTGCATCGTGTAGTTCGCCCGGCCCTGCGTTTGCGAGCGCAGCGTGTTGACGTAGCCGAACATGTTGGCGAGTGGCACCATCGCGTGAACGACGTTGGCATTGCCGCGCATTTCCTGGTTCTGGATCTGTCCGCGCCGCGAATTCAAGTCGCCGATGACCGTGCCGGTGTATTCTTCCGGTGCAACGACCTCGACTTTCATGATCGGCTCGAGGAGCGCCATGCCGAGATGCGATTTGGCCTCGCGCATGGCGGCGCGCGCCGCGATTTCGAAGGCGAGAACCGACGAGTCGACGTCATGGAAGGCGCCGTCGATCAGCTCGATCTTGAAATCGAGGATCGGGAAGCCGACGAGCATGCCCTGATTGCGGATCGAATCGACGCCCTTCTGGACGCCCGGAATGTATTCGCGCGGGATCGAGCCGCCGACGATCTTCGATTCGAATTCGTAGCCCTTGCCCGGCTCCTGCGGGATGATGTTCATCTTCAGGCGCGCGAACTGGCCGGTGCCGCCGGTCTGCTTCTTGTGCGTGTAGTCGATCGTGTAGGGCCGCGTGAAGCACTCGCGATAGGCGACCTGCGGGGCGCCGACATTGGCTTCAACCTTGAACTCCCGCTTCATGCGATCGACGAGAATGTCGAGGTGGAGTTCGCCCATGCCCTTGATGATCGTCTGACCGGATTCCTCGTCGGTCGAAACGCGGAACGACGGGTCTTCAGCGGCGAGACGCTGCAGCGCGAGGCCCATCTTCTCCTGGTCTGCCTTGGTTTTCGGCTCGACCGCGAGTTCGATGACGGGCTCCGGGAAGATCATGCGCTCGAGGATGACGGGCTTGGCCGGGTCACAGAGCGTATCGCCGGTCGTCGTGTCCTTGAGGCCGACAACCGCGATGATATCGCCCGCAAAGGCTTCCTTGATTTCCTCGCGGCTGTTCGCATGCATCTGGAGCATGCGGCCGACGCGCTCTTTCTTGCCCTTAACCGTGTTGGTGAGGGCGGTGCCGGATTCAAGATGCCCCGAATAAACGCGGCAGAAAGTGAGCGTGCCGACGAACGGGTCGTTCATGATCTTGAACGCGAGCATCGCAAGCGGCTCATCGTCGGAGGACTTGCGCGTCATTTCCTCTTCGGTATCCGGATGGATGCCCTTGATCGCGGGAACTTCGATCGGGTTCGGCAGGTAGTCGACGACCGCGTCGAGAAGCGGCTGCACGCCCTTGTTCTTGAACGCCGAGCCGCAGAGGACCGGGTACCAGATATTGCCGTTGACGGCCTTGCGAATAAGGCGCTTCAGCGTCGCGATATCCGGCTCCTTGCCATCGAGATACTCGGCCATGACGTCGTCATCGAGTTCGACGCACGCCTCGACCATCGCGGCGCGGTATTCTTCGCACTTAGCCTGGAGATCGGCCGGAATCGGCTCGTCATGGAAGCTCGCGCCGAGGGTTTCCTCTTCCCAGATGATGCACTTCATCTCAAGGAGATCGACGACGCCGCGGAAATCGGCCTCGATGCCGACCGGCAATTGTAGCGGGACGGCCTTGACGCCAAGGCGCTGCTTGATCGAGTCGAGGCAGAAATAGAAATCGGCGCCGATCTTGTCCATCTTGTTGGCGAAGATAATGCGCGGAACATTGTACTTGTCGCCCTGGCGCCAGACCGTTTCGGTTTGCGGCTCGACGCCCTGGTTGCCGTCGAGAAGGCAGACCGCGCCGTCGAGAACGCGCAAGGACCGCTCGACTTCGATCGTGAAGTCGACGTGGCCCGGCGTATCGATGATGTTGAGGCGCTTTTCTTTCCAGAAGCACGTCGTCGCAGCCGAGGTGATGGTGATCCCCCGCTCCTGCTCCTGCTCCATCCAGTCCATGGTCGCGGCGCCGTCATGGACTTCGCCGATCTTGTGGCTCTTGCCGGTGTAATAGAGAACGCGCTCGGTCGTCGTCGTCTTGCCCGCATCAATGTGGGCCATGATGCCGAAGTTCCGGTAGTCCTCTAATTTGTGCGTGCGGGCCATCGGCTCGATCCTCAATACTCTGACATTTACCAGCGGTAGTGCGAGAAGGCGCGGTTGGCTTCCGCCATCCGGTGCGTGTCTTCGCGCTTCTTGACCGCTGAGCCGCGGTTCTGCGCGGCGTCCATGATCTCATTCGACAGCCGATCGACCATCGTCGTTTCGTTGCGAGCGCGGGCGGCGGTAATGATCCAGCGCATGGCGAGCGCTACACGGCGCTCGGGGCGGACTTCGACCGGCACCTGGTACGTGGCGCCGCCGACGCGGCGCGACCGGACTTCGATCGCCGGCATCACATTATCGAGCGCCTCTTTGAAGGCGTCGACGGGCGGGCGGCGAAGCTTGCCTTCGATCCGCTCGAGCGCGCCATAGACGATTTTCTCGGCGGCGGATTTCTTGCCGTCATACATGACGTAATTCATGAACTTCGAAACGGCGAGATCGCCGAATTTCGGGTCCGGGTGATTTTCGCGTTTTTCTGCGCGGTGACGACGTGACATGGGACCCTCGCTTATTTCGGACGCTTGGCGCCGTATTTCGACCGGCGCTGCCTGCGGTCCTTGACGCCCTGCGTATCGAGGACGCCGCGAATGATGTGATAGCGAACCCCCGGAAGGTCTTTCACGCGGCCGCCGCGGATGAGCACGACCGAGTGTTCCTGCAGATTGTGGCCTTCGCCGGGTATGTAGCCGATGACTTCAAAGCCGTTGGTCAGGCGAATTTTCGCGACCTTGCGGAGGGCCGAGTTCGGCTTTTTCGGCGTCGTTGTGTAAACGCGCGTACATACGCCCCGCTTTTGCGGGTTCGCCTGCATCGCAGGAACCTTGTTGATCTTCCGGCGCGGGCTCCGCGGCTTGCGGATCAGCTGTTGGATCGTCGGCATGCGCACTCCAGGATCGGGCGATTTCCCCGTCGGGGACCCGTTTGCAGCAATCGAATTCGGGGCTTGGCGCGCGCCGGCGGCGGGGGTTCCGCAAACGACGCAAACGAGCGGCTCCCACACTTGTGGATCACCGCCCAAACCCAGGACACTTGTTCGGCTAAACTGACCGCGTTTCAGATGGACTGACTGCCGGCCTTTCAGCGGCGCTCTTCCTACTTGCGCGAGTCGGGTGGGTCAATAGCGCGGTCCGCGAATTGGTTGATTTTTTTGACTGATGCGTGACAGGCGGCTGCAAATGCGCAATTACGCTGAAAATACTGCGCCGGCGCGGCTTTCCGCTACATTCCTCTATTTGAGGAAGCGCAATTCGTTACGGGCGATGCGTCGGCGACTGAAGTCGCGAAGCGCCGGCCAGGGCGAACGACGGGCGACAAGGTCGAACAGCGTCAGAAAGACGCCATTGCGGCGCGCCGAAAAGGCGATCCGGCCGATCCGGTTCGCCTGCGAGAGCCGAAGCGATTCGAACGCGCCCGGCGTCCGCGGACGCTCGCCGGACGGCTCATAGCGCCGCGTCGCCAGCATCCCCCCGAGTTTTCCCTCGACGAGCGCGATATCGGAGGCGCCAAGCTCGCGCCGCCACTGGTCGATCAGCGAGGCGTCCGGCGCCCCATAGGTGGTATGCGAGGGATAGTCGAGCATCGCCGGATCGAAGGCGACGCCCAGAAAGCCGCAGAGCCGCGCGAGTTCGGTCTCCGGCGCACGCAAGAGGTCCTCATAGCGGAGCGTATGGATGCGCGCTGTCGGGACCAGCGCCGAGAGGCGCTCGAAATCACGCTCCGAGGCGATCCAGTGGTCGACGCCGTGATAGACATTGCCGGCCCAGCCCATGCCGATCGAGGATTTCGCTACATCGCGCGGGTCGCGCAGCATGTGGACAAAACGCGCTTCGGGGAAAATCACCGGTATCCGGTCGAAATGCCGGTGGATGTTGATCGAAAGACGCTTGCCGGGCGTCCGGAGGCTGCTGACCAAAGCCCGGATCTGCTCTTCATAACGGAGGTCAGGATCAAGGCTAAGACCGAGTTTCGTGAACACCCGGTTGAAGCGCAATTCGCGCGCATAGGCCGCCATGTCCGGGACGCCGCCTTTGAGCGCCGGCCGTTCGAACAGGAAATCCATTTCGCCGGGGTTTGACAGCGCCGGGTGATCATTGATCATCAGCCGCAGCAAGGTCGTCCCCGACCGCAGCGCGCCGCAGATAAAAACGAGATCGTCGTCCGCCGGCGGTGTCGTTGAAGCCGTCATCGCCTCGCCCGCATTCAAGAGCCGGACCATCGCCCGATTTGCCGCCCCCGTGAACCGACAAAAAAGAACGGCGGCCTTTCAGCCGCCGTTTCTCCAACGTCGACCCCTCACTGAGCCGCGGCAGGCTCTGGCTGTTCTTCCGGGGCCGGCAGCGCGGCCGCGGAGGCTGCATCTCGACGACGCTCGCGCTCGTCGATAAGGGCCTGGTCGCGACGCTCCGCCTCGACCTGGTGCCGGGACATCATGCCGCCAGTGCCGGCCGGGATGAGACGGCCGACAATGACATTCTCCTTGAGGCCCTCGAGATTGTCGACCTTGCCGTTGACGGCGGCGTCGGTGAGGACGCGCGTCGTCTCCTGGAACGAAGCCGCAGAGATGAAGGAGCGCGTCTGCAGCGAGGCCTTGGTGATGCCGAGAAGGACCGGTGCGCCTTTCGCGGGACGCTTGCCTTGATCTTCGAGCTTGATGTTCGTCTCTTCGAACTCAAGCTTGTCGACCTGCTCCTCCTTCAGGAACAGCGAGTCGCCGGGATCGGAGACTTCGATCTTCTGCAGCATCTGGCGGACGATCACCTCGATGTGCTTGTCATTGATCGGCACGCCCTGAAGGCGATAGACCTCCTGGATCTCGTTGATGAGGTAATTCGCCAGCGCCTCGATGCCCATGATCTGGAGAATGTCATGCGGCGCCGGGTTGCCGTCGATCAGGAATTCGCCTTTTCCGATGAAGTCGCCTTCCTGGACGGTGATGTGCTTGCCTTTCGGGACGAGGTAATCGATCGGCTCGATACTTTCGTCGGTCGGCACGATCCGGATCCGGCGCTTGTTCTTGTAGTCGCGGCCGAATTCGACGCGTCCGTCGACTTCCGCGATGATCGCGTGGTCCTTCGGCCGGCGCGCTTCGAAGAGTTCCGCAACGCGCGGCAGACCGCCGGTGATGTCGCGGGTCTTTGCGCCTTCGGTCGGAATACGCGCGAGCGCGTCGCCGACACGGATAGCGTCGCCATCCTCGACTGACAGGATCGCGTCGACCGGGAGCTGGTAGCGCGCTTCGCTGCCGGTTTCGAGTTTCAGGGGCTTGCCCTTCTCATCCGTGATGACGATCGAGGGTTTGAGCGCCGCGGCGCGCGGATTGGCGCGCCAGTCCATGACGACGCGGCTGGCGATGCCGGTCGCTTCGTCGGCGACGACCTGCATCGAGAAGCCTTCCTGCAGGTCCTCGAACTTCACCTTGCCGGCGAGATCGGTGAGGATCGGCAGCGTATACGGGTCCCAGTCGGCCATGCGCTGGCCGCGCGTCACCTTCTGCCCGTCGTCGATGCGCAGTTTGGTGCCGTAGGAGACCTTGTAGGAAGCGTGTTCCTTGCCGTCGCCGTCGACGATCTTCACAAAGGTGTTGCGGCCCATGACAATCAGGTCGCCGTCGGAGTTTTTGACGACATTGCGGTTCTCAAGAACGACCTTGCCGTCATGGCTCGCCTCGATGAACGAGGTGTCGCCGACCTGCGCCGTGCCGCCGATGTGGAACGTGCGCATGGTGAGCTGCGTGCCGGGCTCGCCGATCGACTGCGCGGCGATAACGCCGACCGCCTCGCCGACATTGACATGGCTGCCGCGCGCAAGGTCGCGCCCGTAGCACTTGCCGCAGATGCCGACTTTCGCGTCGCAGGTGAGAACCGAGCGGACGCGGACCTTGAGGACGCCGGCGCCTTCGATTTCTTCCGCCTGTTCCTCGTTGATCTCGTCATTTCGCCGCGCGAGGATTTCGCCGGTTTTCGGATGCGCGATGTCGACAAGCGCGGTGCGGCCGAGAATGCGCTGCGAGAGCGTGACGACAGTTTCGCCGCCCTGGATGACGGCGTCGATGGTGATGCCGTTTTCGGTGCCGCAATCAAGCTCGCGGATGATGCAGTCCTGCGCAACGTCGACGAGACGGCGCGTCAGGTAGCCGGAGTTCGCGGTCTTGAGCGCGGTGTCGGCGAGACCCTTGCGGGCGCCGTGCGTCGAGTTGAAGTATTCAAGAACGGTCAAGCCTTCCTTGAAGTTCGAGATGATCGGCGTTTCGATGATCTCGCCCGAGGGCTTGGCCATCAGGCCGCGCATGCCGGCGAGCTGTTTCATCTGGGCCGGGGAGCCCCGTGCGCCGGAGTGCGACATCATATAGATGGAGTTCACCTCCATCTCGCGGCCGGTCTCCTTGTCGATGCGTTTGGCGGAAATCTCCTTCATCATCGCGTCAGCGACCTTGTCGGTGCACTTGGCCCAAGCGTCGACGACCTTGTTGTATTTCTCGCCCCGCGTAATGAAGCCGTCGGCGTATTGCTGCTCGTAATCGCGGACGAGATCGCGCGTCGCCTCGACTTCCTTCTGCTTGGCCGCCGGAATGACCATGTCGTCCTTGCCGAAGGAAATGCCGGCCTTGCAGGCTTCCTTGAAACCGAGATCCATGATGCGGTCTGCGAAGATGACGGTCTTTTTCTGGCCGCAGTGGCGGTAGACGATATCAATGAGCCCCTGGATGGTTTTCTTCGTGAGAAGCTGGTTGACGACCTCGAACGGCACGTTGCCGTCTTTTGGGAGGACCTGCGCCAGCTTCATCCGGCCCGGCGTCGTCTCGACGATCTCGCGGATCGGCGCGCCGTCCCGGTCGACAGATTCCCAGCGGGCGCGGATCTTCGTATGCAGCGTCACCGCGTCGGCCTCGAGGGCGTGCTCGATTTCCGACATCGAGGAGAAGACCATCCCCTCGCCCGGCTCGCCCGATTTTTCGATCGTGATGTAATAAAGGCCGAGAACGATGTCCTGCGACGGCACGATGATGGGCTTGCCGTTCGCGGGCGAAAGGATGTTGTTCGTCGACATCATGAGAACGCGCGCTTCAAGCTGCGCTTCCAGCGCGAGCGGGACGTGCACGGCCATCTGGTCGCCGTCGAAGTCCGCGTTGAACGCGGTGCAGACGAGCGGGTGCAGCTGAATCGCCTTGCCTTCGATCAGCTTCGGTTCGAACGCCTGAATGCCGAGACGGTGAAGCGTCGGCGCGCGGTTCAGAAGAACCGGATGCTCGCGGATGACTTCGTCGAGAATGTCCCACACTTCGGGGCGTTCTTTTTCGACCAGCTTCTTCGCCTGCTTGACGGTCGCGGAGAGACCCTTGGCGTCAAGGCGCGAATAGATGAACGGCTTGAAGAGTTCGAGCGCCATCTTTTTCGGCAGCCCGCATTCGTGAAGTTTCAGTTCCGGACCGACGACGATGACCGAACGGCCGGAATAGTCGACGCGCTTGCCGAGCAGGTTCTGACGGAAGCGGCCCTGTTTGCCTTTCAGCATGTCGGAAAGCGACTTCAGCGGACGCTTGTTGGTGCCGGTGATGACGCGGCCGCGGCGACCGTTGTCAAAGAGCGCATCGACCGCTTCTTGCAGCATGCGCTTTTCGTTGCGGACGATGATGTCCGGCGCGCGCAGCTCGATCAGGCGCTTCAACCGGTTGTTGCGGTTGATCACGCGGCGATAAAGGTCGTTCAGATCCGACGTCGCGAAGCGGCCGCCGTCGAGCGGAACGAGGGGGCGAAGTTCCGGCGGAATGACCGGAACGATCGTCATGATC
>JBGSSK010000285.1:0-4016 GCA_041737095.1 Parvularculaceae bacterium | reverse complement strand
CGCGCGGGCGATCCAGCTCGGCCTTGAATATGATCCGGCGCCGCCCTTCGACGCCGGGGCGCCGGAAAAGGCGGATGCGGCGACGATTGCTGCGATGAGCGCCAGATACGCCGAGCGGCTGGACGCGTTCCGCGACGCGCTCACGCGCGGCAAAGCCTAAACTTTTGGACAGATATTGCCGCCTTCCCCAATTCAGCCCAATTAGACGGGTAAGATCAATTTCGGCTAAGAAATGATGGAGACTCTGATGATGTCGATAAAGGCGAACCGATTGCTGATGGCGCTTGTCGTCGCTTGCGTCGCGCTGACCGGCGTCGCGGACGCTGCGTCCAAATCGAAGATCGGCCGCCGCGTCAACAAGGCGCTGTCGGAATTTCGCGAGCAGATCGGCGGGGCCGACGCCGTCCTTGCAAAATCGGTCGGCGTTCTCGTCTTCCCGTCGGTCAAGAAGGCCGGCATCGGTATCGGCGGCGAATATGGCGAGGGCGCGCTGCGGATCGGCGGCCGCACAGCCGCCTATTACAACACGGCGGCCGCCTCGATCGGTTTCCAGCTCGGCGCGACGGCGCGCCGTCAGATCATCGTTTTCCTAGACCAGAAGGCGCTGGAAAAATTCCGCGCAAGTCAGGGTTGGGAGATCGGCGTCGACGCACACGTGACCGTCGTCACGCTCGGCGCTGGCGGCGCCATCGATACGACGACGCTCGATCAGCCGATTGTAGCCTTCATCTTCGACAGCAAGGGCCTGATGTACAATCTTACCCTCGAAGGCTCGAAGATCAGCCGGATTCACGACGATTAGATCGGGACTTTCTCAATCGCTGCGATATGCGCGCGTTTCTGCCCGTCATTCAGGAACGAGCCGGCGAAACTGTTGATCGCAAGCGCGCGGATGTCTTCGGCGTCAAGCGCCAGCGCCGTGATGACTGCTTCGAAATTCGCCATGACATGACCGCCGAAATAGGCGGGGTCATCTGAATTGACCGTCGCTTTAAGGCCGAGGTCCAGCATCTTTTTCAACGGATGCGCGGCCATGTCCCTAACCACGCAAAGCTTCAGATTGGAAAGCGGGCAGACCGTCAGGGTCATGCCGCTTTGCCTCAGGCGCGCGACAAGCGCCGCATCTTCAAGCGACCGGTTCCCGTGATCGAGGCGATCGATCCTGAGGACGTCGAGCGCGCTGCGCACATAGTCGGGCGGGCCTTCCTCGCCCGCATGCGCGCAGAGCTTGAGCCCGCGTTCCCTCGCCGCCGCAAAGACGCGCGCAAACTTTTCCGGCGGATGGCCGACCTCCGATGAATCAAGGCCGACGCCGGCGAGCCGGTCGAGCCACGGCTCGGCCTCGTCCAGCGCGGCAAAAGCGTCTTCTTCCGAAAGGTGACGCAGGAAACACATGATCAGTTTCGATGTCATGCCGAACTGCGCGCGGCTCATTTCGAGCGCCGTCAGAATGCCGCTGATCGCGACGTTGAAAAGCACGCCGCGCGTCGTGTGTCCCTGCGGGTCGAAGAATATCTCGGCGTGGCGGACATTATCGGCGCGCGCCCGGTTCAGATACGCCATCGTCAGGTCGAAGAAATCCTCCTCGGTGCGGAGAACGTTCATCCCCTGATAATAGATATCGAGAAATTCCTGCAAGTTGGAAAACCGGTAGGCGGCGCGCACCTCCTCGACCGAGCGGAAGGCAATGTCGATTCCGTTGCGGCGCGCCAGCGCGACCAGCATTTCCGGCTCTAGGCTGCCTTCAATATGAAGGTGCAGTTCGGCCTTCGGAAGGCGCCGCGCAAAATCGATGAGGTTGGCGGCTGTCATGGTCCTTCTCTCAGTGTACAGAAGATCATTGTTCCGAGTAGTCCGCTCATGTCCATCTTTCTGCGAATTTGTTGACAGTTGTTGCGCCGATTGTCGCATAGCCGATCATCGCGAACAGCGCCGAGACGAGCCCGCCGGCGAATTTTCCGGTTGTCGCCGCGTGCTGGATCAACGCGAGCGCGCCGGACGGCGCCGCAATCCCGGCCGCAAAGCCCGCCAACAGCATGTTCTCGATGAACTCGAAAGCGAAATAAAGCGCCGGCGTCGCCATCAGCAGCCGCGCGTCCATCGCCGGGACCGCCAGCCGGCGGGCCCCCGCGCCGATAGCGCGCATCGCGAAAATCGCCGCCAGCGCAGCGAAGACGAGATCGAACGCCTGGAACCATAGATAATCCGCGCCAGGGAAGGACGAGCCCGTCAGCGCCGCCGCGGGATTTTCCTCCGGAAAGCCGGCGACGGTTTCCGGCAAGCGTCTGTCGACGGAACGAGCAGCGCGCGTCCACGGACTGTCGAAGGAGAAAAGCCACCAGCCATAGGCGGCGACAAGGCCGCCGGTGACGGTCAAACGCTGCGCCGTCCCGAGGGGTCGACGCCGCATCATCAGAATACCGCTCTCTCGGCGGGCGACAAACCGCTGACATCGACATATTGGGCGGCGCCCGCCGATTTGCGGATCTTGAACGCCGCCTTCTCGAACCCGTCATAAGTCGGCGCCTCGACGGTGCTGACCGCCATGAATTTCGCGTCGATTTCGTCTCTCGTTACGCTGAGCAGGATATAGCCGTGATCTTCGCCGGAAATATACCGGACATCCGGATTGTCGCGGCCGGTCAGCAGCGCATATTCGGCGCCTTTGCCGCCCAGAAACTCCTTGCGATAGGGCGAGCGCGACGTCACCGAATGAACGCCGAGTTCGACGCCCATGTGCTTTCCATCGCGCGCCGTCAGGTCGTTCGCCCACCAGGTATGGGTGTCGCCAGTCAGCACGACGAGGCCGTCGGCTTTGGTCTCCCGCGCAGCATCGTAAAGGCGCTCGCGCGCCGCCGGATAACCGTCCCAGGCGTCGAGATTGACCGGAAGCCCCATCGTCGAGAATTTGACGAAGGCCCGCGCCTGGTCCCATTCCGCTTCAAGTTCGACGAGATTTTCCTCCGTCAAATGCGGCTCGAGGTTAGGGGCCGTCACTTTCGCCATGATCACCTGATTGGCGAGGAGCCGCCATTTCTGCCCCGCCGCGACCGACTTCCTGAACGCCTCCTTGACGAAGGCGAGTTGCGCGTCGCCCATCAACCGCCGTTCCGGCGCCCACAAGGTTTCGTCGCGAAATTTCGAGATCGCTTCGGGCGATGTCAGAGTCGGGACGATCGCATTGTATTCGACCGGTTGCGCGCGCGCCATCAGCCGCGTCTCGAGCGCCGTCACCGACAACAGGTCGCCAAACGAAAACGCCCGGAAGATCGCTTCTCTTGGCTGTTCCGGCTGCGGGTCGCGTATCGGCATCCACTCGTAATAGGCCTGCAGCGCGGCGCGCTTGCGCGCCTGCCAGTCGCCGTCGGCGTCGGGCTGATGGTTCTGCGCGCCGTCCTTCCAGGAATCATTGGCGGTCTCGTGATCGTCCCAGATGGCGATGAACGGATGCGCGGCGTGCGCGGCCCTGGCGCCCGGGTCAGACTTGTATTGCGCGTGTCGGGTCCGGTAATCGGCGAGGCTAATCAATTCATGCGGCGGCTGATGAATGCGGCCGAGGCGATCGCCGACATCGGCGCCATATTGCCCCGCAGCCGCGCCATATTCGTAAATGTAATCGCCGAGATGGAGAACCGCGTCGATATCATCTCGCTTCGACAATAGATCGTACACGTTGAAATAGCCGAAGGGCACGTTAGAGCAGGAAACGACGGCGAAACGCGCGGCGTCGACGGCGCCGGTCGGCAGGGTCCTGGTGCGCCCGACCGGCGACAGCGTGTCTTCGACCTGGAAGCGATAGAAATATCGCGTTCCGGGCGCGAGGCCCGTTGCGACGATCTTGGCGGCGTAATCGCGTTCGGGCCCGGTGTCGGTTTCCCCGGCCGCGACGATATCGGCGAACCCGGCGTCAGTCGCGACTTCATAGGCGACGCGGATCGGCGCGTCGGTCGGCGCCGAAACCCGCGTCCACAGGACGACGCTGTCAGGCCCCGGGTCGCCGCTGGCGACCCCGTGCG
>JBGSSK010000268.1:0-4738 GCA_041737095.1 Parvularculaceae bacterium | reverse complement strand
CAGGACGCCGCCGCCGCCCTGCCCGCCCGGCTCCTCGGCGACGTCCGCGGCAAGGTCGTTTTCGACCTTTGCGCCGCGCCTGGGGGCAAAACCATGCAGCTCGCTTCGGCCGGCGCCGAGGTCATCGCCGTCGACAGCGAGGGATCGCGCCTGAAGACGATCGCCGAAAACCTCGCGCGCACTTCGCTCGTCGCCGAAACGATCAAGGCGGACGTTCTCGATTGGGCCCCGGGGCGGCTTGCCGATGCGATCCTGCTCGATGCGCCCTGCACCGCCACCGGCACGATCCGGCGTCACCCGGACATTCTCTGGTCGAAGACCGAAACCGACCTCTCGTCGCTCGCCGCGGTGCAGGCCCGGATGATCGACAAGGCGCTGTCGCTCCTAAAGCCGGGCGGCGTTCTCGTCTATTGCACCTGCTCGCTGCAGCCCGAGGAGGGCGAGAAGCAGGCGGCGGCGGCGCTCGCCCGACATCCGGGCGTCGAACGCCTCGCTGTCACGCCGGCGGAGATCGGCGGACTCGCCGCGATCACTCGGGACGGCGACCTCAGGACCCATCCCGCGATGATGAGCGCGGAGGGCGGTCTCGACGGGTTTTTCGCGAGCCGATTGCGAATCCGTTAACGTCGTTAAAATCATGTTTCAATGGCCGAAACCGAAGCGCGCGGTCTTGTAAGCCCGCTTCGAAATCCCGATATTGGGGCTAGCGTTTTGTGAGCAAGGAAAGGCTTATCCGACCATGAACGATAGAGGCAGGAATTACGGCGCAACTGTCGCCCGGGCCGACGGCCGTGCAATTGATCAGGGCCTGCGCCAGTATATGCTCGGCGTATATAATTACATGGCGATGGCGGTCGCCGGCACGGGCCTCGTGTCGCTCGCTGTCGCATCAAACCCCGCGATGGTCCAGACGATCGCCGGGACGCCGCTGAAATGGGTGCTGTTCGCCGCGATCCTCGGCATCGGCTTCTTCGCGCCGCGCATCATTTTCTCGGGATCGCGAACGGCGGCGCACGGACTTTTCTGGATTTACGCCGCAGCTTGGGGCGCGATGATCGCGCCGATGCTCTTCGCCTTCAATGCAGCTGGCGCCGCGTCCGAAATCTACAAGGCGTTCTTCATCACCGCGTCGGTCTTCGGCGCAACCAGCCTTTACGGCTACACCGCCAAGCGCGACCTGTCGCCGATCGGCACGTTCCTGTTCATGGCGTCGATCGGCCTTTTAATCGCGATCGTCCTTAATGCGATCATCTTCCAGTCGACCCTGATGAGCCTTCTGACCTCATGCGGCGTCGTGCTGATCTTCTCGGCGGTCACCGCCTATGAGACGCAGATGATCAAGGAGATGTATCGCGAGGGCGGCGAAGCGAATGACCGCGCGGCGATTTTCGGCGCGTTCGCGCTTTACGGCTCTTTCGTCACGCTGTTCGTGCATATCCTCAATATTCTCGGGATCATGCGGAACGACTGACCTCCGGGGCCGATAAGTTCTTCACCAACCAGACCCCCGCCGCAAGGCGGGGGTTTTTGCGTCATTGTGAAGCCTTGTGACGATAAAGCCGCTGGCGCGGCGCGGCGCTTCATGGTGAAAGGTCGGTGATGAAAGCCGCAGATTTTTCCGGATTGCCGTTGTCCAACGCCACGCTTGAAGCGGCGGCGGGCTATGACAAGTATGTCCGGGAATTCCTCTCTTATGGTTCGCGGCTGCGCGACCTCTTCGCAATCGCCGACGGCGCGCCGGATGCGGCGCTCCTTAACGCACATGCCGCCGCCCTGCACCTCGCCTTCGAGGGCGCGGAAGGCTGGACGCATGCTGCGCCCTACCTGCAGCGAATGCGTCACGCAGAGAGCATTGCGACCGATCGCGAGCGCCTGTTCGCCGCCGCCGTTGAATCCTGGGCGGCGCACGATTACCGCCGCGCGCTCGCCGTGCTCGACGAATTGACCGTACGCTGGCCCGCCGATCTCTGCGCGATCAAATGGGGCCAGTATCACGCGTTCAATCTCGGCGACCGACATGCGCTGCTGCGTTTCGGAGAACGCGCGCGGATCGTTTTCGAAGGCGAGCCTTATGCGCATGGCATGATCGCGTTCGCGCTTGAGCAAAACCACCGCCTCGAGGAAGCAGAGGAAGAAGGAATGCGCGCCGTTGAAATCGCGATCGACGACGCGTGGGCGCATCATGCGGTCGCGCATGTGATGGAAACGGAAGGCCGCGCCCGCGACGGGGCGCGCTGGCTCGATCATTGCGCGCATACCTGGGAAAAGAAGGGCGTATTCATTCGCGACCACAATTGGTGGCACGCAGCGCTGTTTCGCCTGGCGCTCGGCCGCACCGAGGAAGCCTTGGCTATTTATGACGCGCGGCTGTGGGGGGCGTGGCCGGAATTCCCGCAGGAGCAGATCGGTGCGGTGTCGATGCTGTGGCGGCTCGAAATGCGCGGCGTCGATGTCGGCGATCGCTGGTCGCCGGTGCTCGACCAGGTGCGGCGGCGCGCCGGCGAACATATTTTGCCGTTCCTTGACCTGCATTACCTCTATGCGCTGGCGCGCGCTGGCGCGGCCGGCGAGGCCGACGCCTTTCTCGCCTCGCTGCATCGCAATGCCGACGCCGCCGTCGAGCCCTACAAATCATTCTGGCGTGAAACCGGGATACCGGCGGCGGAAGCCGTGCACGCCTTTGCGGCGGATGATTTCGCCGCGTCCGCTGAATTCTTCTCGCGCGCCCTGCCGACCCTGGAGCGCGTCGGCGGCAGCCACGCGCAACGTCATCTTTTCGTTGAAGCTTTCGAGCGGGCCGCGAGCCGATGCGGCCGCTCGCAAATAATGAATTGAGCCCGCGCCGAGTTAATGCGCTTCGTCCCAGTTGGCGCCGGCGCGCGCCTCGACGACCAGCGGAACGCTGATTGAAATCGCGGGCTCAGCGGCGGCTTCCATGATCTTGCGCGCGACCGCGATCGTCCCCTCCGCTTGGTCTTTCGGGCATTCGAAGACAAGTTCGTCATGGACCTGCAACAGCATGCGGGCGGAAAGCCGCGCCTGATCGAGCGCCGGCTGCATGCGGATCATCGCGCGGCGGATGACATCGGCCGCCGCGCCCTGGATCGGCGCGTTGATCGCCTGGCGCTCGGCGTAGCCCCGCATCGCCGGATTCTTGTCGTTGACGCCGGCGACATGCGTGCGCCGCCCGAAGATCGTCTCGACATAGCCGCGCTTCCTTGCGCTGGCGATCGTCTCGTCCATATAGCGGCGGATGCCGGGAAATTTCTCGAAATAGCTGTCGATATAGGCTTTCGCCTCGCTGCGGCCGATGCCGAGCTGGTTGGCGAGGCCGAAGGCCGAAATGCCGTAGATGATGCCGAAATTGATCGCCTTGGCGCGGCGGCGGACGGCGGGGTCCATGCCCTCGACGGGGACGCCGAACATTTCGGACGCGGTCAGCGCGTGAATGTCGACGCCTTTCGCAAAAGCTTCCTTCATCGATTTCAGATCGGCGATGTGAGCAAGGAGGCGCAGCTCGATCTGGCTGTAATCGGCCGAGACGAGCACATTCCCCTTTTCCGGCACGAACGCCGTGCGGATCTTCCGGCCGTCTTCCGTCCGTATCGGGATGTTCTGGAGATTGGGATCGGTCGAGGCGAGCCGTCCGGTCGTCGTCGCGGCGAGGCTGTAGGACGTGTGGACGCGGCCGGTCTCGCGGTTGATCGATGCGGGAAGCGCATCGGTGTAGGTTGATTTCAGTTTCGCGAGCCCGCGCCAGTTGAGGATCGCGCGGGGAAGTTCGTGTCCCTCCGCCGCGAGTTCCTCAAGAATATCGGCTGACGTAGACCACGCGCCCGTGCCGGTTTTCTTGCCGCCCGGCAGGCCGAGCCGACCGAAGAGAATGTCGGAAATCTGCTTCGGCGATCCCATGTTGAACGCCTCGCCGGCGATTTCATGGGCTTCGGCCTCATGCTTCGCCATGCGCTGCGCGAAATCCGCCGAGAGGCGCGCAAGCACCGCCGGATCGATTTTTACGCCGGCGCGCTCCATCGCGAGAATGACCGGAACGAGGGGGCGTTCGAGCGTTTCGTAGACGGTCGCCTTTCCTTCCGCAGCGAGCCTCGGCTTCAGCTGTTGATGCAAGCGCAGCGTGATGTCGGCGTCCTCGGCGGCGTAGGCGGTCGCCTTGTCGATCGCGACTTCGTCGAAGGTTTTCTGTTTCTTTCCCGATCCGACGACATCGGAGAATTTGATCGTCTCATGCTGCAGGACGCGGCGCGCGAGTTCGTCCATGCCGTGACCGCCGGCGCCGCAATCAAGCGCATAGGAGATCAGCATCGTGTCGTCGATCGGCGCGACGGCGACGCCGCAGCCTGCGAATATGTGCATGTCGTATTTGATGTTCTGGCCGACCTTCAGGATCGACGCGTCCTCGAGCAGCGGCTTCAACCGCTTGATCGCGACGTCTTGCGGCAATTGTCTCGAGGTCTCCGCGTCGTCGAAAGCAAGCCCGCTGGCGCCGTGGCCGAGCGGGATATAGCAGGCGCGGCCTGGCTCGACGCTCATTGAAACGCCGACGAGGCGCGCGCTCATCGCATCAAGGCTGTCGGTTTCGGTGTCGACCGCGACAATTCCGCGTTCACGGGCGCTGGCGATCCAGCGATCAAGCGCGGCGACATCAAAAATCGTCTCATACTGCGCGGGCGGGGCGGCCTCATCGGTCCTGGCCGGCGGCGCCTTGTCGGCCGCGCCTGCG